>JBNKMO010000115.1:0-24524 GCA_050293165.1 Anaerolineales bacterium | reverse complement strand
ACGGAATTTTCTCAAATACGCTGGGCGGGGAATTGCATCCGCGCCCAGGTCACCTTCTTTTTTGTTTTCATAATTGTTTACCGTAGGTCATTAGCGTGATGATTATGCCACTTGCCCTTGTAACCACTCAGTTGTGATCTCTTCTAATTCGTTTTTTCCAAGCTGAAGCTGTTTGGCTCGTAGTAATATGAAGAAAATTGCACCAAGCAAGCCCATTGCCAAATCCTGCATTGTGTTGGCGAGGCTGACTTGGATATTGGTGCCTGCTACTTGATCCAGAGTAAATTCAGCGAACTCCCAGAATACTGCGGCTGTTGCTGTTAGGCTGGCAATGAGCAGAAGCTCAAGTAAAACAATACGACTTCGTTTTACAGCTTCACGGGGCAGGAGCTGAAAAGAGTGGGAAACGAAAAAAGCAATTGCTACGCCACCAACAAAGTGCATAGGGACGTCAGCAGAAGGGTAATAATCGTATATGTGAACTACATCTTTCAAAAATGCCTGTATCGTAAAGACAGCAAAAGGAAACCAGCCGCCTCCGACAGTCATCATTTTTCTATTGAGTATCAACAATTTTTTCATCGCTTACTCCTGCTTTTTCCTTTGGCATTCTTTGTGTTTATGTATCCTGAAAGGGTATGGTGGTTAAGTCATCACGCAACACGTTTCACGCATCACGCACTACCAACCCCGCGCCTCTTCGAACGCCGCAATCTGCTCGTCGTGTTTCAGCAAATAACCAAGCTGGTCGATGCCTTCGAGCATACAGGTCTTGCTGAAGGTGTCGATCTCAAACTTGACTTGCGAGCCATCGGGCAGGGTCAATGTTTGGGATTCGAGATCAATCTCGAGGGTGGCAGCAGGTGCTTCTTCGGTCAGGTCGAAGAGGGATGTGTGGGTCGCCTCGTCGACGACTAACGGTAGCAAGCCGTTCTTGAGGGCGTTGCCCCGAAATATATCCGCAAAGGATGTGCTGATGACGGCACGGATTCCCCATCCCATTAGCGCCCAGGGGGCATGTTCACGGGACGATCCACAGCCGAAGTTGTCGCCAGCGATCAGAATTTGCGCACCCTGATATTCCTCTTTGTTGAGCGGAAAATCTGGGTTGGGGCTGCCGTCATCGAGCCGACGCCAGCTATCGAAAAGTCCGTCCGCTAGACCGTTTTTGTCGATGACCTTCAGGTAGCGGGCGGGGATGATCTGGTCAGTGTCGACGTCGGTGTGGGGCAGGGGGATCAGTTTGGATGTGAGTTTAGTAAAGGCTTCCATAATTTTTCCTTACAGTCTCTGAGCGGAGGGCTTTGCGGAGCAAAGAACGCAGTCGAAGAGCAAGTTTGCAAATGCCGTTCTTCGACTACCGCTTCGATATGCCCTTCGGGCTACTCAGCGTCCGCTCAGGAACTGGATTACATCAATTCTCTTGGATCGGTGAGCTTGCCGGTCACAGCGCTCGCGGCGGCAGTCAGCGGGCTGGCGAGGAAAGTGCGTCCGCCCTTGCCCTGCCGACCTTCAAAATTGCGGTTACTGGTGCTGACAGCGTACTGCCCGGGTTCGAGATTGTCGCCGTTCATCGCAATGCACATTGAGCAGCCAGCAAAACGCCATTCGCCGCCTGCATCACGCACGATCTGGTCGATGCCCTCGGCTTCCGCTTCTTTTCGGATATTTTCGGAACCGGGCACCACCAGCAGGCGCATCCCTTCGGCGACCTTGCGCCCTTTCAGAATGGACGCCGCCGCACGCAGGTCGGTCATGCGGGAGTTGGTGCAGGAGCCAATGAAAACCACATCAACGGGATGACCAGCCAAGGCGCTGGTAGGTTGGAGATCCATGTAATCGAGCGCTTTCTGGAGAGCGGATTGCTTCGCCTCGTCTCGCTCGTCGGTTGGGCTGGGTACCGTTAAATTGATCTGGGTGCCCATCCCGGGATTGGTTCCGAACGTAACCATCGGCTGGAGTTGGGAGACATCGACCGTGATGGTCTTGTCATAGACAGCGCCCTCGTCGGAGGGGAGCTGCTTCCAGCGTTCGACTGCGGCATCCCAGTCAGCGCCCTGTGGGGCTTGGGGGCGACCTTTGAGATACTCGAAAGTGGTTTCGTCGGGAGCAACCATACCTGCTCGTGCGCCGCCTTCGATGGACATGTTGCAGAGCGTCATGCGCTCTTCCATATTGAGCGCCTTCACAGCGTCACCAGCGTACTCGAAAATATAGCCTGTCCCGCCGCCGATGCCGATCTTGGCGATCAGGGCAAGGATCATGTCTTTGGCGGTCACGCCGGGTTGAAGTTCACCTTCAAATTTTACGAGGCAGGTCTTCGGGCGGTTTTGCAGCAGCGACTGCGTGGCAAGCACATGCTCCACTTCGGAGGTGCCAATGCCGAAAGCCAGAGCGCCGAAAGCACCGTGCGTGGCGGTGTGGCTGTCGCCACAGACGATGGTCTGCCCGGGTTGGGTGAAGCCCTGCTCGGGTCCGATGACGTGCACGATGCCACGGTTGGGGTTGTCCACGCCGTAGTGGTCGATACCAAATTCTTCGCAGTTGGCGGTAAATTGATGCAGTTGCTGCGTGCCCATCGCATCGGCGTTGTTCAGGTCGAGTGAGATGGTCGGGATGGAGTGATCCATTGTCCCGATGGTGCGTTCCGGGCGGCGGACTTTCAGTCCCTTTTCACGCAAACCGCTAAAGGCTTGGGGCGAGGTCACCTCGTGGACGAGGTGCAGGTCAATGTAAATGATGGAAGGTGCATCGTCACTCTCGGCAACGAGATGCGACTCCCAGATTTTTTCAAAGAGGGTTTTTGGATTCATAGTTTTTAGCTGTTAGACATCAGCTATCAGCTTTGCCCTCGTAGTGGCGACTTCAGTCGCTAAGGGCTAAAGCCCTTACTACAAAGGAAAAAGAAAATAACGCTAAAGTCTAGTTCCTGAAGTCTAAGGTCTAATTTCTGAAGTCTTACTTACAAGTATTGCAGTGCCATTCTTCGGGCTCGATTTTCAGCGACGGGAATTTCTCCATCATGTGGGCTGCTTTTTCGGCATCGGTGCTGAATTCGATTTCGTCTTCTGCAACTTTGGCAGCTTGCTCTGCTTGTTTCATCAGGCGGTATTTGGCTGTAGCGACATCGTGTTCTTGCCAACTGGTTGGCATTCCCTGTGGTTCGGGGAAGGTTTCCATCATGTGTTCTTCGGTTTGGGGTGTTTCCTGTTTCTTCATATTTATTCTCCTGTTTTTAGTACTTACAATTTCTGAGCGTAGCGCATAGGGTAAGTGCGGGGTTTGCGAGAACCGTCCTTCGACTACTCTCGCTGTCGCTCGTTCCGCTCAGGAACTGGCGGCTCCAACTTCGCTGGCAACTTCTTCGACGTCGCCATAGCGTCCGCTGGCGGTGAGTAGTTTGTTCAAGCCAGAGATGTAGGCTCTGGCACTGGCGACGATGATGTCGGTGTGGGCGCCGTAGCCGCCAAAGGTGCGGCGACGTTCCATGCCGCTTTGGGGCGATGTCCGTTTGGGGACGCTGCCGTTCTCGGGTTTCAGGCGCACGGTTACTTCGCCGATGGCGTCGATGCCTTCGGTGACGGCGTCGATGTGGAATTCCAGTAAGATGTTCGGCATCTGGACGATGGCGTCGATGGCTTTGTAGGTGGCGTCCACGGGACCCGTGCCGATGGCGGCGTGGGTGTGGAGATTCCCATCGGGGCCGAACAAACGTACGGTAGCGGTAGGCATGCCCATCGTCCCGGACGCAACTTGCAAGTCATCCAAACGGTAATGCTCTTTGGTCTGGTAGACCTGATCTTCGGCGAGCGCTTCCAGATCCGCATCTGCAATGACTTTCTTTTTATCAGCGAGGTCTTTGAAGCGTTTGAAGATAGAGCGCAGTTTTTCGTCATCCACTTCGTAGCCAAGTTCGGCGAGGCGAACCTTGAGGGCATGGCGACCGGAGTGTTTGCCGAGCACGAGGCTGGAGCGGTTTAGACCGACCGTTTCAGGGGTCATGATTTCGTAGGTGGACTGGTGCTTGAGCATGCCGTCCTGATGGATGCCAGCTTCGTGAGCGAAGGCGTTGGCGCCGACGATGGCTTTGTTGGGCTGGACGCTCATGCCGGTGTAGTTGGAGACGGTGCGGCTCATGCGGGTGATCTGCGTGGAGTCGATGCCCGTTTCGAGATTGTACGTTTGCGGACGGGTCTGGATTGCCATGGCAACTTCTTCGAGGGAGGTGTTGCCCGCTCGCTCGCCGATGCCGTTGATGGTCACTTCGGCCTGACGTGCGCCCGCCGCCAAGCCCGCCAGGGTGTTGGCGGTGGCGAGACCGAGGTCATTGTGGCAGTGGACAGAGACAGTCGTGTTCTCAATGCCAGGCGTGTTTTCGATGATGCCAGCGATCAGTGCGCCGAATTCGTCTGGCGTCGTATAACCAACAGTGTCGGGGATATTGAGCGTGGTTGCGCCTGCTTTGATGGCTTCGCCCAGTACAAGGTAGAGAAATTCGGGTTCGCTGCGCCCGGCATCTTCGGGCGAAAATTCGATGTCGTCGCAGAGCGTTTTGGCGTAGCCGACCATTTCTTTGACCTTATCAACGACTTCTTCGGGATCCATGCGCAGTTTATGCTTCATGTGGATCGGGGAAGTTGCCAGGAAGGTGTGGATGCGGGGATTTTTGGCATGGCGCACGGCTTCCCAGGCGGCATCAATGTCTGATTTGGTGGTGCGTGCCAAACCACAGATAATGGGCGGCTCGCCATCGTCACTGTTGCCGACTTCTTGAGCGATGCGACGCACCGCTTCGAGGTCATCGGGCGAAGCAGCAGGGAAGCCGGCTTCCATCACGTCCACGCCGAGACGGGCAAGCCCACGGGCGATCTCGAGTTTTTCATTCGAGGTCAGGGATGCGCCGGGGGATTGTTCGCCGTCTCGCAGCGTTGTGTCAAAAATTCGGACGTAATTGTCTTTCATAAGGTTTTCCTTTTTTGTAGAGAGTAGAGAAGAGATATTAGAGAGTAGTTCCTGAGCGGAACCGTAGCAGAACGTAGGTGTAGTCGAAGGACGGGTTACTTGTAAATACGCTCTTCGACTGCGGGCTTCTCTTCGTTCAGCCCTCCGCTCAGAGACTGACTACTCTCTAATCATCTAATTATCTTTTCTCTATTTCTTAGCGTTTTCAGGGCGCAGGGAGCGGACGGTGGCGCCTGCCTGCCACATCTCGGAATTGTGCATGACGCTCAATTCTTCTTCGAGACCTTCGCGATAATTGGGATCACCGTTCTTTTCAAGCGTTACGCGGCATTCGGTGCCGTTCTTGACGCTTTCGTAGAGTTCTTCGAAGACGGGGGCAACGGCATCACGGAATTTGGGATGCCAATCGAGGGCGCCACGCTGGGCGGTGGTGGAGCAGTTGGCGTACATCCAGTCCATGCCGTTTTCGGCGACGAGACGGATGAGCGACTGGGTCAGCTCTTCGACGGTTTCGTTGAAGGCTTCGCTGGGGCTGTGACCGTTCTTGCGTAGCACGTTGTACTGAGCTTCCATCACGCCACTGAGCGCGCCGATCAGGATACCGCGCTCACCGGTCAGGTCGCTGTAGACTTCTTTTTCGAATGTGGTCGGGAAGAGATAGCCTGCCCCGATGGCGATGCCGAGGGCAATGGTGCGCTCTTCAGCTTTGCCGGTAGCATCCTGATGAACAGCATAGCTGGCGTTGATGCCAGAGCCATCGAGGAAGTTACGGCGCACACTGGTGCCTGAGCCTTTGGGCGCAACCAATGCGACATCCACGTTTTCGGGAGGAACGATGCCGGTTTGTTCACGATAGGTGACGCCGAAACCGTGTGAGAAGTAGAGCATATCGCCTTCGTTGAGCATTTCGCCGAGGGTGGGCCACTGGGCTTTTTGGCCTGCATCGGAAAGCAGGTATTGAATGACGGTGCCGCGTTCGGCAGCTTCTTCGAGGGAGAAAAGAGTTTCGCCTTCAACCCAGCCATCTTCGATGGCTTTATCCCAGTTAGCGGAACCTTTGCGCTGCCCAACGATGACGTTGATGCCGTTATCGCGCATATTCAACGATTGCGCAGGTCCCTGCACGCCGTAACCTAAAACTGCGACGACTTCGTCTTTGAGCACTTCGCGTGCTTTTTCGAGAGTGAATTCTTCACGGGTGACGACGGTTTCTTCAACGCCGCCAAAGTTCATCTTTGCCATAATAGTTTTCCTTATTAATGATTGTTTTTTTTATCTGTCTTGCTTTGTCAGTTTGTTAGTGTCAAAAACTTTGAAGCGTGAAACGTAAAACGTGAAATCAATCACGCATCACGGTTCACGCTTCACGCCTAATTCGCTTCGGGGGAATAACGCTTCCCGCTCATATCACCGCGCATCATGGCGATATTGCCTGTGCGTACCATTTCGAGAATGCCGAATTGACCGAGCAATTCAACCAGACCGGCGATCTTTTCCTGGTTACCGGTCATTTCGACGGTCATCGAGTCAGATGCAACATCGACGATATTGCCACGGAAGATGCCGGCTAAGCTGGCAACTTCTGCTCGTTGAGCGGGCGTGGCGTTAACCTTGATCATCGCCAATTCACGTACGACGGCTGGCTCGTTGGTGACATCCTGCACGTCGATCACGTTGACGAGTTTATACAGGTTGGCTTCCACGATTCTGGCGTCTACCTTGCCATCAACGGTGATGGTCATGCGCGAAACATGCGGGGTTTCAGAATTGCCAACGTTTAATGATTTGATATTGAAATTACGGCGGCGGAATAACGATGCGACACGGTTCAGCACACCGGGTTTGTCTTCGACTAAAGCAACGATTGTATGATCCATTTCAAATTCTCCTATTTGCTAAGCATGATCCTGCGAGGAGCGTGCTCTTGCGACGAAGCAGTCTCATATTAGGTGAGATTGCTTCGTCAGGCTAAAGTCTTCCTCGCAAATTCATACATCCTATTTCTTGATCGGGCGGCGCAACATTTCGTTCAGTGCTGCACCCGCAGGTACCATCGGATAAACGGCTTCTTCCATTTCGACCTGGAACTCGATCAAAACCGGTCCGGGGGTCTCTTGGGCAAATTTAATGGCATCCATTGCTTCTTCCGGTTTGGTGACACGTTTTGCCGGGATTCCGTGCGCTTCTGCCAATTTAACGAAATCAGGTCCACTAATGGGCGTTGCGGCGTAGCGTTTATCAAAGAAGAATTCCTGCCATTGGCGTACCATCCCGAGGAAGCTGTTATTCATCAGCGCGATTTTCACGTTTGCGCCTTCCTGCACCATTGTGGAGAGTTCCGCCTGGGTCATCTGGAAGCTGCCGTCGCCGTCGATTAGCCAAATATCTTCATCTTTATGGGCAAACCATGCGCCCAAAGCAGCGGGAAGTCCGTAGCCCATCGTGCCTGCGCCGCCGGAGGTCAGCAGACGGTAGGGTTTCTCGAATTCGTAATACTGGGCAGCCCACATTTGGTGTTGACCAACGCCGGTCACAACCAGCGAGTCGCCATCGGTAGCGTTCCAGATAGCACGGATAGCGTGGGCGGTGTAGAGTTTGCCATCGTCGCGCCAGGACATGATGCTGCGCTCTTTGGTGTCATCTTTCCAAGCGTCGATCTGCTGCATCCAGGGTTCGTGTTCGTACTCGTCCAGCATGGGGATGATGTCGCTTAAGACATTTTTTAGGTCGCCCATCAGCGGCAAGTCAACGGCTACATTTTTATGGACTTCAGTGGAGTCGATTTCGACATGGATCTTCTTGGCGTTCGGAGCATATTTGCTCAGGACACCGGTCACACGATCATCGAAACGCATCCCGAAAGCCAGGATCAGGTCAGAGTTTTGGATCGCTTCATTACAGTAGGCTTCGCCGTGCATACCCATCATGCCCAAGCTCAACGGATTGGATGCGGGCATCGCCCCCAGCCCCAACAGAGTCATTGCAACAGGTGTTTGAGTCTTGGTGGCGAAGATTTGCAGCTCCTCCATCGCCCCGGACATCTGGACGCCGTGCCCTGCCAAAATGACGGGACGTTCGGCAGCTTCGATCAATTTAACTGCTTCTTCCAAGTCAGCTTTTGGCGCTCTTGTGGGTGGGTGGTAACCTGGCAGTGAAATCTCACCTTCGGGATACTCAAACTCGATCTCTTCGAGTTGCGCATTTTTGCAGAAGTCGATCAAAACCGGCCCCGGCCGTCCGCTGCGGGCAATGTGGAAAGCTTCACGCACGACTTCGGCAATCTGGTCAGCGCTGGTGATTAGGTAGTTGTGCTTGGTGACGGGCAGGGTAATACCGGTCACGTCAGTTTCCTGAAACGCATCGCCACCGATCAGGTGTTCGTAAACCTGTCCGGTGATACAAACGATCGGTACCGAATCCATCATTGCGGTCACGATGCCGGTTACGAGATTCGTCGCTCCGGGGCCAGATGTTGCTATGGCAACGCCGACCTTGCCCGAGGCACGAGCGTATCCGTCCGCCATGTGGGCCGCGCCCTGTTCGTGACGGGTCAAGACATGGTGCACCGGGTACTTCAACATCGCATCATGCACGGGCATAATATTGCCGCCGGGATACCCAAAAGCAACCTCCACACCTTCGCGCACCATACATTCCATCAAAATTTCTGCGCCAGTCAATTTCATAATTTCTTCTCCTCTTGAAATAATTTCTCTCCTCGTAGTAAGGACTTCAGTCCTTTTGGCAAACGACTAAAGTCGTTACTACAAGGGAATATCGCTAAAACTCAGTCTTCAACACTGCGCCGGTATCGGCGGATGTCACGAAATGGGAATAGCGTTTGAGCCATTTACTCTTTGTATTTGGATGGAACTCAGGCAGGGCATCCAAACGGGCTTGGATTTCTTCCGTACTCAAACGTACATTCAACTTGCGTGCCGTCAAATCGATATCGATCACATCCCCGTCTTTGAGTGCGCCAATTGCGCCGCCCGCTGCTGCTTCCGGTGAAACATGCCCGATGCAAGCCCCGCGTGTCCCACCGCTAAAACGACCATCGGTGATCAGCGCAACGCTTTCGCCCAAGCCCTGGCCCATAATCGCAGAAGTCGGAGAGAGCATTTCCTGCATTCCGGGGCCGCCCTTTGGCCCTTCATAGCGGATAACGACTACTTCGCCAGCCTTGACTTCGCTGCTCAGAATGCCGACCAACGCTGCGTCTTGCGATTCGTAGACACGCGCTGTGCCGGTGAATTGGAGCATATTCTTGCTCACGCCACCGATCTTGACGATGGCGCCATCGGGGGCGAGATTGCCAAAGAGCACAGCCAAACCACCCTGCTGCGAATGCGCATTCTCGCAACGACGAATGACCTCTTCATCTTTAATGTCATAGCCCTTGATCGACTCTCCAAGCGTTGTGCCGCTGACGGTGATGCGGTCAAAATGCAGAATCTCACGTCCACGCTGAACTTCGTTCAAAATGGCGGGGATACCGCCTGCACGATGCACATCTTCCATATGCCATGCACCCGAAGGGGAAACTTTGGAAATATGCGGTACCTTCGCGGCAACTTCATCAATGCGCGCCATTGTGTATTCCACTTCGGCTTCATTGGCTAAGGCTAAGGTATGTAAGACTGTATTCGTTGAGCCGCCCATTGCCATATCGAGCGCAAAAGCGTCGTCGATGGCTTCGGCGGTGACAATGTCACGCGGTTTGATGTCTTTTTCGATCAGGGTGAAAATTTGTTTGGCGGCTTTCTGTGCCAGCGCTTCCCGTTCGGGGGTGGTGGCGAGAGCGGTTCCGTTGAAAGGCAGCGCCAAGCCGAGCGCTTCCATCAGGCAGTTCATCGAGTTTGCGGTAAACATCCCGGAGCAGGAGCCGCAGGACGGGCAGGCAAACTTTTCGAGCATGGTCAATTCTTCTTCGTCAATTTTGCCTGCCGAGAAAGCACCAACACCCTCGAAGACCGAGACCAGATCGATCGCTTTGCCATCCGGCGTTTTGCCTGCGGGCATTGGTCCGCCTGAGATGAAGATGGTCGGGATATTGATTCGCATGGCCGCCATCAACATGCCGGGTACGATCTTGTCGCAGTTTGGGATGCAGATCATGGCGTCGAATTGGTGGGCTTCGATCATCGTCTCGACTGAGTCGGCGATCAACTCACGCGAGGGCAGTGAGAATTTCATACCGCCGTGTCCCATCGCAATGCCATCGTCCACGCCAATGGTGTTGAACTCGAAGGGTACACCGCCCGAGGCGCGCACCGCGTCCTTAACCTGCTGACCAAATTCCTGCAGGTGGACGTGTCCCGGTACTATATCCACATAAGAATTAACGATAGCGACAAAGGGCTTATCAAAATCCCCTTCACCGACGACGCCGGTCGCACGCAATAGCGAACGGTGGGGAGCTTTGTCATAACCTTTTTTGATGATGTCTGATCTCATAATAGTTTCCTTGTTTCGCCCCTCGCCTTTTTAGGGAGTGGGGCGAGGGTGGGGGCTGTCTAAAACCAACAAAAAAGGGCTGCCCGTTTGGGCAGCCCTTGTCTAACTCTTAGTTTTGTTTTCTACTCGCTCAAAACCTCGCCAGTGACCCAAACGTGCATCTCCTTGATCCCAATAATAAGGACCAGGCTAATAAGGACGAGGCTAATAAGGTTGAATGAGTAGATAGACATTTGAAATAGTTTCCTGTAATTGGGCGGTATTTTACAGGAGTAAGAGATGACTGTCAAGCGACGAACTGGTCTATAGTGATTTATTAATAGAATCTTTACAAAGAAAAAAAGATAAGCGTTTTTGATAGTACGTATAGTAAAGTCAAAGCTGCATTTCAGGGCACTTTATACTATACTGTGATTTAATTATTGAGAGGTTTTTCAGCAGAGCAGAATGATTTCGCTGATTAAAAGAGAGGCACTGTGAGTTTTTTGGAATTGGTCTTTTTGAATAATACTGTCCGCGAGTGGCTGGTGGCGCTTGCGCTGACACTTTTTATCATTTTTATTTTATGGCTGTTTAAGAAGGTTTTCCTGTCGTATTTCCTGTCTTTTACCAAAAAGACTAAAACGAAATACGACAATCTTATTGCTGATGTACTCACGCAAACAAAGTTCTTTTTGACTATAATTTTTGCACTGTATTTTGGCTCTCTGTTGCTCACTATCCCAGAGAATGTTCAGTCTTGGTTTGCGAAAATAGTAATCTTGGCTGTTTTGACGCAGCTTACGATCTGGGGAAATTCCCTCATCACATATTCGCTTCAGCAATATCAGGAAGAAAATATTGAAAAAGATGCTGGTCAAGTTACGACCTTCCGCGCCCTGTCTTTTGTTGCCAAGTTAGTTCTCTTCTCGGCCATGCTGTTGTTGGCGTTGGACAATCTAGGTGTTGAGATCACAACGTTGTTAACAGGTTTGGGGGTTGGCAGTGTCGCGGTTGCGTTAGCGGTGCAGAATATTCTTGCTGATCTTTTTGCATCTTTGTCTATCGCTTTGGATCAACCCTTTGTGATCGGTGATTTCATCGTAGTCGATGACTATATGGGAACTGTCGAAAAACTGGGATTGAAGACTACGCGCGTGCGCAGTCTCTCCGGCGAGCAGTTGATCTTCTCGAACAACGATCTGCTTAACAGTCGGATTCGCAACTACAAACGCATGGGCGAACGCCGGATCGGGTTTTCCTTTGGGGTTACCTACCAGACTCCAGCCACGACGCTGCGCATCATCCCGGAATGGGTACGTGATATCGTTACCCAAAATGATCTTACCCGCTTTGACCGTGTTCACTTCAAGCAGTTTGGCGATTCTGCGCTCATTTTTGAAGTGGTTTACTACATCCTTTCAGCAGATTACAATGATTATATGGATGTACAACAACAGATCAATCTTGCCCTTTTTGAGAAATTTGGACAAGAAGCTGTTAAATTTGCTTACCCCACGCAAACAGTTTTTGTGAATCAGGGTGGGTAAAAAGTCACCCTGATACGGTTCCGTACCCTTGTTTGTTACGAAGCTAGAATTTTCCAAACCTTAAAATATGCTATACTTTGCTCTATGAAAATGCCAAGTGCAGACTGGATAAAATGGGCAGATACTCTGTCTCGCTTTCGTCTGAAAGGTCTTGCTAGTTGGCTGTTGGAAGTAGGGGAACCGTTCACGTTACTTGGTGCTCAATTACTCTATTTTGGGCAACCGTTTACTGAAAATCAAGATATAAGAAATTTGGCATCATTTCTGGAAGACCCGGAAGAAACACGAGCTTTTGCAGCTTTTTTGAGGAAGGAATAATCCAGTGCGTTTACCTGCCATTGCTGGCTTCGCTCTCGTAGTTTTTAGCGCAATTTTATTAATTGGGCTTTATCTGCTTAAAGATAGAGTGAAAGCCTCTTTCCGTAACATTCCCGCGTTTACAAAATTTATTCAATCGGTTGGTACTGCTGTTGAGCAGGGAACACGTATCCACTTTTCATTGGGTTCTGCCGATGTTGTTCGAGAGCGTACGATGGCCTCCTTTGTAGGGCTCAGTGCGCTGCGCTACCTCGTGGAACTGGCTGCTGATAGTGATAAATCCCCTGTGGCAACAACAGGGGATGCGGCTTTGGCTGTACTTGCTCAAGATAACCTGCGTGCTGCGCATCATGCTGCTGGAAGGGATCAACAATACAAATTCGGGGCCGGTCGTGTAACTGGTCTGACGCCCTTTTCTTATGCAGCGGGGAGTCTCTCAACTATTGCCGACGAAGAGATTTCTTCCAATTTGCTGGTAGGTGGATTTGGGGTGGAAGTTGGTCTGTTAACGGAAGCCATTGAACGTCAAGATGCGTTCACGCTTTCCGCTGCTGATTCCCTCCCTGCGCAAGCATTGATCTACGCAAGTGCGCAAGAGCCATTGGTTGGTGAAGAATTATATGCTACTGGCGCTTATATGGGCGGCGGTAGGGCACATGTTGTCAGCTTATATGTTCAGGATGCGTTGCGCTGGCTGATTATTGTCGTTCTTTTGGGTGGAACTGTGATGAAGCTTTTGGCAGGGTTGGTATGAGTCGATATTTTGCTCCAGCAATCGCCATAGGAACTGGTTTGATTGTTCTCCTCGGTTATTTTTTTGAGAATACTGTCTTGGGGACGTTGCGTATTGTAATCGTCCAATGGGCTGTTATTCTTGCCGGCGCAGCAGTTTTTGTTGGTGTCGCGAACCTGATTATTGTCCACTTCACCAAGATCGTTAAAAAAGATAAAGAGCGCGTCTACAGCCTTCTTCTGATTACAGCCTTGTTATTGACTCTCACTTATGGTTTCATGCTTAGCCCTAGTTCTCCCACGATGGTCAATATTTTTAACGCGGTCATTCTTCCTGTTGAAGCGAGCTTGATGGCGATCATGGCTGTAACGCTGATCTATGCTGCCATTCGCCTTTTACGCCGCCGTAGTGACTTGATGAGCATCATCTTTTTGCTTGTTGCGGTCGTTGTGATGATAGGCGCTGCTCCCTGGCCCTTTATCCAACTTCCACTCATAGCAGATCTGTTCCGCCCGATTATTGTTGGCACACTTGCCACGGGTGGTGCACGTGGTATTTTGATTGGGGTTGCCTTGGGCACCTTGCTGACTGGCTTACGCGTTTTGATGGGCGCTGATCGTCCATACGGGGGCAAATAACCATGGCAGAAACAGTCCAGTGCCCCGTTTGTGGCGCCACGAACCCAGATACGCTTGAGCGCTGTCGCGCATGTAATCAATTGCTCAAGCAGAGCACCAGCGAGTTGAATGGCTTTGGCGAGCGTATCGCTTCTGGTCAGACTCCGACGGAAAAAAGCACATCAGAGCTTGAAAAAGCCTTGCCTGCCTGGTTGCGCCGTGCTCGTGAGACAGATCAAAATACCCCTGATGCACCCGAAGAAACCCCTGAACCTGAAACGCCCCCGGCAACAGAGCCTGATGATGCACCTATCATCCCCGATTTTTCTGCTGAAGCAGACGAAGATGATAATGATAATGATAATGATAATGATGAGATCAATCCATTGGATTGGTTGTCTGGGCTTGACGATAGCGGCGAAAATGAAGACGATGAAGAAGAAGCCGCAGACTGGCTGGTTAATTTACAAGGTGATCTTGCCCCTGAAGAACCGGAGCCCCCTGCCCCCGCAGATGTCCCTGCTACTGACGAGCCGATCACAGCAAATGTACCTCCTGCGCCAATAGAGGACGTTGATGAAGAATCCCCTGATTGGATTTCCAATTTGCAGGGCGATTCCCAAATCTCGCCAGATGAACTCCCCGACCTGGTCTCAGATGAAGAATCCGGTTCGGATGCCGATACATTCACAACAAGCGATGATGAAGGTGTTCCGGATTGGTTATCTCGTCTTTCGGAAGAAGCAGAAGCCTCCACCGAGACGCCCGCCTCCGTACCTGCTCCCGCGCCTCAGGCGGATGCCACACCTGATTTCGGTGACGCTAACGACGAGCTCCCCGATTGGATGGCGAACCTTCAATCTGTCGGTGAAGTTTCCGATGAAGACTTCCCCATGCCTTCACAAGCAGCGCCAGAAACACCTGTTGCTGAAACGCCAGACACGGAGCTTTCCCCTGCTAACGATGACCTCCCCGATTGGATAGAAAATTTACAGACTGCTGACGAAACCGTTCCAGAAGCCGCCTCTGACGATAGCTTACCCGATTGGCTTTCGGGCGAAGAATCTGCCCCTGAAGCCGCTCCCGAAGCATCCAGCGACGACCTTCCGGATTGGATGTCTGCGCCACAAGTTGAAGAGGCAGAAGCAGCCTCTGATGACTTGCCTGATTGGCTTTCTGGAGATGACACTACGCCTGATGTGGTTTCCGCTGAAGCAAGTGAATCTCTCTCTGAATTGGATGCCGCTTTACAGGCTGAAGAAGAAACTCTTCCTGAAGCTGAAACAATTGTATCTGATGATGATCTCCCCGACTGGCTTTCGGACGAAGAATCTACCCTTGAAACCGCTTCCGAGATCATCAGTGATGACCTTCCGGATTGGATGTCTGGTGAGGAACCTGCTGATGAAAGTGAACCTCTCTCTGAGTTGGGTGCTGGTTTAGAAGCGGATAAAGAACTTGCTCCTGCTGAAGCAAGCGATGACCTTCCAGACTGGATGACAAGCTTGCAGGCGGATGAAGAGCCGAGTGTTGAAACGCCTGTCAATGAACCAGAAACAGAATACACACCTGCGTTGACGGGGGATTTGCCCATTGAATCGGGTGGAGATTTGCCGGATTGGTTGGCGAATTTGCAGGGCGCAGGTGAAACGGAAGAAAAAACTCTGCGGGAAGACATTTTTTCAACGGAAGCAAGTGCACAGGAGGGCGAGGCGTCTGGTGCTGAATCAGCGGATGATGCGCCTGATTGGCTGTCTCGTGTAGGTGAGCCGACCACCGGCTCATCTTCTGAGGCTGAAAGTAGTCAAGAAGCAGACCTTGCATCCGATCTTGAAGCTGCTGATGAAACTCCTGAATGGTTAAATTCCTTGCCTGTGATCGATGATGTTGCCGAAAAAGAAAGCGCTTCAGAAGAGTTGGCTTCCAGCCCCGCTTTTGTAGATGCTAGTGCTCCCCTCCCTGATGACGAGACCGACGAGATCTTTGGCATCGAAATGCCCGATTGGCTTTCGAGTTTGGGGCCGGATGATCTTGCTTCCGAAAAAGAAGATGCGGCAGCGACATCGCCTGCCGCAGAAACAGACCTTTCCGGCGCTGAGTTGCCGAGTTGGGTGCAAGCAATGCGCCCTGTGGCATCGGTTGTCTCTTCTGATAGAGCTGATGAAGAGCATGTTGTTGCTTCGGGCCCATTAGCAGGCTTGAATGGTATTTTGCCAGTTGGGACTGGCATGGGACCGAAAAACAAACCTCGTGCACATGCTGTCAAGCTGCAAGTCAGTGAGAGTCAGCAGAGCGGCGCGGTTTTATTGGAAAGAATTTTAGCCAGCGAGACTGAAGCCGCTCCGCAACACAGCACGAATGCTCCGGTATCAATCCCGCTTTTGCGCTGGATTGTCGCTGCCTTGATGTTATTTGTGATTGTTGGCTCGTTGCTCTCACCAAAAGAAATCATCCCCTCACCGAATATTGCCGTTCCCGAAATTGGCGATGCAGTGGATGTCGTCAATCAATTACCCGCTGCAGGGACGGCGTTGCTTGTTTTCGATTATGAAGCAGGTTTATCTGCCGAAATGCAGGCTGCTGCAGCGCCTTTGGTAGACCACCTGATGTTGCGCGGTTTGAAACTCGCGCTTCTCTCTACGACGCCGAATGGTCCAGCGCTTGCCGAACGTTTCCTTCAGGAAACACAAAGCCAGCATCAGTATCAGCATGGCGCTGATTACCTGAATATGGGCTATTTGCCAGGCGGCGCATCCGGTATGTTGAGCTTTGTCAGCAATCCGCGTTTTGCGATTGCCGGACAACTCGACGGAACCTCCTTCTGGGATTATGCGCCCCTGAGTGGAATTTCCAATATTACGGATTTTTCGGTCGTCGTTGTTCTGACCGATGATGTGGAAAAGGGACGCACCTGGATTGAACAGGCTTCCGTTCCCCTGAATGCTTCTTCAACACCAATACCATTTTTGATGGCAATTAGCGCACAAGCCGAACCGATCATCTACCCCTACTATGCCTCCACTCAATTGGATGGCTTGGTCAGTGGCCTTTCAGGTGGCGCCACCTATGAACGCCTGCAAGGACAAAGTGGCTTGGGACGCAAATACTGGGATTCTTACAGTCTCGGGCTCTTCGCCGCCGAGATTATGATCATACTGGGAGCTGTCTTGAACTTTGTTGCAGGGTTGCGTGCGCGTCAGAAACTAGAAAAGGAGGATGAATAAGATGTCTTTTTCTCCTGAATTTCTTTCGGGGCTGGTTGCCTTCATCCTGACGATCTGTGTGCTTTCATATTTAATCGGGGATCATATATTCTTCCGTGCTGCGATCTATATTTTCGTTGGTGTCTCGGCGGGCTATGTTGCCTCCGTTGCTTGGCATCAGGTAATTTCGCCGCAGTTGTTACGTCCTTTGCTCTTTGGTCAGCCAAATGAGAAAATGGTTGCTATCTTCCCCGCATTTTTGGCCTTATTATTGCTTACCAAGGCAGTTCCTGCCTTCTCGAAAGTGGGGACACCCCCTGTCGCCTTTATGGTAGGGGTGGGTACCGCAGTTGCAATTGGCGGCGCAGTCATGGGGACGCTCATCCCGCAGGTGATGGCAGCCATCAATGCCTTCGACTTGAGTCTCGCTGCACAGCGCGATTCTTCTGTCGGTTTACGCTTTGTTGAAGCGAGCTTGATGCTCTTTGGCACGATCTCAACCTTGATCTACTTCCAATTTACCGCCAAACGCGGTGATGCTGGAGAATATAAGCGTAATCCCGTTATCAGAGTTTTCTCGCTGATTGGTGGCGCTTTTATTGCCACCACCTTTGGTGTTCTTTTCGCAGGCATTTACTCTGCCGCGCTCATGGCGTTGATTGAACGCCTTGACTTCATAATTAGTTTTCTAGGATCACTAAAAACATTATGGCTTCCGTAATCGACAGCGATTCTGTACTGGCTATTGATATTGGCTCCGCCACGACACGAGCCATGCTTTTCGATATCGTCGATGGGCGCTATCGTTTTATAGCAATTGGGCAAGCGCTCAGTTCGGTATATGCCCCTGTGAACGATGTTCTCTCTGGCGTTGGTGATGCGATTGCCAAATTGGAAGAGATCACAGGGCGTACATTCATTGATAACGATGGTCATATCCTCACCTCCGTTCAGACGGATGGCAGTGGGGTGGATGCGATCACGGCAACCATCTCTGCCGGGCCGCCTTTGCGAGCAGTTGTGGCGGGTTTGCTCTCTGATGTTTCTTTGGAGAGTGCCAAAAATCTTGCCGAAACCACCTATGCGCGCATCGTCGAAACCCTTAGTCTCAACGATGTTCGCCCAGCCGAAGAGCAGATTGACGCTGTTCTAAAAGCTAACCCCGACCTTATCATCATCGCGGGGGGAACCGACGGCGGGGCCTCGAAATCTCTCCAAAAACTGATCGAAATCATTGGGCTTGCCACGTACCTAATGCCCAAAGATAAACGACCAATAGTCATCTTTGCGGGCAATAAAGAAATGGCCGATGACGTACAGGAATTGCTTGGCCCGCTCAGCAGTGGCTTGTACACAGCCCCGAATATCCGTCCCTCTATCGAGACAGAAGACCTCCTGGCAGCACGCAAAGAACTCGCGCACGCGCTTGTTTTTGTCCGTAAATCCCAGCTTGCAGGCGTTGATGACGTAGATACATGGACAGGCGGTCATATGTTGCCCTCTGTTTTCACCGAAGGGCGCATCATTCATCTGTTAAGCAAATTATATGGTGAGGGCAAAGCCGTCCTGTCTGTCAATCTTGGTGCCTCTGCGGCTACGATCACGGCAGGTTTTGGTGACCGTCTTTTCTCCAAGACCTATCCACAGTTTGGCATGGGAGCGAACGCTGCTGAATTACTGGACTACACCGATTCCGAGAAAATTTCGCGCTGGCTGACAATGGATATTTCGCCGGAGCGGATTAGCGACTATGTCTACACCAAAGCGCTTTACCCCACGAGTATCCCCGCAACAAAAGATGAATTGCAGATGGAACAAGCCCTCGGGCGTGAAGCGCTGCGGATCGCTCTCGCGCAGGTTCAGCGCAGCATCCCGACCGACGTGCCCACGCTTAAGAAAGATTTGCTTCCGTTATTTGAAGTAATTATTGCCGGAGGCAGTGTTATTTCAAACGCGCCTACCCCGGGACAAAGTTTGCTCATCCTGCTGGATGCCATACAACCGACTGGCATAAACACCATTATTTTGGATCAGAACAACCTGCTTTCAGCCCTTGGTGCAGCCGCAACAGTGAACACTATTCTGCCCGTGCAGGCGCTCGAAACAGGTGCGTTTAGCAATCTGGCAACCGTTATTTCTCCGCTTAGCACAGCTCGCTATGGGACACCTATTCTCAAAGCCAGCTTGCGTCGTCCGGATGGCTCTATCAGCTCTGTGGATGTTAAGCAAGGCGGCTTTGAAGTACTGCCGCTCAAACTTGGTGAAGTTGGTGACTTGAACCTGCAACCTCAACATCGTGCTGATATTGGCATAGGCCCAGGCAAGAAAATCTCCATGAAGGTTGGTGGAAGCTCCTTGGGCATTGTCATAGATGGACGTGGACGTCCCCTTGAATTTACAGAGGACAATGTGCGTCGTCGCGATCTGATCAAAAAATGGCTCTGGAGTCTGGGAGGCTAGACTATGCTTGCGCCTGTAACTCATCATCTTGCTCTTACTACGATCATCCGTAAACGGATTTTGCCTGTTGATGGCGAAGTGATCGTTAAACTCAATCAAAAAGTTGCCGCAACCGATGTAATTGCCGAGGCATCCTTCTCGCATAGCCACCATCTGATCGACGTAGCGCGTCTCTTGAGCATTAGCCCTGCCGCTGCTGAGAAGATGATCGGCTTACGAGTTGACGAAGAAGTGGATGAAGGAACTGTTGTTGCAACCAGCAAGGGTCTGATTCCACGACAGATCAAAGTTCGTCAGAGTGGGCGAGTTGTCGCAATAGGCGGTGGACAGATATTGATTGACATCTCACAGAGAGATTTTCATCTCAAGGCTGGTATCTCCGGCCAGGTGATTGAGGTCATTCCCAATCGCGGGGTTGTGATTCAGGAAGTGGGGGGGCTGATTCAGGGCATTTGGGGAAATGGGAAAATTGATCGGGGACGTTTACACGTTCTTGCCCAGAAACCGAACGAAATATTGGCAGCAAGCCAATTGGACATCAGTCTCCGCAGCCTTGTTCTTTTGGCGGGATCCTGTCAGGATGCGGAAAGCCTAAAAGCAGCGGCAGATATCACAGCCCGAGGGCTGATCCTGTCCAGCCTGCACCCATCTTTGCTTGGCTTGGCGCGCAAAATGCCTTTTCCCATTATCGTGACAGATATGATTGGTAAGCAGTCTATGAATGCGGCTGCTTTCAAGATACTGAGTACGAACGGGCAGCGTGATAATGTCTCTTTGAACGCAGATACGTTGAATCGCTATAAGGGGACGCGGCCTGAAGTGGTGATCCCGCTGCCGCAAACGAACCTGCCTCCTGAGCCGCGTGATGTAGAGAGCTTTGCACCCGGTCAATCTGTGCGCTTGCTGCGTGCACCTCAGGCGGGCGCTGTGGGAACGCTGGTCAGCCTGCCTGCTATACAGCAGTTGCTACCGAATGGGCTGCGTGTAACTTCAGGTAAAGTAAAGCTGGAAAATGGGGAACAAATTACCGTTCCTCTGGTAAACTTGGAAGTATTGGGATAATATAATTCCATAAAAAAGAGGAGAGAGTAGCTATGGCAATTTTTGACGACAATGATATGGCCTTCCCTGAGAACGAAGAAGAATTCGAGGAAGAGTCCAGTAATCGCACCTTTATCATCGCCGCAAGTGTTTTGGGCGGGATTATTCTTTTATCTCTGATCTGTGTGGCTGTTTATGCATTGGTACTCGCTCCCAGACAGAAACAACAAGCTGCGGATGCCGATGCGACCCGTGTTGCGCAAAACACGCAGGTTGCGCAGATGTTGACCGAAACTGCTGATGCTGCAGCGGCAGCGTTGGTTGCCCAGGCATCACCCACTGTTGTTGCATCGCCGACTGCCAGCCCGACGCCCGTGATTGCAGTTGCTACCGATACCCCAACAGCTACGCCTGATATTGCGGCGACGGGTACTGTTGCTGCCGCGCTGACGCTGGCCGCGGAGGCCATCCAGACAACACCTCTGGCGACTCTGCCCAACGAATTGAGCAATACCGGTTTCGCGGACGATGTTGGCATCCCTGGTTTACTTGGGATGATGGTGCTCCTGCTTGCGGTGATCTTCTTTGCTCGCAAGTTGAGACAGGCTTCAGCAAACTAAAACTAGCCTAACATCATATAAAACGAAGCCCCTGATGAATATTCATCAGGGGCTTTTTGTTTCGCTTTGTTTCAACTAGGGTACCGCGTAGATGGTTGTAATGCCCTGTGAAAAAACGGGTTTCAGATAACGCTCAAATTTTTCTACCCTGACTGCGTATGTATTCCTCTCCAATTGGCCGACAACGACATAACCAACGTGGTATTTCTCCAGCAATGCTTGCGTAGTGTCCCAGTCTGTGGCAGTGTAGATGGTCTCAATATCGGCTTGACGTGAACCCATCTCCTCGTAGCCACCACGCCATTGGGATTCGTGTCCAATCCAACCAAGCACGGCGGGAAGACCTGTATTGGTGGAAATACGCGCTGAACCTGTATAGCTGCCTCCTGCGGCAGGGACGGCTTCAAGTACGAATCCATCGGATGCGTTTTGCAGCCAGGCGATAGCAGCGGCTTCATCAGGAGTATTGACAAGATAGGCAGCGCCATCAAGAGTCCACGTATGGGGTTGGAGTCCGTTGGTTTTACTGTTGAAAGCGTAGAAGGGATAGACCAGCCCGGCAACGATCACAAAACTGAGCAGCATAATGTTTATGCCACGCATCACCCCGCGTGATTTTGTAAAGAGCGTTGCTGTGCCGTAGGCAGCAGCGATGCTCCACAATATCCATGCCTGATAGTAGAACTTGAAGATGGTGTTCATGCGCGTGCCGAATTGGTCGCGCAGGTAAACGTATTCCGGAGCGAGGACGAGCAGGCTGGCAAGGATGGCGATCAATAAGACGAAGCCTTCCTCTAACTCCCCCCAAGGGAGGGAGAATTTTCTCCTTCCCTCTTCGGGGGAAGGCTGGGATGAGGGCAGGGGCTTTGAAAACAAAAACGCAAATATCCCACTCATCAGCACAAAGAGGGTCAGTGCCCCGCCGATATATTCGATGCGGCGTGCGCTGGTTGCCGTAAAGACTTCGCCGAGGGTAGTCAACCCCTGCCATTGGATTAGGGAAGCTGCCAAGCTTGGGTCGAGCAGGGAGACGATAAATGCCAGGAGCCAGGAGAGAAGCCAAAGGAGGATGGGCAAGCCGAGGGCAAGCGCGAATCCGAGTGTCCAGTTCGGAGAATGCTTTTTGCTGCGTACCAAATCCAAAAGCCAGAGCAGGATCGGGATCAGCAATGTCCCAAACATGACCCAGAGATGTGCGCCGCGTGTGGGATTCATCAGGTTGGGCAAAATGCCGCCCGCTTGTGATGAGAATCCAAGATAGAAGGGCAGGTAGAGCAGGATGGCGGAGATGCCTGTGAAGAAACCAAAGAACAGGAAGTCTTCGAGGCGTTCCCAACGCCAGCCATCGACGTGGGCGCGTGCGAAGGTGTAGGCGGATGCGACCAGTGCGGCAGCGATCAGGATGTCCCAGGTATTCAGGAAGGCGATGCCGCCCAGCACGAGTGCCACGCTGAAAATACCGACTGGTTTAATGTGAAAACGATAACCGAAGATGCGCGTTTCACCCTGCCAGCCGCCCTTAAAAATATAGAGTGCGAGCGCTACGGCCAGCAAGGCAAAAGGCATCGCCAACACATGCGGATGCAGGTCGCCGAGCACATGTGAGAAGGCAGGGAACTCGTCGATGGTTTCGCGGAAGTTGCCAAGCAGGTCGTAGTCTTGAATGACACGCGAAGCCCGCCACCACCACCAAAAACGGTCGGGGATTTGCCCCAGCGTGGCGGGGTCTTGGCTGAGTTCTTTCATGTCGAGCCATGTCCAGAAATTCTTTGGGTTACTGTTCCAAAAGATGCCGTTCTGGTGCAGGATTTCGAGAAAGCCTTCAAAATTAGAAACGAGTAATAAGAAAAGGGGGGCGAGAAAAGAATTGCGTATTGCCTGTTGCGTATTGGCAAGCAGGTTGTAGAGGATGCCGTAGCTGCCAACCGCCGAGAGTGCGAAAACCAGCGCCAGCATCAGGTTGAAGGCAACGCTGCCAGCCGTTGCGGTGATTTTTGCGATCATGGCAGTGATGATATAGCCAAAATGATAATAAGAGATCGCGTAACCACTCAGCCACGGGTCGCGCGGCGGGAAAGTCGGCGAGCGCAGGATGGCGTTGATGAAAGCCAATTCCATCGGTTTTTCGGTGCCAAGCGCTTCGGGATTTGCTGCGCGGATGATGGCGATAAAGGCGAAAGCGAGCAGGAAAAGGATTTCAACATTCAGGATAAGCTTCCGGTTTTCGCGCATCCATTGGAAGGCTTCGCCGATTCGCTCGCCTGTGGATTTGTTTCCGTTTGTCGATTTGGCGCCTGCAAAGAGACTTAATCCCGCCAAAATCGCCAGCCCCAGCAATATCCCGCCGATGTCGTTTTGTGCGACCCCGAGCGACGCCAGCATCCAAAACGTATACGCCCAGACGAGCAGACCAAGAGTGCGTGCAAAACTATAACCGCGATCCGCGAGCTTGGGGAAGAGACGGTAAGTGAGAGGGAAGGTGAGAAGTCCCAGCAGGGTGAGGGTGATGTACCAGGTGATGAAATTTAGCATAGGAAATTATAGGAGATGACAGTCACCTTTAAGGTGACTGTCATCTTGCATTATGAGTTAGGGAAAATGAAAACGCCATCCGTATTTGGCGCAAAATTCAGCACGTCAACCACTGCATC
This sequence comes from Anaerolineales bacterium, assembly GCA_050293165.1. GTDB lineage: Bacteria > Chloroflexota > Anaerolineae > Anaerolineales > Villigracilaceae > Desulfolinea. The sequence continues at coordinate 933 of JBNKMO010000115.1, read as the reverse complement.
CAAGTTCAACGCACCGTAGATATGCGGGAATTTTCCACCTAATTCAGCCGGAGCATTTTCTGGCGCAGGATGCGCGGGCGGATCCCATTGAAGTTTGGCGCTCAGGCGTTCGGGGTCAATGATGAGCAGCACTAAGCCGGTCTGCCCGCTGTAAAAAGCATTCGCGACAGGCGCAGCCTGGACATCCGTCGAGCAGTGGATGAAGCCTTCGCTTTCAAGGCTGGCGGGACGATAGTTGCCACTTTTTTGGGCAGCTTCCCAGTCCGTGCGGGGGGTGATATGGTAGATGAAGGGCATGATTTACCTTTGTGATAAGAATGCCGAAATTGTAATCTATTTATCGTAAGATCACTTAGCAACAAATGGAGGAGTGTTATCTAAAAATAAAATCGTACCATCTGACATTAGAGCAAAGAAGAAGTCTCCAACTGTATCTATTCCAGGCACGGGAGCATAGATACATTCTTTCATTATTCCTTCTGGGTTTACAATTGAGCGAGAGTAATTTTGGTTTAAAGACGGGCAATCTTTTCCACGAGTAGGTTCCCAAGGTTTCCTGGTGTTCTCTGGGGGGGTAGTGGCAATATCCCATTCCCCACACATTCGATGTGAATCACAGCCGAAATTTAGAGTAGTAGAATATATTTCATTGTTAGATGATTGCACCCATATAGTTATATCTTTTATTGAAATAATTTGTGTTGCGTTATGTGGTGGGCTTCCAAGGGAAACCCACTTAGGAAGAGTGTAATCAACAGCATAGGTTGCTATTATCTCTTCTTGAATTTCTTGTGATTTTTGGTTTGGAGAACAAGAAACAATTAGAAGGATGATTAGAATAACAGTTAAAAATTTTGTTTTCATAGATTTTGTTTTCGAATTTTGCAATTTGAATAATAGAAACAATATTCTCCTGAATTGATTTCAGAAGAA
>JBNKMO010000114.1:0-3114 GCA_050293165.1 Anaerolineales bacterium | reverse complement strand
GTGGATGGTAGCAGTGGTGTAGTCGAAATTTTAGAAGAATAGGAATTCAATGATAAAAAGAATCTTTTGGACTACTTTATTTTTGGCTTTCAGCGTTACCGCATGCGCCAATGCAAACACAGCCCCCCCCGAGTTTGAATTCACCCTGGCACCAACTCTTGTGATTGAAAACACCCCAGAAATCGTAGAAACGCCTCCGGCTTACCTGCCCCAATTTGGAGATAACAACCTTAACCGTGCCAATGCAATCATTAGCTCGGTCTATGTGCTCTTTAGCAACACAGACCCCAATGAAATACTTCTGCACATTAGCGGTTATCTGCCAACGCCTTGCCATGAGTTACGCGTCTCAATCCCTGATCCTGACGAAAACGGAGATATTTTCGTCGAAGTCTACGCGCTGACAGAACCAAATCTGGAATGCGAGCAAGTTTTGCGGGCTTATGATGTAAGTGTTAATTTGGGCACTTTCCCTGTAGGAAGTTATTGGGTTTGGGTGAACGGCGGAAAAGCCGGGAATTTCGATTTCTAACCTTAAACTAGCCACATGACATTTTTGTTTTTAAAGGTGGTTGAGTAGCTCGACGCGAAGCGGTGAGCGTATCGAAACCACAAACTTCGATCGTTTTTACCGCTTGTTGGTTTCGATACGGCGAAAAGCATCACCTACTCAACCAACGAGCGCCCTTATCAAGAAAAGTGTCATGTCGCTAGACCTTAAATGATGTAGAGAAGGTCGACATTTAAAAGAAAAGAGCCACCATGCTGTATTTGGTGGCTCTTTTCGTATGCGATCTTCTAGTGTTGCAAAATCTGTGAAAGGAAGAGCTTGGTGCGATCTTCCTGCGGATTGGTATAAATTTCTTCAGGCGAGCCTGTTTCCACAATTTGACCGGCGTCAAAGAAGTAGAGCGTATCTGCCACGGAACGAGCAAAGCCCATTTCATGCGTGACCACGATCATGGTCATACCACTCTTGGCAAGCTCAATCATCACGTCGAGTACTTCTTTAATCATTTCGGGGTCGAGAGCGGAGGTAGGCTCATCAAAGAGCATGATCTTCGGTTTCATTGCCAGCGCACGCGCAATCGCTACACGCTGCTGCTGTCCACCCGAAAGCTGACCGGGGAATTTACCCGCCTGGTCGGGAATACCAACGCGCTCGAGCAATTCCATCGCCGTCTTTTCGGCTTCAGCCTTGTCTTCTTTGCGGACTTGCAGAGGCGCTAGCGTAACGTTCTGCAAAACGGTCAGATGCGGGAAGAGATTGAACTGCTGGAAGACCATCCCCGTTTCCTTGCGGATGGATTCAATATTTTTGATGTCGTGGGTCAGCTCAATGCCGTCCACAATGATCTGGCCACCCTGATGTTCTTCAAGGCGGTTGATCGTGCGAATAAAGGTCGATTTACCCGAGCCTGACGGCCCAAAGATAACAACCACTTCGCCTTTACGAACTTCCATATCTACGCCGCGTAAAGCATGAAAATCACCATACCATTTTTGAACGCCACGGCAAACAATAATCGGTTCCTGTTCTTCATAAATTGGTTTGTCGCTCATAATTTTTTCTCCTTTTAGCGTTCACCAACGCCTAAAGATGTTTCAAGTCGCTGGCTCGCATAGGATAAAGCATAGCTCAAGACCCAGAAAAGGGCTGCGACGAAAATATAGACTTCTTTTGCGGTTCCGATATAGTCGGGATTCCCCAAAACGGACTTACCGATACCCAAGACATCGAAAAGGCTCAAGATCATCACGAGAGTCGTATCCTTCAGCAAACCGATGAATTGGCTGACCAAAATCGGGATTACGGCGCGCAAGGCTTGGGGCAGAATAATAAAGCTCATCGTGGTGAAGCCACTCAAACCAAGAGCGTGTGCGGCTTCATACTGTCCACGCGGGATCGACTGCAAGCCACCACGCACGTTCTCTGCCATATATGCCGCGCTAAAGAGCGTAATCGCGACAAAGGCGCGAATCACGCCCTCGACACGGATACCAGCCGGAAGGAAGAGCGGCAGCATCAAATCCATCATAAAGAGGATCGTAATCAGCGGCACGCCACGTACTAGCTCGATGAATGTGATACAAATCCAACTCACGATAGGCAGCTTGGACTGACGTCCCAAGGCAAGTGACACACCAATCGGGAAAGAGAAAATGATACCGATCACAGCCAGAAGAATCGTCAACATCAAACCGCCCCAAAGATCGGGGGAGACGACCGGCATAAAGCCTTCTTCCGCTGTAAAACCGCGAATGATGAGAATCCCAACCGGGAAGTAAAGCAGTAACGAGGCAATCGACCAGTTCTTTATCTTTGGATTGCTACCGCGTCCTAAGGCAAATCCCAGCAAGCCGAAGAGATCAAGCGCAAGGATCATCAAGCGGATATTGATCGTGAAGGGCAAAAGCGCCAGAAAAACGGGGATGGCCAATAAAACATAGGCCGTCTTTTCTTTTGTCTTAACCCAGGCAGCCCATGTAAAACCAATCACGGCGGCAAGCAGGTAAAGGACTGCCCATACACGCCAAAGTTCTTCAGCAGGGTAGCGCCCAACCATAAAGAGTTTCAGGTTATCAGCGACCACCTGCCAGCGTGCTTCACCAAATCCCCAAACCAACGAAGGTTTGAGCATGGCGTATGTTAGCCACATTGCCACAAGGGTCAGTACAGAATCCCAGAAAGAGCCAAAGAGATTCTTTCGCAACCACCCCAGGATGGTATATCGCTCGGTGGGGGGCGCAAGGACTTCAGATGTAGAAGTTGTCATGATTATCGCTCCACCAATTTGATTTTTTTGTTATACCAGTTCATGAATGCAGATGTCACCAAACTGCTGAAAAGATACAACCCCATCATCAAGGCGATCACTTCGACAGCACGCCCTGACTGATTGAGAGATGTACCCCCAACCGAGAACAAATCTGGATATCCGATTGCTACCGCCAAAGAAGTATTTTTCGTCAGGTTCAAATATTGGCTCGCCAAGGGCGGAACAATAACACGCATCGCCTGTGGAAAGATAACCAAACGCAAAGTCTGGAAACCGGTCAAACCTAAAGCCTTGGCAGCTTCGGTCTGCCCCTTTGAAACCGACATAATTCCTG
>JBNKMO010000113.1:0-7277 GCA_050293165.1 Anaerolineales bacterium | reverse complement strand
GCAAAGTTGATTTGTTGAAACCAGAGCTTTCGAGTACGAAACCGAAGCCGACACCGATCAGTAAATAGATCAGAAAGGCAATCACCTTGCCGTAGGTGGGTTCAAGTGTTAGAGGAAAAGGAATCATGGTTTAGCTCCTTTTAGATCCAAAGTCTGCGGACGAAATAGGCAAGGGCGTAAGCGCCACCAAATATGGCGAACATTACTACCCAGCTACCCGCAGATAAAGTTGCGCCGCCAGAAAGGGCCTGCCCGGATGTGCATCCGCGAGCCAGACGTGCACCGTAGGTGAAGAGCATGCCGCCAAAGAAGGCAACAACCCAACGTGTACGGTTGGAGATATTCGGGCCCTTGTTCGTTTCGAATTTGGCACGCCCGTTGATGACACCGGAGACGAATCCGCCGATGATGACACCGGTAGTAACCAGCACAATCCAGTTGTCCAGCGGATTGAGCGGGCCGCCTGCCATCTTAATCAGGTAAGGAACGCGGTTGACATGGTCAGGAGCAACCAGATCGGTTAGGTAAGCTACATAGCGGCTCAGTCCGCCTGAAGCTCCCAGCCCGTTTCCTGTCAAAAAGAATGACAGGAAAAGGACTATGCCGAGGAATACGCCGCCCACATAAGAATTCCAATACTCTTTGGAAGGGCGTCCGAAAAGTTTTTTGAAAAAGGGAACTTTTCCTTGTGTAGTTGTTTCAGTCGTCATATTAGGATTCCTCCTGAGAGTGGGAGTGTACTTCAACTTCATCCCATCCCATAATCATGGACTTGATACCAGCCATGGGGGTGTGCCCGGTGGTGGTCAAGTAAACGTGCATTACGATAAAGGAGCCGAATGTCCATGCAACCAGTGTGTGGAAGGGGGCCAGGAAGGGCAGTCCGCCCAATTTGGCAGCCAGTTCAGGCCAGCGTTGCGCGCCCCAGATCATGATGCCAGTGATCCCTTGCAGGGGCAGCAACACGTTCAGGATGCCGAAGTAAGTGATCTGCTGGAGCGGATTCAGCTTGCGTTTTGTGGTCTTCTCGAAGGGGTGTTCCGCGCCCTTGAAAATACCGTCGATATAGAATTTTGCCTGTGTAAAGGTCTGGTCAAAGAAGCCGCGCGGACGGGGCAAGTATTGCTGGATTTCGCCGCTCACAAGATGATAAAAGAGCGAGAGCGCAGCATTTACAGCCAGAATGGTCGCCAAAATATTATGGACGATCACAACGCCATCAAAGCCGAAGATGCCGAAGGTATCAGGCTTGTGGATGACTAGGCCGGTAAAGAGCAGGAGGACGATGGCGGCTGTCTGCAGCCAGTGCCACAAGCGCTCATAGACCGAATACATGTAGACTTCTTTCGTCTCATGCGCGGATTTCGGCATGCGTATTGCAGAATAAACGCGGAGCCCGCCGTGAGCAACTACCCCTAACAAGACCCCGATGAACATGATGATGCCGACCCAGTCGATCCAGCCAATTGAGTCGTGACCAAGAACGTAGATGTCCTGGTTGAGGCTGGCAGGTTTGTAGTAAAGAGCGCCATCTTCAGCTGTATAGATTTCGCCAGAGAAGGAAATGTTGGTATCTTTGACGAATTCAGGTGTTTTTCCGCCGGGGGTGTAACTGGCGATTTTGAGCGCTGCTGTCACACGGGATTCTTTACCGTGACAGGTTGCGCAGTCTTTCGTTGCCCAGTCACCGCCAGCAACATCATGGCTAACGGTGTAGGGTTGTACTTCGCCGACGATGCGCGGGTTATCCAAGCCAAGCAGGGTCAGACGGTTGGCGACAAAGTCTTCTTTCTCCGGCGTGTCGATGCGTAGCTCGGTGTTGGAGAGTGTGCCATCTTCGTTGGCATCAAAGCGGAGCATAATGCCCGGATGGTACTCACCATTTTCGAGATAAGCCGCTTCTAGATCAGTCAAGCGCACAGGGCGCTCGGGATTTCCATAGACCCAGTACCAAGTTGTAATCAGGTTGTGAGGCGCGAGGCTTGTCGATCCATCTGCATTTTCACGGGGTAAGAGAACAGGTTCGTAACCAGTGATGAGCGTACCGATCTCGCCGACATCACCAGCTTCAGTACCGCGACACTGCGTTGGAGCGTTGCCTTCGAGCGTGATGACGGTCCAGTCGTGCTGTTCGTTTGCGGAGGAGTAGAGCTGCGGGATATGGCAGGATTCGCAACTGAGAGCGCTCATGTGGCGATCTTGATAGGGCAGCCAATCATGGGTATCAGTGGCATTGTGGCATGAGTCGCAGCGGCGCATGGTGTTTTCGAGGTTAGGGGCGATGGTGCCCTGTGCGCTGTTGCCGCGCGCGAACTGATGCAGCGGGCGCAGGAGGTATTCACCAATATCGACACGGCGCGGATCGAAGAGCAAGTGGGTCGGGCGAAGGGCGTTATTCTCTTCGTAGTAGGTGGGATTGTTGACCGAGTAGTGACAGTCAGTGCATTGCAGCAGACGTTCTGCGTGCACGTCCCACGGGCGGGAGAGTTCTTCTTTGTTGGCGAGGTTCATGCCAGAGTCAGAAAGACGCTGGGGTGAAATGATCTGCCCTGTGGTGATGGTGCTCCAGCGGTCAGGAGTGCAGCCGGAGAGGATAAGCGGGTCTTCAATGTCTGCATGAACGAGACCATGGCAGAGACCACAATTGTCGTTGCTCGGTCCCTGAATTTCAACGAAATCAGCAATCACTTCGCCAGTTTCTGTGAAGGCTTCTGTGTTCCAGGTGTAGCCGCTGGCATTGCTTTCAATTAATCCGGTGTTGAGTAGTGTTGCGGAATTTGCCCAGCCAAATTTGCCTTCATTCAAAGCCTCGATGCGGGCATCGTTATTTGGTTCGGGAATGTGGCAAAGGAAGCAGTTCATTTCCACAACGCCAGATTGATCCCAGTCCCATTTGACAAGTTTGCCGGTTTTTGGGTCTACGATGCTGGTTTCAGGATCGTTTGCGCGAGCAGGCAGATCTGTGAGCAGCGTTTCCCCGTCGCGTGCATAGACGGCAGGCCCGCCACCAATATGACGCGCACCGTAGAATTGGACCCATCCGGCTGTGGTCAGATCGATGATCTCATCGCCTGCGGGGGAAAGGTAACGGTAGGTGAGTGGATTCCACTTACCAAAGAAGCCCGGGGATGTGTCCCACGCGCGTTCGCTGGGAGTGTTTCCCGCGGAAGTGAGTTCGTTCAAGCCCATATTGGCGTGATAGCTGTGATTTTCGATGAACTCAGTGTCGTGGCATTCACCACAGGTGTTCATCGTAGAGACAGGTTCGCCGCTTTCCAGCACGTTGACGCCATCTGCGTCCAGAAAGGTGATGGGGGGATGCAGAGGGGATTTCTGCTCTGCAGGGGCGTTAGCCTTGTCTGCAAAAACGCTTTGGCTGGTAATTGCGATGCCTACGACCAGAAAAGCAAGGGCGAGTACGCCAAGAATTTGGCGGTAGTTGGGGGTGTGTTTTTTAGGCATATTACATTCTTTCCTCAATTATTTTGGTGACTACTCGACGTTTTCGCGGAAGCGTCCACCCCAATCGATGGGGTCACCGTAATAGCCGAGAGCTTCCCAATCCATGCGACCATCTTCGCCGTGGCAGTAATCGCAGGTGAGTGCTTTCTCTGCGGGGCGTACGGTGTGCGTAACAGGCCAGTACATCCAAGTCTCGGCAAAGCCATATTCTCCGCTGTAGTCCAAGCCAACAATATCGGAGCCGATCTCCAGCGCAGATTCCCAGTCGAAGGTTGTCCAGAAACCATCATCGCGGGCGGTGAGCGGTTGCAGCAGGATATTGTTTACGCTGTCATAGGGTTGGTTGGCAATATGAACTTTGAAGGGGAAGATCAAAGCGGTTGGATCGTCAATATCGCCAGCCGGAAGGTTAATCATGGTTGGTTTGCTGGGGTCCATCTTGTCACCAAGCAGGTAACGGTATTCAAGATTGCCGTTGAACCAGGCGTAAGTCGGGGTGAAGTTGGTGTCGTATTCAAACGACCCCTTGATCTTCAAGTAGGTGTAATGATTTTCAGGAATATCATCGCTGCCAGCGGTTGACCAGTCCCAGTAGACCTTGGTCGGTTCTTGTGTGCCAATGTCGGGGATATGGCAGGTTTGGCAGGCAACGGTCCGCGTATGCGCGTTGACGCGTTCATCGTCGTGTAGATCGAGGTCGTGGCAGTTTGTGCAGTAAACCTGTTCTTCTGCGTTGACCTGATAGTTATCCGGCACCAAGCGTCCCAAGATTTCGTGATTTTCTGTCAGGTGGCAATCGGTGCATTGGAAGTCCATGCCGCCCATGTGGACATCAAGATTCGCTTCTGGGTAGTAAAGATGTTCGTTCAGTTCACCATGCTTGACCGCGTTTCCACCGCCGCCGTCAAAGTGACAGGCACCGCAGTTTTCGCGGGTTGGGTTACGGACACTCTTGGCTGCTGCCAGCAGGTCAACACCTTCAAGGGGATACCCGTATTCGCCTTTGGTATACAGATTCATATCTGCATGGCAGGCTAAACAGTCAACATTGGTCGGTTCCTGAAAATCGAAATTTGCATCCTCCCAGCCATAACCAACGTGGCAGGTGGTGCATTTCTTCTGATTGCCTTGCGTGCCGATACAGAAGTTGTTGATCTGGTTTTTCTTACCGATCGTGAAGGTGCCTTCACGCCACGGAACTTCAACGGGCTCGCTTTCCCAAGTCCAGTGGCTGGTGCCCATGATCTCATAGGCGGCATCTTCATGGCACTCCATGCAGGCACGAGTAACTTCTGCACCTGTCTCGAAAGGGCCCTGGATAATCGCAGAGTGATCTGTGTGGGGCAGGTGTAAGGGGAGCTTTTCCCAAGGATCGCTCTTTTGGGCTTCTGCATTCTTCGGCATGAAGAATATAATCGGAATTGCAATAATCGCGACTGTGACGAGAAGCCCGATAACCCAAATGCGTTTGCTGTTTCTTATCTTTTCCATATTTTGTCTTTATCCTCTTCGTTAAGAGTTTTTGTGACCGTCTACCAGGCTGGCTCGGTAGGTTAGGCGGTCGCTTAAAATTTTGCGAAGCAAGTTAAGAGCTTCGATAATTCTTTCATCAGCAAGTCGGTAGTAGATAAAAAGTCCGTCGCGCTGCCCAATAACAAGACTTTGCTGGCGTAATAATTTCAAATGCCGCGATGTCGTCGACTGTGGCAAATTCAGATACTCTGAAAGCTCGTTCACATTGCGGGGGGCTTCCGCAAGGGCATAGAGTAATAGGATGCGTGCAGGGTCTGCTAAGCCGCTGCAAATGCCCGCGTGCAATTCTGTAATCTCTTCGCGAAAGTTATCTGCCATCTCAACCTTTTGTGTATTTCTGTATATCCAATTATCCGAATATATTGCAGGACTAATGTAGCATTAAGCTTTAAGCCCCCATAGTGAGAATTGTCACAGGTGTCGTGGTGCAATGTAACCAAACAAACATGACCATTTAACACATGTTCGCAAATGTTTACGTGACATTAAGCGCAGGGTTTCTAGTGAAGCTTTTTTGCTGTATAATGTCGCCATGTTTAACCAAGATTTACACCCTGAACTGATCTCTCGTCGTGGAGAAGGCATTGCTTGGATACTCACCCTTGTTGTTTCTGTGACAATGGCGTTGTTGAAGTGGCGCTTGGCAACTATTCCCGCGGCAGCTTGGGTCTTTTGGGGATTTCTGGTCTTTGCTGCATTAAGCACGTCGTTAGGGAATTGGATGGACCGAAAAACGGTACTCCGCATGGATGGAGACGGGGTCTCGTTTGTGAATGGAGTGCGCCACGTCAGCTTTAAGTGGGATGATATCCAGAAAGTAAACGTGATTCCGCTAAGGTGGGGAAAATCTGTCCAGGTAATTGGTGACGGAGCCCATTTTGAGTTTCGCACATTGGGCGAGGTGCAGTATCAAGGTGAAGTCCGCGGGCGTCTCGGCTTTGCCGAAGGCGAAGCTGTCCTGAATCATATTTTAAAGTCAACGGGCTTGCCTTTATCTAATGAAGAAAAGGGACGCTATTATTACGCTAACGAGTAATTATTCTACGTTTCGTGAGTTTCGCATCACGCAAACGTTAGCGTGGTGCGATTTTTTTTGTCTAAGGAAGGTGAATGATGAATATTGATGAACAAGTTGAACTCTTAATGCAAGGCACAGAATATGGCGACGACGCGCTCAAAGAGGCAATGACCAAAGAGTTGCGCGAACGTCTTATCTTGGCGGAGAAGGAAAATCGCCCGCTGCGCGTCTATTGCGGCTATGACCCAACATCCACTGACCTGCATTTGGGACATACGATTTCCATGCGCAAGCTGCGCCAGTTTCAGGATTTAGGACACGAAGTGACCTTCTTGATCGGTAGCTATACGGCGCTGGTTGGCGACCCTTCCGATAAAAACAAAGCCCGCCCTGTGCTGACGCAAGAGCAGGTGATGGCGAACGCTACCACTTACTCTGAGCAGGCTTTCCGTGTGTTGGATAAAGAAAAGACTATTGTGCGCTACAACGGCGAATGGCTTTCAAGGCTGACGTTGGTTGATTTGATTAAATTAGGCCAGGTTTTTACCGTGCAGCAATTTTTGGTGCGCGAGAATTTCGCCAAACGTATGGAAGCTGGCGAGCCGATCTACCTGCATGAAACCTTTTACCCGCTAATGCAAGGGTACGATGCGGTTGCAATGGAAACCGATGTACAGATCGGCGGCACGGATCAACTCTTCAACATCCTGTCTGGCGGTCGTAAGTTGCAGGAAGCGCACGGGCAGAAACCGCTCGTAGGTGTGATCTGCGGCATTTTGCCCGGCACAGATGGCGTCCAACGCATGTCAAAGTCGACCGGCAATATTGTGCCGATCAACACTGGCGCGGAGGATATGTTTGGTAAAGTGATGTCGATCCCTGATAGCGCAATGGAGACTTACTTCCGACTGGTGAGCCGTTATACGCCTGCTGAGATTGATGCGTTGCTTGCGAAGGTTGCTTCCGGTGAGATGCACCCGCGTGATGCCAAGATGGAGCTTGGGCGTGAGATTGTCGGCATTTTCTATGGTGAAGAAGCTGCCCAGCCTGCACAAGACGCTTTCATTGCTCTCTTCCAAAAGAAGGATATTCCTGATGATATGCCGGAATATGCGCTTGAAGAGGGGCCGTCCGTTCTTGATGTAATGATCGCATCGGGCTTGGTCAAGAGCAAATCGGATGGCCGTCGTATGGTGGATCAGGGCGCGGTAAAGCTGGATGGTGAAAAAATCGAGCGCGCGGGGGATGTTTTCCCTAATCCCGG
>JBNKMO010000112.1:0-32136 GCA_050293165.1 Anaerolineales bacterium | reverse complement strand
GCAGTTTTGCCTATATTTTTATGGCTGTCCGATCTCGATATAGTAAGTGGTGCCAGCGGAGACCTGTATCGCCAGCGACGATTGCTCCGTATTATCAAAATCGTCATTGCAGGCAACAAGCGTCAGGTCGCCTCGCGGGCCTGTCCAGACAGCGATATACGTGTTGTAGTCCGTGCCAGATGTATCAATGGAAATGGCCGTGTCGCTGGTGGGAGTATATTGATACCAGACTGTCGCTACTCCTGTGCCAGTAAGGCCACAGGAAGTCAAATCGGGGTCGTCGCCCGCTACAGTCGCGTAGTTTGTGGGCAAATTATGGGTGTAACTCAACGCGGAAAGAACCTCCGGATAATCAAAATCGTCGTTGGATGGTGGCGCTGTATCCGTGATGGTGTATACCTCGCCGCTGCTATAGTCGCCATTATCAATACCGACACCACCAAGAGGTGTGTTCCCGCTATCTTTGATGCTGTCGTCATCATTGAGATCTAAACGGATTGTTCCATTGCCGGAACCTGTGTCCGCCGAGATGGTGTACGTTGTCCCGGAACCACTTCCACCGGAGATCGATGCGCCGGTCACACCGGTCGTCGTCAGGAAAAAGTCGCTCGTGTTTACACCTGTTACCGATTTAGAGAAGGTTACGGTGAAATCCACATTGGAGGCACTTGTGGGGTTAGGGGCGGCGCGCACAATGGACAGGACGATGGGATAATCCACCCCTGTGCCCTGAATATCAAAGGTATACGGGTCTTTGTCGGTATCATTATTGCTGATACTAACTGTTGCTTCTCGTAAACCGAGAGCGCTCGGCGCAAATTCGACGGTAAAGGTAGTTTCGCCACCGGGCGCAACAGGCGAGGTTGGATCAACCGTAACAGTGAAGTCTGCCGCGTTTATGCCGGATATCTCTACCAAAGGCGTCCCTGTCAGGTTCAGACTTGCCACGCCCTTATTTTGAATGGTAAAGGTATGTGAGATCGCACCTACGTTCAAATTCATATCACCAAAATCTGTCCCATCGCTCACATGCGGTGTGAAATCACCATCAAGAATAAGCAGATCATTCCCGCGGATATAAGCCTTAGCAGCACAATCCAACCCAAGATCGGTAATTGACCATAAATCAGAACCGGTCATATTATTTCTGGCGGTTTCGCCATTGCAATAGGTAGTGCTGCCGCCATGAAAAGAGATACCGCTATGCAAGGTTTGAGAATCCCAGCCTATAAGCAGCGCATCATAATTATCTGTAGAGAGAAAAACACCGGAGAACATATATGCCGCATCAGTGAGAGCGGTTACATCCCAGCCGCCAAGGTCTTGATTAAAGGATGTTGCGTTCTGGAACATATATGACATATATTGAACATTTGATGTGTTCCAACCACCAATATCCTGATTGAACGAGGAAGCGCCTTTGAACATGCTATCCATTGCGGTCACATTGGATGTAACCCAAGTGCTAATGTTCTGATTGAAAGAACTTGCCCCATTGAACATACTGCGCATCTCGGTTACGTTGAGGGTCTGCCAACCGCTGATATCCTGATTGAAAGAAGATGCGCTACTGAACATGCCGCCCATATCTGTAACAGCAGCAGTATTCCAACTGCCGATATACTGATTGAAGGAAGATGCGCTACTGAACATGCTGCCCATATCTGTAACAGCAGCAGTATTCCAACTGCCAATAGGGTGGTCAAATGCACTAGCATTCGAAAACATACCCGCCATTCTTGTAACACTGGATGTGTCCCAATTTCCAAGCGGCTGGTTGAAAGCACTTGCTGCCTGAAACATACTGTACATGTCTGTTACCGCAGCGGTATTCCAAGTCCCGGCAACCAAATCAGCGTCAATATCCTGATTAAAGGAGGAAGCGCCATCGAACATGGACACCATGCTGGTTACTTTGCTCGTATTCCAAGCGCCAATGTCCTGATTAAAATCTGTAGCGGATGAGAACATGTGCGTCATATCAGTGACGTTTGATGTGTCCCAGTTACCAATAGGTTTGTTGAAATCAGACGCGCCACTAAACATATAGCTCATATTGGTCACTTTGCTCGTGTTCCAATCACCGATCGGCAGGTTGAAAACAGATGCACTTTTAAACATTTCAGTCATATTGGTTACATTTGCTGTATTCCAACCGCTAATATCCTGATTGAATGCAGATGCGCTCTCAAACATCGAATCCATATTGGTAACATTTGCTGTGGACCACTCACCAATATACTGGTTGAAGGAAGGTGCGTTCAGGAACATTTGACTCATGTTCGTAACATTGATCGTGTTCCAGCTACCAATCGGCTGGTTAAAATCAGTGGCTGCAAAGAACATACCGCTCATATTTGCCACACTGGATGTCACCCAACCGCCAATATTCTGATTGAAGCGGGACGCACCATAAAACATATAACTCATATTCAACACGCTGGAAGTCGTCCAACCACCAATGTTCTGATTGAAAGCGGCTGCTCCATAGAACATACTGCTCATATCGGCAACTTGCGAAGTAGTCCAGCCACCTATATTTTGGTTGAAAGCAGAGGCATCCTTGAACATGGCGCGCATGGTTAAGACATTGGATGTATCCCAACCTGAAAGCGACGCATTGAAAGCGGACGCACCCTCAAAGGTGGAGATCATATTGGTCACATTGGATGTGTCCCAACTTGAAAGAGGCTGGTTAAGCGAGGATGCACCTCGGAACATGGATACCATATTCGTTACAGCGGAAAGATCGGGGGCATCGCTGGCTGGCACGGTAAGGTTCGAACAGCCGTAAAAAGCACCCTCCATCGACGACCACTCACCGCTGCCCCATTGCTGAACGGTGAGTAATTTATCTGCATCACCGCCGTTATTGAAATAAATTCTTGGAAAGCCTGTGCCGAGACCACTATTGTCAATAATACGAACTGTATAGGTGCCCGCTGCACCGTAATTACAGGTATAGTTTCCGGTTTGGACCGTTGCTTCTATTGATCCATTATTGTCGCAATCCACATTATAGTTATAGCCCGTGCCAGTAGTTGGGATGGTGAATTGCGTGTCTGTTGATGTTCCGGCATTGTCAGTTTGTACTGTAATGATAAAGTCCGTGGCCCCAGTTCCTTGTATCGAGAAGTTGTAAGGGGCTTCATTGGTATCATTATTCGCAATGCTGATCGCAGCTTCACGAAGTCCATAATCGCTGGGATCAAATTGGACTTTAAATGTCGTGGTTCCACCGCTACCCGCTACAGGAGAGGTCGGCTGAAGCGTTACGGTAAAATCTGCTGCATTTGTACCTGAGACAATAACTTTTGGCGTTCCACTCAAGATCAGTTCATTGAATCCAGTATTCTCAATCGTAAAAGTACGCTCCACAGTGCCACCTGCAACAGTGACACTGCCAAAATCGGTATGGTCGGTTTTGGATGGAGATGTATCCCCATCTGTGATTGAAGTAGAGTTTCCCTGAACATCCATTTCAGGATAGGGGCTTGAGCCTTTAACGGAAAAGGTATATGGATTTTCATCAGGATCGTTATTCGCAATACTAACTTCAGCCACCCTGTCCCCATAGCCACTGGGGTTGAACTTGATCACAAAGGTCGTCGTACCGCCAGCGCTGGCGACAGGCGATGTTGGCTGCGTAGTTACAGTGAAGTCTGGCGCATGCGTCCCACTGATGTCAACAACGGGCGTGCCATCAAGCACCAAATCACCATCACCACTATTCTCAATCGTGAACGTGTGCTCAACAAAACTGCCGGAAAGAGCCACATTGCCAAAATCGGTATCATCCGCCGCATCGGGTATTGTGTCGCCGTCTGCAATGGATACACTGTTGCCTTTTACATTCATCTCAGGGAGAAAGCGTAGCTTGGCAAGAAAAGCGTCCCCTGAGCCCGCATAGGCAACCAGCGGAGAGCCCCAGCTATTATCACTCTGCCCCGCAATAAATATATCGCCACTACTGCCCAGCGCAATTCCCTTGCTCTCTCCATCACCAAAAAACGTGTTCCACTGACGTACCCCGCTGGAGTTCAGTTGAGCGACAAAAGGCCCGCCTGAATAAGCTTCCTGTGGTGTTCCCCAGGTTGCAGCACTAAACCCGCTAATATAGAGATTAGCGCTGCTATCTACGGCAATCCCCCCAATCCCATCACTCGAGGAAGCCCCCATAAAGGTATTCCAGGTTCGGCTGCCATCGTTAACATCAAATTTGGCAACAAAAACATCAGATGTCCCTGCATGGTTATTGATCGGAGTCCCCCAAGTCGCGGAACTGCTACCTAAGACATAAGCATATCCGCCCCCATCAACAACGACATCACTATCAGCTCCTTCATCACCTAAAGCCCCCATAAAGGTATTCCACACTAAATTGCCGCTAACATCCAGTTTCGCAAGAAAAGTATCATAACCACCAGCATGAGCATTTACTGGCGATGTACCCCAACTAGCATTACTGTATCCTGTTACAAAAGAACGCCCATTATCGTTCAGCGTAATAGCGGTACCATAATCGACACTTGTAGATCCCGAAGCACCCAGGAAAGTGTTCCAGGTTAGGTTACCATCCGTATCAAGTTTGGCGACAAAAACATCGATTCCACCGGCAAAACCATTTACCGGCGATCCCCAGCCACCGCTACTATCGCCTACAACCAGAACATTGGTCTTAACAACAATATCGTTGCCACGATCAACGCCCCCGCTTGCCGGAAAGATATAGGGAGCGCCCAAAAAGGTGTTCCATGTCAGGCTACCATCAGTGCCATCAAGTTTAGCAACAAAGGCATCACCACAATTACTTGTGCATCCGCTATTGCCTGAAAAAGCCCTCACCGGTGACGTTCCCCAGGTAGCATAACTCGTGCCTATTACATAAACGTCATCGTTGCTATCTACGCCAATCCCATGGCCCTCATCAGAACTTGCAGAGCCAAGAAACGTCACCCAGGCACGGGTACCATTGACATTAAATTTCACGACGAAAGCGTCTCTGCTACCTAAATACGCTCTTACCGGAGAAGTTCCCCATGTTGCATCGCTATTACCGACAATAATCGGATGCCCACCAGAATCAACCACAATATCACTGGCAGTATCCAACGACGATGACCCCATAAAGGTATGCGCGGAGAATGTAGGATCAATAATTAGCGAATAATTTGGATTATAGGCTCCCAAATGAAATGAGACGGTCGACGCATCAACGATCTGGTAGGCAACATCCACCGATATTTGTTTACCTGCAATCTCCTGCCATGCAATTGGGGCGCTGGCTGTCATCTGACCGGTTTCAAACTCAAAGACCAGGTTTCCGGCAGCGTCCAATTCCACGGGCGTGTTATAGCGTAAGATAATTTGACCGGGATCAGCCCCGGCAGCAATATGATACGTGCTACGCAGGATGCCATCCGACGGGCTGTCATAGACCAGGCTGACACCGCCCCAAAGATCGGGGTACGTGACCATGCCTAAATCCTGGCTCGTTTCGCCCGTGACAGAGGCTTGGTCGGCGCGTGGTTGCACACTGTTCGATCCCACAAATTCTTCCTGTAAAAGGTACGATCCCGAAGCGATATATACCCTATCGGCAGAGAATCCCAAAACATGTCTGCCAGATGTGAATTGCAATAATTCCACAGGTACGGCAGCTTCAGCGGAGGCTGGAGCCGGTAAGAGCAGCATTGCTGCCAGAAGAAGTATTATGATGTTTTTTTTGTACATACGATCCTCGAAAAATTAATAACCTATAAATATTGAAAATGAAGAATTCCGAAGCTAAGAAAAGATCAAGCCCGCCCGGATCTTATTCATTTTCTTCGTGAATATTCATTTCCTCCGCCATGTGTTCTCGTAGATATTCCATCAGCTTCTCAAAATCTGCAAAATTACGACATTCGTCCGTTGCCAGATTCCGTGTAGTCATCCGCCAATGGCGGGTATCTGTGTTTTCTTCACACCACAGACGGACAAGAAAAGAGAAATACGCGGGTACTGTTGACATTCGCATATTATGAAATATCATTATCAACAAACTATCAATAATCCGGAAAATTTATCGGTATCGTGAAAAAGTTGCTTTTTTGAGGAAGGCTTATGCCATCATTATCGGTTTCCCTGTTGGGAACATTTCAGGTTGTTCTGGGCAATGAGCAGGTCGTTACATTTGGATACGATAAAGTGCGCGCCTTACTGGCGTATCTGGCGGTCGAGTCTGACATCCCACATCGGCGCGAGAGTTTGTGCGCGTTATTTTGGCCTGACCAGACTCCCAAGTCAGCCCGTCATAGCCTTAGCCAAGCTATCCTGAAATTACGTCAAGCCCTTCAGTACCAGAAAAGCACACCCCCTCGTCTGACTGCGGACCGGGAGACGGTGCAATTCAATCTTCGTGCGGACGATTATCTGGATGTATCCGCCTTCGATGCACACCTTGATGCTCATGACAGACACCCTCATGCCAAGCCTGAGCAATGTGAAGAGTGTGTCCAGCAGATGGAAGCTGCGATCGCTCTCTACAAAGGTGAGTTTCTGGGCGGTTTAATGCTGGATGGCAGCGCAGCTTTCGAGGATTGGGTTATCATCCAACGAGAACAACGGCACAGGCGCACGCTCGATGCGCTTCACATCCTGACAACCCATTATTTGCACAGGGGGCGATACAGACTGGCACAGAAATATGCTCGACTTCAGGTGGAAATGGAGCCTTACAGAGAGGAAGCTTACCGTGCTTTGATGCAGGCATTGGTCTCCAGCGGTCAGCGCAGCGCTGCTCTCGCTCAATATGAAAACTGCAAGAAAAAACTAGCTGAAGAACTCGGTGTAGAACCGACTGAGGAAACTCAGGCTTTGTACAACCGCATCCGGCAAGCCGGAGAATCCCGGCCAAACAACCTTCCTACACAGCTTATGTCCCTGATAGGACGGAAAAGGGAGGTAATGGAGATTTCGGAGAAATTAGCCGATCCCAATTGCCGCTTACTGACCTTGGCTGGCATAGGCGGCATCGGAAAAACCACGCTGGCTCTGCGGGCAAGCCATGCATGTTTGGGGAATTTCCTACACGGCACATATTGGATTCCCCTCGCACAGCTGCACGCTCCTGAGCAAATCCCCGCGAGCATCGTTGACGCTCTTCCAATTACCTTGGGCAGCGATCCCGAAGCACAGTTATTCGACTATTTACGCGACCGATCTATTTTGCTGGTACTGGATAATTTCGAGCATCTGATCCAGGCTGAACTTCGCGGGGCAGATATGGCGACCCGATTCTTGAATAAAATCTTGCACGATGCCCCCCATGTCAAGATGCTGACCACATCCCGTGAACGCCTCAATTTGCGGGCTGAGTGGGTCATCCAGATGGAGGGGTTGACTCATCCGGTGGATTTTTCTGTTGAAAACGCCGAAACTCTACCCCAATATGCTGCTATCCAACTCTTCGAGCAGCGTGCCCGACAGGTGGTTGCCGGATTTCCGTCGTTACCTGATGCCCGCCGACAGGAAGCATATCCACAGATCGCCCGGATCTGTAAGTTGTTGCATGGCATCCCGTTGGGGATTGAACTAGCCGCTGGCTGGGTGGATCAATTCACCTGCCAAGAGATTGCCGACAAAATCGGTGCCGATTTGGATTTCCTGACCACCTCCCTGCGAGATATACCCGACCGTCACCACAGTCTTCGAGCCGTTTTCGATCATTCCTGGGAACTACTTTTGGCCGAGGAGCAATCTATTCTACGAAAACTCTCTGTCTTTCAGGGCACGTTCACCCGGTCAACAGCCCGGGTGATTACTGGTGCGGCTCCGCATCAGCTTTCCGGGCTAGTAAATAAATCGTTTTTACAAGAGGAGATCAGCGAACGCTATAGTATGCACCCACTACTCCAACAATTCCTGGTACCGGAATTAAGCGCCGACCCAATTGAAGACCAGCATACTCGCCAAATCCATGCAACCTATTACGCTGACTTCCTGAAAGAACGCGAATATGCACTGACTGTTCAGGCTCTGGCTGCGCCTCTTAAGGAAGTCGAAGCTGAGATAGCAGATATCCGCGCTGCCTGGGATTGGGCGATTGTCAAAAAGGATTCCGACATCATTGATAAAGCATCGCGGGGGCTCTTTATTTACTATTGGTCTCGTAACCAATACGAAGAAGGAAAAAATATTTTTGTAGTAGCTGCAAATATCGTGGAAATGCTCGACGAATCGCCCCAAAATCAATTGCTTCTGATACAGATCCGAACGCGAATAGCAGAATTTCTCTTTTGGTTGGGCGACTTATCAAAAGCGGAGGAGATATTGCTGGAGAACATCGAAACCCTTCGCTCCCAAGATATCCAGAGTGAACTATCCGTGACGATGGAACTGCTTAGTCGTGTATATATTTGGCAAGGAGAGTATGGGAAGGCAAAAGAATTAGCCAACGAGGCAATCGAGTTAGCACGTGTAGCTGGCGAGAGACATTCTCTGGCACAAGCTTTGGGAACCTTGGCCAGTGCAATCTGTGATGATAGCGCTGATTTTGAAGAGGCCAACTTACTGTATGAAGAAAGCCTTGCGCTATACCAACAAATCGGAAATCCTTTTGGCATCGCAAAAGTGTTGGTTAACCAAGGAGCATCTTTTTACGCGCAGGGCGATTTCCCACGGGCGCAATATCTCTACCAACAAAGCCTGGAGCGTTATCGAGCGTTGGATTATACCTATGGTATCTCAGTATGCTTGAATAATCTGGCTGTCACTGCTCGTAAATTGGGTAACTTCGAGAATGCAAGAAGCCTAATCGAGGAAAGCTTGGCTCAGAAGCGGGAAACAGGGAATCGAATGGCTATTTTACATAGTTTATTGGAGATAGGTAAACTCAATTTTGAGACAAAGAATTATACGGATGCTTACAATTATTATTGCGAAGCTCTGCAAATTGCCCTGAACAACCAATATACAACTTTTCTGGGCAGTATCATGCTAGGATTTGCCGAATTATGGAGCACTTCGGGGGATAAACTTCAGGCCGCTGAATTAGCAGCCTGGGTTTTAGCTCAAGAGAATTTCGATCTGCAAACAAATGCCCTGGCAAAAGAGTTCTACACTGAGTTAACACAAGCACTCAGTGTATATGATGTGCAAAAGTGTGAAGAGCGCGGCAGCAGGAAACAAGTGGAAGATTGGGCGACGATGATCTTTGGTTGAGAAAATCAACCATCGCCCACTTATAGGGAATACCAGCCCCGTTTGAAAGGCGGAAGATAGCAATATCCCAACTCCTATCCTGCCATGAATGTTAGGCACGTGATGTTGCCTTGCTACGTTTGGAGCTTCAGTAGATATTCATGGAAACGGTTACAACATTTTGCTTTTCGTCAATTAACGCCCCCAGGTCTATTTCAAAAGCACCTTCTTGTGAAGTGGCCTTGAAGTCAACCACTACCGACTTTCAGTCGGTAGTTTGAAAGGTCGAATGAAATTCAACTAAAGCTCATTCTCCACACGAAAGTTTTGCTCTTCATCTTCTGGGGGTGTATGGGTTTGTTTTTCGATATAGTCTGCAATAATTTCATCCGTTACATTCCTTGTACTCGCCGCAAAGTATCCTCGAGCCCATAAGTGCCGCCCCCAAAACTCTCGGCGTAGATCATCATACTCCTGCAATAGCTTACGGCTACTGCGACCTTTCACACGTTTTACTAATTCGCTCACTGATAAGTGTGGAGGAACTGACACTAACAAGTGAATGTGATCTTTCGAAACGTGACCTTTTTCTATGTAAACATCCAAACTTGCACAGGTTTGCCGAATTAGCTCTCGAAGCCGCTTTCCTATAGCCCCTCGCATAACCGGCTTACGATATTGGGTTATCCAAACGATGTGATACTTTAGGTCATAGACTGAATGGGAGGTCTTTCGATAACTCATATCAGGATTATACACACACAAGGTTAAAAACTGTCTGCCTGAAGGCAGAGGGGGGGGAGACCCTATTTACGGACAATAATGGGAGCGTGTTTTTGAAGTATCTTTATCAAGATTTACTCACTTCCAGAAAAACGACACGAATGAACTTTAGGATTTACATTTACATCTTCTCGAGAATACTCAACTATGTATAAGGTGCCATCAGGAGCTACAACGACTTCACCTAAATCATAATGAATAGTTTCTTCGCTCAGGATACCAAACTCTTTTGTGTCATCAACTAATGAGTAGCGCATTATGATATGTTCTGTCACATCTTCTCGCGGTGGTGCCCAAGCATACACCCATCCAGCATCATCAGCACCGTATGCAATGCTTCGGAATGAAAGCTCTACTTCTTTCGTTGGTTTTTCCAAAAAGTTTTGTGATGAATCAATTTCGTATATCTCCAAAAAGGCAGATTCTAGATCTCCTACATAGCCTGCCCAAGAAAATGGGTGTGTTAATATTACGCCTTGGGAAATTTCATTCCACTCATCATGTATCCATTCAGGGGAAAAATATACGGATTTGTGATGTTTCTGTTCATACACTTTTACAGTAAGCCCACCTTGTTGATCTACCCAGAGATCGTATTCACCATAAAATCCTGGATCGTACCGGTATGGAGATGGCAACTTTACATCAGTGATTTCTTCACCATCCAGTGAAAGAATACCTATAGAATTGCTTCCATAAGGAATTACTAGATACTCGTTTGTCGCAATGATCCCCCAAGGCAGAAAGCCGTAAATATATTTTCCTGCGGGAGGTAATTCAATAATTACAGGCATTTTCTCCATTAGGGTTCCGTTGATCTCGTATTTTAATAGTCGCCGATTAGGACGATCAAAGACGTAGAAGTAGTTGTTTGCTATGAAAGGCGGAGGGATATTATTCATATCGCTGTCATCTCTTATCCCCCAATCCTCTTCGCCTTCACCCCATGATACTTGTAGAGCTACTTGACAATTTATGTGAGCGACATCCTCGTTTTCCAAGTATCCAAGAAAGAGCGGAGAAGGAAGTGGGGTAGATGTTGGTGGCACGATGACTTCATGCGTAGGTGATACAGATGGGACTATGCTATTTGTCTCACTTTCTTCTTTTGCATTGCATGATGCGACAAAAATAACAAGCCCCAGAGTACTCAATAGCTTTATAAATCTCATGGAACTGCTCCTGGAAGGTTAGGATGCCCATATATTAAGTTGTACGTCGTCAAAGCTTTCGAACACGATCTAATAAAGACTTTTAGCGGGTCAAGCTTGGCAGTAAAAAATCTCAAGAACCAGTTCTATAAGAAGGGGCTAAAAGAAAAAAGCACCCCAAAAGGTGTTTAATAAGCTGGACTCGTATTGGCCGCCAACGTTAATTTTGGCCTAAATTTATAACCGTATACCAGCATTCCGCATATCACCGCTACACCATCATCCCCTTCGGACGATACTGCAATGCCTCCGCCAGATGCGCGGATTGGATACTCTTCTCCCCAGCCAAATCCGCAATCGTGCGTGCTAATTTTAAAATGCGGTGATAGGCTCGCGCGGAGAGTTGAACCTGGGTCATTGCAGCCTTAATCAATTGTTGCCCTTCAATATCTAATTCACAAAATTGACGGACTTCTGCGACGCGCATATCGGCGTTGGTCATCACCCCATTATTGAGACCAGCGAAGCGCTCGCGTTGGCGTTGTCTTGCTGCCTCTACCCGAGCACGAATCTCATCCGACGATTCTCCGCGCCTGCTGTCAGAGAGCTTCTCAAAATCCACGCGTGGTACTTCGATGTGGATGTCAATCCGGTCTAGCATGGGACCAGAAATACGTTTTTGGTAGCGGGTTACGGTTTGCAAGGAGCAGGTGCATTGACGTTCTGGGTCTGAAAAAAATCCACAAGGGCAGGGATACATACAACTGGCATGTTTTCTAAGGGGTAATATGAGACTATTGTACCTATTATCTACATGCCGTGTACAACAGCCACATGTATTTCGTTTCAAGTTTGGGCGTGATTAGAAAAATGCATCATCATTGATTATTATAATTGTCTTTCTCCTCATTGATTTCTCAAATGATTCGTTTCAAAGCTCGTGAGTAAAGTTGACGTGCCCCTCAATATCGGATCCAAAATCGGTGCTAGGATATCGTCCTCCCGGCTCCAGAAGCGATCTATGTCCAATCAGTTGGATTAACTTTGTAGGTGGTACATAGTTTTGGGGCAGGTCACCTGCTTTTTTCGACTTGCGAAGTTATATGTACTACAATCTAAGTGATCAAAAACTAACGTTACACTTGAACTCCCCATAAATCTATAAGAAACCCCCTACTTCTTATTCCCCTGAAATCAATCCACTCTTGAGCGCATAGCGCACGAGAGCGGCGCGGGTACGCAGCCCCAATTTCTCCATGCCTCTTGCGCGATATGTCTCAATGGTTTTGGCACTCAGATTTAGTTGACCGGCTATTTCAGCGCTGGTATGTCCCAATGCCACCAGCTTAAGCACCTCGCGTTCTCGGTCACTGAGCGTTTCCCATAGTTCTGTATCTTCATTTTCCCCGCTGTTGGGCAGCAAATCTTCCAATAGGGATTTGGTCATCTTTGGGTGGACATACATCTCTCCAGCCATGATCGTATTGATGGCGGAAATCAATTCCACATCGGCAGCTTTTTTCAGGATATAACCTGACGCCCCGTGTTGAATAGCTTGTTTAAGATATTGCGGGCCTTCGTGCATGGTTAATATCAAGACCTTGGCCCTCGGTAAGATTTTTTTCAGGCTTGGCAAAATATCCAAGCCCCCCAGACCTGGCATCGATAGGTCAAGCAAAACCAGGTCAGGACTCAAGTCCTTTGCTATGGACAACACTTCAAGTCCAGTGGATGCTTCTCCTACCACTTGGAAAGTCGGTTGACTTTCAAGCAGGAGGCGCAAGCCGGAACGAAGTACAGAATGATCGTCAGCAAGAAGGATGTTTGTGGTCATGGAATAACCTCTTCCAGGGGGATATCGACATAGATACTTGTACCTGTATCAGAAGAACTCTCTATGGTCAGTTTACCATCCAGCAATTCGGCGCGTTCACGCATCCCCACCAAACCGAGATGTCCATTGCCCATTTTCCCGTTCAAGTCAAAGCCTTTGCCATTATCCTCGATCACCACCAGGATACGATTTTGCCGCCTCTCTATCAGAACGCTGACCGTGCTTGCGCCCGCATGACGAGAAATATTGGTAAGCGCCTCCTGAATGATCCGATAAACTGCGGTTTCGATTTCCGTAGGCATCCGACTTACACCACACCGGATCATTAAATCCAGAGGAATGCCATAATGAACCTGCCACTCATTCGCGAGCTTTTCAAGCGCAGCGGAGAGACCAATATCATCCAGAACGTGCGGGCGCAAACGCATCGAAATATTATGAATTTCATCCAGAGTTTGAGATGCAACCGAACGCAAGGTCTCAGCCTCCGCTTTCATTTCTGGGCTAACACAGTTAACGCTCAGGGACTTGATCCCTACCATTAGGAATGTCAGGTTTTGGGATGTACTGTCATGCAACTCACGAGCAATACGCTTCCGCTCATCCTCCTGGGTAGAAATCACACGTTCCAACAATTGACGCCGCAAAAGCTCCCGTTCACGGCGAATTTCGTCAGTTCGAGATAATTCTTCTGCCATGTGGTTAAAGGCATCAGCTAATTCACCGATCTCATCATCGGCCCAGCGAGGCACTCGCGGGGAAAAATCCCCTTCGGCAACCAACTCAGTCGTCCGAACTAATTCCAATATCGGGCGCGTCAGCACCCAGGTTAGGCTTGTTGCAATCAGGATGCTTAATGCCAGCACTAAAGCCACAGTCAGTGCGATCTGTGCCAGAATCGATTGCATGGATTGTTGCAAGCGCTGGTCAGATATGCCCAGACGCGCTGTCCCTGCCCTGCCGTTAAAAATTGGCACAGCTGTATCCCATATCAAGCCATCATCCACGTCAAGGATTACGGTTTTATGATTTTCAAGCGTGGTTATTGCATTAGCATTCAGCAAATCAATGGGAAAACCCGGGCCAAAAGTATGCGCCAATACCTGTCCATCCTCACCAACAATAAAGGCATAGCGTACATCCGGATTGTTCTCAATGGTCTCAGTTAAAAGCCGTTGCAAGCTGACAAGGTCATTCAGTAAGATCGTGTCAGCGCTGTTGGCAGCCAGGTCTCTTGCAACAATCACACTTTTATCCTGTAATTGCTCTTGCAAAGTAAACGCAAGAGAATTTTGCACCTGTACGATCACGCCCGCGCCCAAGACGAGCACAAGCCCCAGCGCCATGCCGAGAATTTTTGCGCGAACGCTGACG
Organism: Anaerolineales bacterium; assembly: GCA_050293165.1. Classification (GTDB taxonomy): domain Bacteria; phylum Chloroflexota; class Anaerolineae; order Anaerolineales; family Villigracilaceae; genus Desulfolinea. The sequence goes on along the minus strand of JBNKMO010000112.1, from coordinate 17,811 downwards.
GCAGTAATAACTTGCCAAATATGCCCTAAAATGCGATGAATGGATAATCTCATTGTGTTTCAGACAGGGAAATTGATCCGATCAAGCTGCGAACGCTGTCGTACGTTGTGTCTTCGATCAAGACAAACTTATCCACACCGATAGCAGCCAATGCCTCCTGTCCTTCCTTGTCGTTCGCCATCTCCAACAAAAGCGTTTGCAAATCGGCTGCTACTTGCGGTCGGACATTTGGACTAACGACAACGGGCGGTATGCCAAAAGCTTGAGAAATATGGATGATTTTGGTCTTTTCTGCCAGAACAGGGTTTCGCAAGATCGCAAATTCATAGACCAAGCTATCAACGGATGCACCATCTGCCAAATGGTTGGCAACCGCGTAAATGGCTTCATCGTGGCTGTAGGTAAAGAAGGTGCGACTAAAAAAGGTTTCCGGCGTGCTGCCCAATTGTTCGATCAAATAGGCAGGATATACGCGCCCTGTCAAGGAAATTGGGTCCGTAAAAGCAAACACCTTTCCCTTTAGATCAGCCATATCCTGGGCTTCACTTTCAAAAGGGACGATCAAATATGAATGGTAGGTGATTTCGTCTTCAACCTGGGGAGCGACCAATAATTGCATACCGAAATCATGTTCCCCAGCGATATAAGCACTGGTACACACAAAGGCGATATCAACCTCCCCGCTTTCAACCATTTTGTTGACCTCCATATAAGTGCGCCGTTGGATCAACTCGACCGGGCGGCCGGTTTTCCCCCCCAGATATTCGATCAAAGATGAGTATGATTCAACCGTCCCTTTTGGAGAGATGACAGCCGCAACCGCCACGCGCAGCGGTATTTCATCCTGAGATGGCGTGGGCAGGGGCTGTAAGTTTTGCAAGTCGACATGCACCACACCCTCTGGCTGGGAGGCAGGTCTGCAAGCCGAGATCAGCAGAAGAACAAAAAGGAGAGGTAGGTATTTATTCATATTTCGTCTCATATAGGTTTTACTGTACTTATGATATGCGACCAAGTCTAGTAACAAAGTTCACTTTCTCGAACGAGAGACCGCCGGTCTGTATGCCCCTTCCCCCTATGCTTCAGCAGCCAAGCTGACTTCTTTCAGGCGATCAATGTCAAGGTCTCGGTTTTCATCATGCGCGACCGCTACCTGATCAGTTCCTTCCCAAATAGCGGCGTTTACGTCCGGCTTTTTCGCGCCGCTCGCCAGCCAGTTCGCCTTCTTTCTGACGGTCATAGCAACGTGCCAGAGCATCGTCAATTTCAGGGGCGAGGTATTGGCGCTGCTCGGCAAGCTCCAGCGCTTGCGTGGCTTTTCGATAGTGCCCCCACTCCTCATGGGCAAAGCCCAGCATGGCATAAGACATAGGGATTTCATAACCCAGCTTGTGCATGGCTTCGGCAGTCTTCCGAACATTCATCGCGTCCCCAAGAGCAAAAGAGGCACGCAAAATTTCCCCCAATGCTGCCGCATAGATATTATCGTTGCTTTTGATGAACGCAAGCGCGTTCAAAGCCGCTTTGTGCTGCCCAAGATAATTCAGAACAGCGGCAATGTGCAGGTATAGTTTGGCGCGCTGATCGGGTTTCAGCGTGCCCAGCGCAGATTGAGCAATGATCATCGCCTCTTCATAGCGATCTTCAGACTCCATTGCGGAGATCATGTGCAGGTACCAATCGACCGCCCCCTTTGCGGCAGTATCAAGCTGAAGGGATTGGATTGCCACTTGCGCGGGAGCAGGAAAAATATCCGGGCGCGACGCGGAATCGAAAAATCCGCTTTTCGCCAACAAGATGGCGTGAACTTCCCCCAGATGCGGACGCATACGCTCTCCTTTTGGGGCTGATTCCACTATCTGATCAGCTTCCAGCGGAGAGAGACCTGTCTCCACACTAAAGTGGAAACGAGGCGAATGTACCGCGCCCTGTGGGGTAAGGTAGAGGACTTCGCGCGCTTCAACATGGATACCAAAGCGTTCGGGATGAAGGTGCATGGGGGAGCCGTAGAGCAGCACAAAGGTGGACGAATCGACGGCGTATTGCTGCATGAACTTGAGTTCCCGCTGTAGTTCTTTGGGAGTAGTACTGGGCAAGCCGACGATAAATGAAAGCTGTGGAATAATGCCAATCTCACGGCAGGTTTCGATCAACTTTGTGATGGTCTCGATGTTGATGCCTTTGTCGATGAGATCAAGCAGGCGCTGGATGGATGATTCGATGCCGACATAAATCCAACGCAGCCCCGCCTGATAAGCTCTTTGGAGCAGGCTGGCGTCGAAAGCCTCTTCGACACGGATGCCCTCTGCGCCAAAGTGAATATCCAGCCCGTTGGCGAGAATGGCTTCGCTCAGGAGACGCAGCATTCGCGGCGAGATGGCTTCATCGACAAAAAGGAAGTTGCTCACGCCATAGCGTTCTTGCTGACGTGCGACCTCGGCGATCACATCTTCGGGCTTGCGGACGCGTACTCCGCCGCCATAAGGCAGGGTGTGGCTGCAAAAGGTGCATTTCCCCCAGTAGCAGCCACGGCTGGTAATAATGGGCAGGACTGGCTCCGGGGCAAGATAGTCGTCCAACGCATAATCACTAAAGTCGGGATCGGGGAGGGATGCCAAATCCAGTTGGGCAGGCTGACCATGCGCGCAGGCTTGCGCAGCGTTCCGATGCGCCAATCCTGCAATCGTTTCCAGATCGCCGTTCGGGAAAGCCGAAAGGAACTCACCCAGGCTGACTTCGGCTTCTCCCGAAAAGATAAAATCCAACCAAGGGAAACCATCGAGCAGCTCGCCAGAATCGAGATGTGCCATCATCGCCCCGCCAAATAAAACAGGGATATTAAAGCGCGCTTTGATAACTCGCCCCAATGCCAGGGCGTAGAGCAGGTTATGCTCCGAAAGAATGGAAAACCCGATCATGTCTGGCGCTTCGGTTTCCACTTCTGCCAATTCGGCGGCAAAAAGACGTTCGACGGCGGTATCGCTCAAATCCACTCTTTGCTCGATGAAAGGGAACAGAATGTCGTTGTAGACTGAGCCGAGGGTGTTGAAAATATCATCCAGCGATTTGGCTGCCTGCATGTAAGTGATTTCTTCGGTTTCGTTTTGTGGCATATGGGTCAGCGCCTGCCAGATGCCTGCGCCGCGCTCCTCTGCCACCAGCAGCGATGGGCAAACCTGCCCCAGCATTTGCCCGGGGTGCAGGTCACAGAGATCGGGCATTTCGCCCATTAGCCAGCGCTTGAAGAAGGTGCGATTCCAATCCCGCACGCGAACGGTCACATCCGGGTGACTTTGCGCCAACGCACCTTTTAGATAGGCAAGCCCAAAGGGCGGCGATGCCGGGGTATGAAAAGGAGGGAAAACCAGCAAAAGTTTCATCGATACGCTTCTCTCAACCACCGATCTGAGCCATGCGGCGTACTTCGGGGAAGATATTCTGTTCGAGTTTGTGACCATGCGGTTTCTGTAAGACCGCAGCGTGCAAGAGGGAGACGAGGTTCCCGCCACTTCGCAGGGCATCCCGCACGGGAATTTCACGATCCAGCAAAAGGCAAGAGCGCAGCCGTCCATCTGCGGTCAGACGCAGACGGTTGCAATGTTCGCAGAAATGTTCACTGACGGGAGAGATAAATCCTATCGTCCCCATCGCGCCGGGGATTCTGAATGTGCGGGCGGGACCGTTCCCCATGGGCGTGATGTCCGGCTGCAAATCCAAAGAGGCGAGGCGCTCGTGCATTTTACGGGTGGAAAAATAGCGGTCTGCATCCGGGAACATGCCGCCCCAACTGTGTTGGTTACCAACCGGCATCAACTCTATAAAACGGATATGCCAGGGATTTTCGATGCTCAGGCGAGCCAATGCGGGAAGTTCGTCGTCATTGACGCCCCCGACAACCACCGTATTGATCTTGATCGGTGCCAGCCCAGCAGATTCAGCGGCTTGCAATCCGCGCCACACACGGCTGATTTCACCAATCCGGGTAATGCGGCGAAACTTGTCGGGATCGAGGGTATCCAGGCTGATGTTGACGCGGGTCAAGCCAGCATCCGCCAGTGGTGCAGCCATCTTTTCGAGCAGCATGGCGTTGGTGGTGATGCTTACTTCCCGGATACCGGGCGTCGCGGCAATGCGCCGGACAATTTCCAGCACGTCCTGCCGGACAAGCGGTTCGCCCCCGGTCAGGCGGACACTCTTCACGCCCAGGCTGGCTGCCGCTTCCACCACGCGAACGATCTCTGTGGCGCTAAGCAAGTCATCCCGTTTGGTCCAGTTGATGCCGCTTTCCGGCAGACAGTAGACACATCGCAGATTGCAGCGGTCGGTCAGGGAAATACGCAGGTAGTTAATGGTGCGCCCAAAAGGATCAACGAGCATGTTTTTCTTCCCATTCTTTTACGGCTTGCAGGACACCCTGAGCGATTTTTGCCGGGCGCTCGGCAATGCCATAAATTTGTGCCTTTGCTCCGCGCGGATCAACTTCGATGACCTTGTTCTTTAGCACGACCGGGACACCGTTGTGAGTGATCCCGCGCAAGACACCGGCTAGTGGGGAGAAAAGCGGAGTGTGGTCGATGCGGGCTATTTCCTGTCCCCGCGCTACCGGATCACCCGGCTGGAAGCTGGTCTGGAAAATACCAGCACGGGGCGCATACACATAACGGTCTCGCCCATGCCCGCCGATGTCGTTGGGTTCACCCTGCAAAGGCTGGGGCGCGCCCAAACGTACGATCTGTCCCAAGTGCTCTCCCCGACCCGTTTCAATGGCGAGATGCGTAATATGTCCAACTACAAAGTTTGGGCCAAGCCCGATAGTCAGGGGGGCAAGCGCAAGCTGCGCTTCAGGTTGGTGATGTTTTCTCATGCGGGCATCCACCAATATTTCCGGGGACATGCCCCTGAGTGTCTCTTCCAGTTTTCCAACCACAACGGGAACGACTTCATGTTGAGCAAGAAGATCAGGCAAAAGCAGGCGCTGCTCGACAAGCCGGGCTTCCAGCCCATTCAACATTGCAGTCCCATCAAAAACAGCATCGGCAAATGCCATTTTTCGACGGGTGACTGTTGGTTGCGGAATATCGTGTATGAACACAGCATAACCCGCGTGGAAGAGTGTATATGCTGTCGCTGAGGCAACGTCATTGCTGCCACGAATAAGAATGTTTAATTTCACAGCGTTTTGATCCAGAAGTTGGTCACGGCAAAAGACATCACGATGCCTAATGCACGGCGCAGGGTCAGGCTGCTGAATTTTTCAGCACCGATATAGCTGCCAGCCAGCGCACCGATCAAGCCAAAGGGCAGCAGCCAAGTGCCAAATTCGCCAAAGACAAAATTACCGCCAAGCATCCGTCCTACCAAACCACTGACAGAGTTCAGCACAATAAATGCCGCGGCAACTGCGGAAGCTTGTTTAGAATTGCCCCACCCTGACAAAATGATGACCGGTGAGAGAAAAATCCCGCCACCGATGCCGACCATGCCGGAAAGCAAGCCAATGCCAAGTCCAACGAGCAGGGCAGCCCATAAAGGAGGTAAATGCGATATTCGGTTTTCAAGGCTTTTGGAAAAGAACAATAGGCGGATAGCAACAAAAGTCAGCACAGTATATAGCAGAATATAGTAAATCTGGTCTGTTAATTTGAGATATCCGCCTAGAAACGCTGCGGGGATCGAGGTCAACAGGAAGGGTAAGAGCAGGCGGGTGTTCAGATGTCCGGCACGGAAGTATGATGAAAAGGAGATGCTGGCGACAATAATGTTGAGAATGAGGGCTGTGCTCGCCATCGTCTCCGGAGGGATTCCAAACAGGCTCATGGCAGCCAGATACCCCGTGGCACCGCCAAATCCCACTGAGGAGTATAGGAAGGCGATAGCGGAAATAGCAAAAGTCAACAGAATGGGCGGCATGGCTATCCTCCACTTACAGGAGGAAAGAGTACGATCTCATCGGTTGCTGCCAGAATTTGATCCAAACCTGCAAATTCCTGATTCACGGCAACAAGAACGGTTTTAATGGACGGTGCTATGACAGGGTATTTTTCAAGAAGATGAGCCAACAGCGAGTTGACGGATGTTGTTTTGGCCACTTTAAGAGTGATCTCGGACGCGCCAATTCGATCTTTCAGCGTGGCATAAAAGCGGATGGTCAAGTTCATGCTGTCACTTGTGAGAGTTGAACTGAGATTGAAAGAGACTGATAATAAGTATATCCGGCACACGAACGGCAGAGCAATGTGCCTGCGTGCTTCACCTCGCGCTCGTTGATGATCTCCTCCCCGCAGATTTCACAGTTCACACGCACACCGGGGCGGGAGACGATCTCTTTAATTGGGACTTGCAGGATAACTTCTTCAGAGAAGAACATTTCTTCCAAAGGCATTACCTGGTATCCATGCAACTGGGCAAAGTAGTGCCGAGTCTCACCTTCCGGGGCATAAGCTTGGGCACGCGCACGCACGTCTAACGCGGGGGCGATACGGATGGTCTTTCCCGTCAGGGTATCCACAAAAACTGCTGCTACTTTACCATAATCTTCCACGCGCATGGTGCGGTGCCCGACAGTTGCTCCTGTAGAGGTAGCGACACCATCGGCGAAGCAGCCATCACTTTCAACAATGACGAGCAGACGTTTTGTGCTTTGGGGCAGGTCAAGTTCCAGGAGTTGACCTGCAAAGATACCCATGCGTACGCCTATCACCTGACGCGGGCAAAGGTGCGAGTGTTGAGCAGATGATTCATCCAGTAATTCTTGCAGTGATTTACGAACCATAGGATTGTCCTTTCGTACACCTATCAAAAAAGCCGTCTTATACTGGAGACGGCTTGATATATTGAAATCAAGATAGGTGTCTCCTTTCCAAGATTGTCCTGTTCAGGACATGGGGGGCAGAGGCGTTTCCACCGTCGACCGGGGCTGCCCACTTGGGGCAGCCGGCTTATCTACCGTGTGCAAGGCGTTTAGGCAAACAAGCTCGGAGGATATTTACTTTTCAGGTATAACCAAAATACGAAATAGTTTTTGTTCCTTCGTTGGAGCAGGTTTTGCATTCTTTATATAAAACGTTGTCGCTAACAACTGGGCGGTTCTTCGGTGGGGATCGGTGTAGGCCCTGGCGTGGGCATGGGATTGTTATTGATCCATTCCTCGTGGGCAGCCCAGCCACCTTCAAGATTGAAGACATTGGTGTAACCCAGCTCTCGCAGCACGACCAAGGCATGAGTAGCACGTTTTTGCGTGTGGCAATATAGCAAAACAGGCATGGTTTTACTTTCAGGTAATCGGGTCATATCATCCAGCAATTCATGCAAAGGGATATTGACAGCACCATCGATATGCCCGGCAACGTATTCATCGGGTTCACGCACGTCTACGATAAAGTACTGCGTACCGTTGACCTGGTTGGAAAGAAAGCTCAACGGGGATATACGATACCGGTCGGCGGGTAATTTGTTCAGGTACGCATCGCCTACTCGTGCAATGGATATTTCATCCAACAAATTCCAAGCCGTTGGCCGGTCAGGGATCAGGCCAATAGCCTGCTGGATCAAGTCTAGGGCTTTGTCGAAGTCACTGTTTTCATAGGCAGTTTGCGCAGAATCAGTGAGTTCAAAATATGTGTCGACATTAGGTGTTGGCGAAAGAACAGGAATCGAAGTCGCTACTGGCTGCGCTGCGCCACACCCTGCTAGTCCTATTAAGCAAATCATTGCTAAGAGAACAGGAAAGTTTTTTTTCATAGAGCTAGGCCTCGGTTTCCTCGGTTTCACCTTCAATCCCTTCTTTGAAAGCGCGGATACCGCTGCCGAGTTCGCCGGCAATCTTGCCGATGCGCCCAACGCCAAAGAGCAAAACAACGATTAGCAGGACAATTATTAATTCGGGAGGGCCTAAACGTAACATGATGTCTCCTATAACATTACCTTGAGGGCAGGATGAATTCCTGCCCTCAAGGACTCTTCTAAAATCAGACTTTCTTCAGGGACACAAACGTATCATAGAAGGAAGCCGAGCCTCCGATTGGGTCGGTGAGACAGACATCACCCACAACCGGGTCGACCATCATTAGAGGATTGGGCATTGTGCCAGTACTTCGACGCGCATCCCCTCTAACTACCCCGCCATCAACGCTGACATCATTGGAGCCATAAGCCCAGTGTCCATAAGACCAGGAAACAGACACCAGACCTGGGCGCAATCCTTCAATGATTTTGATCTCACCCTTGATTTCGTAGGTGCGACCGTCACCGAGCTCGAAAGAGCCTTTGGGCAGGCTACCAGAGGTCATTAGCACCTCATCGCCAGATTTGAAGCCCAATTTTTTGGCATCAATAGAATTGATGTAGATAAGGTTTTTAGGCAGGACCGAACCCAGCCAATATCCACCGCTCGTGCGCGATTGTCCACCAGTTATCTCTTTGTAGGTAATCAACTGCAGGTCGCCTTCCTGCTTCACAGGCGTACCACCGGCATCGCAGATCGGTTCCACTTTAGGAAGCCCGGAGAAGTTTTCACCGCTGATGGAATTCTTGCCCTGGGCAACCTTTTCCACAAAGAAGTACCATTGACCTTTAAACTGGTGTGCTAACTTATTGCCTTTATAGGCTTTCTCAGCAGGCTCAAAACGTCCACCCTTGTTCAGCAAGGTAACAACCCGAAGCCACAGGCTTTCATCCCCAACTGCGGTTTTCCATTTTTCCTCATCGAAGACTGATTTGGGCAGGTGGGCACGAGCTTTGCGGAAAATAGCCAATTCTTCTTCGGTCGCTTCTGGCAACATCTCGGAGCCATCTTCCTTATCACCAAAGGCAAGGTTGGCAGCAAACTTCATGAAATAATCTTCGGGGCGGTCAAAGCTGAAACCAGGACCAAAAGCGTCCTTTCCGACACCTGGCAAGCCAAGTTTCTTACCAACGGCGATGAAGAAGGCTTCTATGCTGATGGGCATTTCTTCACCATCTACAGCAATTACATCGGTCAGCGGGGCTACCATCGGTTGGCGCATCTTCGACATCTTGGTAACCACATCAGGGGACATATGGGAGGTTCCCCAGCGTTCCATGAAAGATAGATCAGGGAGGATGTAGTCAGCATACATGCTGGTTTCACCGATCACCACGTCGCAGGCAATCACCAACGGGATCTTCGTGGGATCACTTAATAGCTTGATCTGCGCCTGCCCAGCTGGGGATGCCATAATCGGAGTGCCCTTTTGGATGAGCAAAATCTTTCCGGGGTACGGATACCCATCCGCCATGCTCGGAATGATGTTCTGATACAGTTCGGCTGTGAACGGGTACCACGGACGTTTGGCTGGGTAGCCATCAAAGAGTGTTGTCTTTTCGTAAGCAGTCTGCTCACGATTGACATGCACTCCAAATTTTTTCAAGCCGCCGGGAGCGCCGGAGTAGACGATATCTTTGGGGAACGGTGCACCGGCTTTTGAGCCATCTTCGTGCCAGTGACTGCCGCCGGTAGTCAGACCACCCTTCCAGTCGAAATTGCCAATCAGGGCGTTCAGGGTAATCACTGCCTGTCCATTGTAGTATCCATTGGTGTGCTGGACAGGGCCACGATAGATATCCGCAACGGCTTTCTTACCATGGCTGGTAAATTCAACCGCCAACTCAACGATGTCATTGGCGCTCACACCAGCATAGGCTGCGTATTCTTCGATGGTCATTTCGGCGGCACGTTCGCTGAGCATCTGGAAGGCAGACTTGACCTTGATGCCCTTGATGGTCTTGCTCACAAGCAAATCGCCTGTCACAGCAGTGGCAGCCAGCGTCGGAACGCCATCCACCAATACCACACGCCCATCTTCACCGTCTTCAGGAATTTCCACGCCCAGCTCGCTGGCTTTCGCGAATTTCATAGTGTCCTGATTGACCAAATGAGTAGCATCCGAGAAAGCGCTTTCATTGACCGCCGTCGCAGCATCCTTGTTGGGTGCGCGCAGGAATGTCGCATCGTAGTGTTCGTTCTCGATGATCCAGCGAGTCATGCCAAGTGCGATAGCGGCATCAGTACCGGGTTTAGGTGCAAGCCATCGCCAAGCCTTCCCGGCTGTCTTCGAAAGACGTGGATCAACCACAGCGATTTTCATCCCACGGTCGACCATACTTTGGGTGATCTTCGGGGTCATATTGGTCGGGCCAAAGTTCGCTTCAAAGGGGCTGGTGCCGAAGTAGATCACGAATTCAGAATTCATGGTGTCTGGCTTCATGTGATCTTTTCCAGCGCTATTGCTTACCTTATAGGCAACATGGTGACTCTGCTCGCAAATAGTGGTATGTAGATAGAAGTTGACCGAGCCGAAGGAGTTGTACACCCAGCGTTTGATCATTTCCTTGCGACCATGTTCGACGCGCCCTCCCTGGAAGACAAACTGGTTGTTGACCGGACCCATATCGGGGTGCTCGGGATCAATCAGGACATCCAGGTTGTTTTTATGTTTGGATTTGAAATCCGCCAGAGACATTTCACCAGCGGCAACAGCGGCAGAGTCCGAAGCAAGTTCGCTGCTCAGATCCGGGTCGCGCAATTTCCAAACGGCGTCAAAACCGTCCACATCGCCTTCGCCAAACAAGTCTCCACCGTCTACCACTTCGCTGACAAACTGATCCCATTCAATGGTTGACCATTTGTTTTCGCCGCGTTTTCCTGTGCGTTTCAACACTTTACGCACGCGATAGGGATCGTACAATACCTGCACCCCGCCCTGTCCTTTCGGGCATAATGGGGCATCAATCCGCGCGGCATCGGCGAGGGAAGTCTCTTCGGGCAGATGCGGGTTTAGATTTTGTGGACTGTAAGGATTGCCATCAATTTTTACCAATACACCATCCAAAACGTGACCTTTAATGGTGCAGGCATTGTGGCAATTCAAACAGACACTATAGATTACGTTTTCAGGGTTTCCCAGAGGGTAAACCCCACCTTGGGCTTTGGCTACCGTGCTGGAAAATTTAGGTAGCGAGCCAACAAAAGCGGCTGCTCCTGCAGCCATCGCAGAAAGCTTGATGAAGTCGCGGCGACTCAGCTCTTTTTCTTCAACAGATTGTTGTTTTGTATTTTCAGCCATGTTATTTCACCTCTTGTTTCGTCAGCCGGGGCAAAACTTGGTTCCCCAGCAAGAAGATGATTGCGGCCAGCGAGACTGTCCATATCAATAACTCCCACTCAGAGATCGTGGGCAAGTATGTAAAGGACAAACCAGGGCCAGTAAAGGCAGCTCCCAAACCATTCAATTCCTCCTGCGCCAAAGCGGGGATCACCAGATTAAGCTTGGATGCCAAGGCTGTCAGAACGACCAGTAAAGCGGCCAAAGAAACAGATCCTTTGTTATTTGGGCGGAACGACAGCAATAGGATCGGCACAATTATGCCCAATCCAAGATGTATCAACCAGAAGACCCACCAGAAAGAACCGAACAAAATCGATTGAATAGCTGTGATCTTGGCGGGAATACCTGCATACAAGCCTGTAGAATATTCAGCCCATTCCACGATCACCAGAACGGACAAGAATGCCAACAAGACTTTACCAAGAACCTTGCCGCTCTCATCGTTCAACATTCCTAGCACAAAACTGGCTAAAGCGACAACGGCCGTACCGCTCAAGCCACCCTCGATCAGAAATACCAGTGGTGTAAGCCCTGACTCCCACATTGGGCGCGCACCCACAACACCAAAGAGGGCGCCTTCTGCTCCAGCGAAAAGTACCGCAAAAGGAATAGCCAAATAGCTCAAGGTACGTAACAGGTTGGCAGACTTGCCACTCCAGGCAAAGAAGGTCATCATCACGAGCATGATGCCATAAACGAGATAGAACCAAGCCATCAGACCCATCATGGAGAGGAAGTTTGTCGCCGTATAAAGGCGAAATATCCGTTCAGGATGCCCTAGATCCAAAGCTACATTCAACATCCCAGCCACAAAAGTGGCCAGAGAGACCAGCAAGGCGATTTTGGCGATTGAAAACCATTCTTCCTTGCGAGAAACGTAAATGACTGCGGCCAATGCAAATGCGCCAGCAGAAGCACCCACCAACATGGTGTATGCAGCGATCCACAGTCCCCAGGGAACATATGAACCATAGGCTGCGCCCATATGGCCATTGCTGATGCGCTCAACAAGCCCCAAAAGGCCAACCAGGAAACCGATCCCGGCAACGCCCCACAGTATTTTCAACCAGAGTGTTCGTTTATTATTCATCAGATTCTCCTAGGCCAAATAGTACACTTTGGGCTCAGTACCCAATTCTTCTTTAAGACGCATCACATTGGGGCTGGCAATTAGTTCGGAGACCATAGAATTCGGATCGTTGGCATCACCAAAGTAGGTTGCCCGTCCCATACAAGTTGTCGTACAAGCCGGGAGCATCCCTACTTCCAGACGATGTAAGCAGAAATGGCATTTGCGCACATTCCCAATTGGGGAGCCGCCATCACGAGGCCATTCTTCGCCATAGTCAAAGGTCGGTTCCAGTTCGTACATTTGGGACTGCTCCTGACCAACAAAAGCATCTGCATTTGTGGTATTGTCCGTGTAATTAAAGCCCTTATCGAACAAACGCGCATTGTATGGACATGAAGAAATACAGTAGCGGCAACCAATGCATTTGTCGTAATCAATCTCGACAATACCATCTTCGCGTTTCCAAGTGGCATTCACCGGGCAAACATCGACACAGGGCGGTTCACCACACTGCATACAAGGACGCGGCAAGAAGCGCTTGGACACATTTGGGAAAGTCCCCAGTTCTTCTTCCAAAACTGGGCGATACACCACACCGGGAGGCAGGTGGTTTTCAGCAACGCAAGAGATGGTACAAGAATGACAACCAACGCATTTGCGTAAGTCGATCACCATCACCCAGCGACGCTCTGCAGGCTTTTTTGCCAAAGCCCGTTGGAGATCATCATGCATCCGCACAACAACATCCTGCTTTTTTAAAACATCGAGCATTAGGAACCTCCTCATAAATACTGAAAAATCAGAAGCAAGGGATTAATCCCTTAGGATTACTATAGTGAAATTGCGAATTCGTTTGTAGCGGGAAAAGTTTGACACTCATATCGCAAAGTGTAGGGTTTTCCCTTACAAGAGTGTGTAATAAATATTGAGAATCACAGTGTCGGAATATATCCCCATTTTTTTGTGCTTAAAAAAGACACCCCCTGCTTTTAGCAAGCAGGGGCTGCTAGCGAGCAAAGCTGATGCCTCGTCCCATTTACATCAGCGCTACTCACATCAAAGAAACACCATCTGTGTAATAAAGCGACAGGTAAATTGTTGTGAGTGGGATAATTAGCATCCTATCTTTTTTATCCATGATGAAACCATCTATGAAAAGGCTGTTTAGGCGAAACTCAGACCATCTCCACCAGCACACCCAACTGCTGATCAACATAACCAAAACACTCTCCACATCACTTAGACATGGAGAGTGCGGCATGGTCATTTATCGTTTTTTTAGGCTTTCATTCCCATAAACCAGTATGCCACAAGATTTACGGGTTTTCTATCTTTTAGAGCGCTATTTTCCCAGAGATAAGGATTTAAAACTAAGCTGTTACTGCAACCCGATGACGAAATTTATACCCGTATACACGGTTACTACCGCGCGGAACTTGTAACAGTGATGGCTTAGAAAAAAGAGATGCAAAAATACTGTAAAGGTTACAATTTTAGGATTTACAAAAACCGCGTTATTGTAAATGTACCTCATCACGGAGTATTACCCGAATTACTGAAAAAACGGGGCCATATTTACAACCTCTTAATTACCATCTGCTGCAACGCGGATACTGCGTAACGAAAGAGAAAAGCTGATTACAGCCGTGCCAACAATTAAACCGATCATCACCGCGCCAACGCCCGGGGTATTGATTAGCCAATAGATGAGTTTGAAGAGAGAGCTTTCAAAAGGGAAATTCATATTCGATACTCCAAATCTTTGTTATCTACTAATTTTGATTTACATTCTACTGCGGCATGAAAGACAGAATTTTTGCCAGTCTGCTTCTCCCAATTGGCGGGCAATATAATCCATCTCTGCCTGACTAGCAATGGTCTCGCCACATTTTTTACAAAGAGCCAAAGGCGAGCGACGCAAAACAATCTGATTATCGTTTGTGGGATGCGAGGGCACAAGCACAATCGCCTTGAATGTACAGATAGGCACACATTTACCGCAGCCATCGCATTTCTTTACATCAAGCAGAAGAGATGTTTCCTGCTTATTTTCAAGCCAATGAAGGGCATCGCTGGGACAAGATTGCACACAAAATCCACAAAGGGTACAAGCTTCTGCATCGGGAATAGTCGGCAACTGAGCTATCAATCCCCGGTTGCCTCGCTGCCTTGGCTTTGATGCTGTGCCCTTTCTTCTCGTCCGGCACGCACTTCCCAGATCGAAACGGGAGGAAAGAGCTTAAAGAAAACCACAAATAACAACGCCAACAGCGCGAACAGCGAGACTGTAATCGCAATTTCGGTCAGAGTTGGGATATAGGTGGCATAAGGGATCAGGCGGGCATGGGTCATGGTCGGCATAATAATATTCCAGCGCTCCAGCCACATGCCAATCACAACAAAAAGACCGGCAACAACAGTAGTTTGAACGGGGTGCATTTTTAGCCAGGAAATGGTGCTCAAGCCAAGCATCAGCAACAAAATCAAGAAAATCACTTTACTGAGTAACCCAATGGATGAAGGCACATACGCCATCTGCTGCAAAGTCGGAATATACGCGCTTACAGAAGGAAATGCAACCACAATAAGCGCCGTAAGCGCATATCCCCAGGCGAAACGCGGATGAAGCGCAGGGATTCGTTCAGAAAGGCGAGCCGACAACATTTTGGGCGCGAGAATCATCCAGGTCGCAATGACCATCAAAAGTATCATGCCCCAAAAGGCAGGTGCAAACTCTCCAAACAACTTTGCTGCCATCACAGGGAACTCCATGCTCTCCTGCTCTGTTACCAAGACCAGCACCTCGTTTAGAGTAAAGTAAAACCAGGTGGCGCTCATCACGATAAAAATCCATCCAAGTTTTTCAAAGAAAGTCTCGTGAATATAATCGTGGAGATTCCAGCTACGACGGGCAAATGCAACGGCCCCAAAGAGCAGCCCTATACCCGAAAAAATAGCGCCAATCACAAAATAGGGCCCTAAAATTGTCGATTTCCAACCTGGTTGCGTGGATGTGCTGAAAAGCCACGAGGTTACCGTGTGCAACGAAATCCCAATTGGCACAATAATGATCGAAACTTTCTTCATGTTTTTTTCAAGAAGATGCCATTGTTTGGGATTGCCACGCCAATCAAGGGATAAGACTTGATAAAGTTTTTTACGCCATTGAGGGGCGCCTGCGGGAACCGTATCCCTCAGCAAGGCTATATCGGGCAAAAGTTGTAGATAAAGGGCGAAGGTCGCTGTCAACAAGTAGAGGCTCAACGAAATAATATCCCAGAGCAGCGGAGCCTGAAGACGCCCATAGTACAGCGTATAAAGCAGGCGATCCGGGCGTCCCATATCAATGATAATTTGCAGCCCTGCCACCATTAAACCAAAAACTGTCAGGGCTTCAGCAATCCGGGTAATCGGTCGCCGCCATTCAATATTCAGCAGATGCAAGACCGCAGAGATGACTGTGCCTGCCATGCTAATCCCGATCAGAAAGATAAAATTAACCAGATAGATACCCCAAAACGTGGGACGATTTAGGTCTGTGACCCCTAAACCGAGCATCAATTGGCGGATATAGAGGAGCAAACCCGGCAGCACCAAAAGCACTAACAAGACTACTTGCAACCAGAAAGAACGCTCAAAACGATAAAGTGGAGCTATCAGGATTTCCTGATCTTTTTCAGATAGGGTCTTTTTTTGCATCTTATCCCTCTCTTAAATAAATTGTTTTCGGGTGGGTACCGGTCTCTTCCAGTAGCCGGAAGGAGCGCGGGCTTTTCGCTAATTGCGATACTGTGCTATCAGGGTCATCAAGATCACCGAAATAACGTGCTTTGCCTGTACAGGTTTGCACACAAGCCGGAACGTATTCATCAGCCCGGAACTCCCGTTCTTCTGACGCCGCCTGCGCCCGTGCCTTATACAGGCGATGGACACAATAAGTGCATTTTTCCACCACGCCTGTCGGACGCGGCGCAGGCCCCGCCAGGAAACCATCACCTTCAATTCGGTCAGGGTTATGCTGCTCTGCCAATGGCATCTCCCATTCGGGTTCCAGCCAGTTGAAGTAGCGCACTCCATAGGGGCAAGCTACTGTACAGAAGCGGCAGCCAATACAACGATCATAATTTTGCTCAACCAGCCCCTCTTCATTGACGAATGTGGCGCCCACCGGGCAAACTTTGGTACAAGGCGCATTTTCACAGTGCATACAAGGGCGCGTCATATATTGGGTTTTGACATTTGGATACTCACCGGTTTCTTCCGTTGGATTAACCGGCATCGGGAAAACATCATTCCAGAGAATGCTGCGCCCATTTTGTGCCTCTTCCGGGGATACGACCGGGGTATTATTTTCCATACGGCAGGCAACGCTGCAAGCCTGACATGCCACACATTTTTCCAGATCAATGACCATCGACCATTTCGTCATTTTTTGCTCCTTTTTTCGTCCGCAGCTTAAGCGCGGCGAACCTTCACACGCGTATTGGTAAACCGTGCCAGCCCGCTGCTTGGTTCACTCTCCGGATCCAATAAAACCAGCCCGTTGACTCCGCGCCCCTGCGCAAACCGCCCAACGGCTGTATGTCCCTGGTTATAGGGCAAATTGACTACATCGGGACGCAGGGCTTTAACCAAACGGACTTTGGTTTTCAGCTTGCCGAACGGGCTTTCCACCCAAACTTCAACCTTATCTTCTAGGCCCAATTTATGCGCAGATTCAGGATTCATTTCCAACCATGAAGTCCAGGTTTCTCCCACCGTCATCCCGCTGATTTCTTGCAGGGTGGGCAGGTTGGCACATTCACTCTTGGACCCTAAACTCATCAAGGTGATGATATTGAGCATAAAGGGATAGTTTTCGATCTCCCCAACCATCCCAACTTCCTCATGATGAGGCATGGAGACAGCATCGCCCATTTGTGAAATCCCGAAAGACTCCAAAACGCCCTTGTTTTTGGTACCAAAAAGCGCAAAAAGTTCACGGCTATAAAAATCAAAATACCCGTCATGTGGCGAATGCAGGCGATCTCGCCCTATCACTTCATCCACCCAGCGTTGGCTGCCACGTTTGGCATATCGATACCCAGGCACAAGCCAAACGCCCAGTTCTTTTAGCGTTTCCCAATCAGCGCCAATCTCGGCAAGGCGATATTGCAAAACTTCTTCATAGGATTTCCACGGGAAGGCTTTCGCGATCTGCCCTCCTGCTATCTCGCTCACTTTGAGCAAAAAATCACCTGTGTCCATCGTGTTATAGAGTGGCTCGATCACCGGCTGACGTAGTGCAATTCCAGGATAGCCAAAGCCTTCAATATAATCATCCTGCCAACGCTCTAAAAAGGTTGGCTGCGGCAAGACGAGGTCGGCAAGTTCGGCAGATTCGTCCATAAAGGATGAAAAAGAAACCACCAGCGGAATTTCCTTAAATGCCTCAACAAACTTTGTGCCGCCAGGCGTTTCAAAAACGGGATTTGCATC
Source organism: Anaerolineales bacterium (assembly GCA_050293165.1). Taxonomy (GTDB): domain Bacteria; phylum Chloroflexota; class Anaerolineae; order Anaerolineales; family Villigracilaceae; genus Desulfolinea. The sequence continues at coordinate 135 of JBNKMO010000112.1, read as the reverse complement.
GTACAGGAATAAGAGATCTAGCTCATAGCCACCCAAAACGCGTTCAGCTACCGCTTGATATGCGTGGCGTGCCAGTGGGAAGAGTGTTCCCGCGCCGTCCAGCCGTTCTGCTGCCAAACATTGCTTGGCAAGCGT
>JBNKMO010000111.1:0-3151 GCA_050293165.1 Anaerolineales bacterium | reverse complement strand
ATGGCCATCAGCCACCAATGATTGGTATTCACACCTATAAGGATGATTACCGCCCCGACACCCAGACGCGCAAAGCGATCAAAAGGCTGCATCGGCACCTTGACTTCGCCCTCCGTGAGCAGGGCTTCAAAGATGGCGCGGTAGCTGGCTTCACTTTGTCCACCCGTTTTACGAACAGCCACTTCCCCGTCGCGAAATGCGATCATGGTCGGGATACCCATAATCTTGAAATGCTGGATAATATCTTTCGACTTATCGGCATTGATAAAGGATACGTCCACTTTGCCTGCATACTCTTTTGCAAGTTTTTCGAGAATGGGTTTTGTTGTTTTACAAGGCACGCACCACGGTGCCCAAAAATCCACAACGAGGGGCTTATCGGCGTTTTTGACTTTGTTTTGAAATCCTGAAAGACTCATAATATTCCTAACTATTCATGTTGTTGTTTTTCACAAGGCGGAAATTATACTGCAAGAGAAAACGAACGACTATGATTCACGTCTTCCACGATAAAGAACCTTGAGCAAAGGACGGGGTTTCAACACGAAAGCCTGCCCGCACACAAGGAGTTTACATGGTTTCCAAAAGTTTACGCACCTGGTTCGTGATTCATTTCATCACAGATTACCTCTTCGCCATTCCCCTGCTGATCGCCCCAAATTGGTTTCTGGGTCTTTTCGGCTGGCCGAGCTTTGATCCCTTCAGCGCGCGTCTCGTCGGTGCGGCTTTGATCGGCATCGGCGGCGCATCGTGGACAGAACGCAACGCCAGTACAGAAACTTTCCGTTCGATGCTCAACTTAAAATTACTTTGGGCAAGTGCAGCTATTATCGGCATGTCCGTCACCATGCTCGGTGGCGGATATCCGCTGATCGGCTGGGGCATTGTCGCCATCTTCGTCACCTTTTTCTTTATCTGGCTCTATTACCGTCTGCAATTGGGGAAAGAATAAAATGACCAATCCACTTTCACACATTTGGCTGCAATCCGCCAAACTCGCCGAAAAAACACCCCCAAGCCGTAACCGTTACGTCGACTTTTTGCGCGCGGCTTCCATCATCGTAGTCATGTGTGGGCACTGGCTCGTGGTCGCACCTTATCTCAACGGTGACGAACTCCAACTCTCCGACATTCTCTCCATCGCCAAATGGACGCAATGGCTGACCTGGCTGGTCCAGATCATGCCGATTTTCTTTGTCGTTGGCGGTTTTGCGAATGCGACCTCGTGGAACTCCGCACAGCGCAAGGGGACATCCTATAGCCTCTGGTTTTCTGTCCGTCTGCGCCGCCTGATCTCACCAGTTTTGCCCGTGCTTGTCGTTTGGGCCGTCATCGGGCTGGTCGCCAACGCCTTTCACGTCGACCAAGTCATTCTCAAAGCGGCCTCTGCATTTGCCTTTTTGCCCGCCTGGTTTTTGGTCGTCTACATCGTCGTCGTCGCATTTGTCCCGCTAACCTACTGGGCTTGGGAAAAAGTTCAACTGCGTTCCTTCTGGGTTCTCGTTGCGGGGGCAATCGTCATCGACCTGATCGCTTTTGCGGGAAATCTGCGCTGGGTTGGTTGGTTCAATTACATTTTTATCTGGCTGGCCGTTCATCAACTCGGCTTTGCGTGGCAGGCAAGATATTTCAACAGCACGCGCACCAGCCTCTTCTGGGCACTCGGCGGCCTTCTCGCCCTCAGCGCCCTCGTTTATTTTGGCCCTTACCCCGTCAGTATGGTTTCTGTACAGGGAGAAGAGATCAGTAACACCCTGCCGCCCAATCTGACGATGCTCGCGCTCGGCATCTTTCAAGGTGGACTCTTACTTTCGCTGGAAAAACCGCTGCGTCGCTGGCTCGATCATCCCAAAATTTGGACGGGCACCATTCTTATTAACGGAATGATTATGACGGTTTTTCTCTGGCATGTGACGGTTTTGGTGCTGGTCTCCGTGCTGGGATTAGCCCTTGGCGGGATCGGGCTGCGGATCGCGCCCGGAACCTCGGCTTGGTGGTTGACACGTCCTGTCTGGATTCTGGCCTTGGGCAGTGTCCTGCTACTTGTCACCCCGATCTTTGTGCGCTACGAGCAAGTCCGGTCCAAGGGCGATGCGGAACATCCGCACTTATGGAAATCCCTGCTGGGGGCCTTCCTTTTTTGCTACGGGATGGCGCTGCTCACGCTCAACGGCGTCCCCGCAGATAATGCTTTCGGCATCCGCATTATGGAATTGACAATGCCTTTTATCGGGGCATTTCTGATCGGATTACTTAAGTTTCCCGTAAAGGATAAAGAATATCGTATATAATAAAGGTCTGACCAATTTATAACGGAGAATTCATGCGAGAACAATCTTTCAATGATCTTCTGGGGGAGATCGCCCCGCGCGGGCGCACGATGCTTTTACCAGCCTTGCTGGCTGCCCAAAAGGAATTTGGCTACATATCCAAAGAGACTGCTACCGAGATCGGGAACGCCCTGCGTGTGCCGCTCGCGGATGTAATGGGCGTGATCGAGTTCTACTCGATGCTCTACAGCGAACCGACCGCCAAGACGATCATCCGCGTTTGCACCAGCCCGAGCTGCTCGGCGCGTGGCGGGCGAGATGTCTACGGGCAGTTGCTCGAGCAGTTGAACGTCATCGACCAGCACAGCGCTGATGGGGAATACTTCGTCGAGCATGTTGAATGCCTCGGTTTGTGCGAGCATGCCCCCGCCGCTCTTGTCGATGAAACCCCTATCGGAGATGTGACGCCCGAACTCATTCTGGCAGGCGAAGATAATCTTTCGCTCAAAGTCTACGGCGACGAGCGGGTGATTACGAAGCGAGTTGGCATCGTCGACCCCGCCAGCCTTGAAGAATACCGCGCTAACGACGGTTTTCGCGGCTTTGAAAAAGCGCTCTCGCTTGGTGCTGAGAATATGATCGGCTTCATGGACGGCTCAGGTTTGCTCGGACGTGGCGGTGCTTCCTTCCCGACTCAGGTCAAATGGCAGGGCGCAGCGAACGCCCTCGGCAATGAGAAATATATCGTCTGCAATGCGGACGAATCCGAACCCGGCACTTTCAAAGATCGTGTCCTGCTCGAGAACGATCCATTTGCCATCATCGAGGGGCTGTTGCTCGGGGGCTATGCCATCGGCGCATCGCTGGGATTCATCTACATT
>JBNKMO010000110.1:0-11626 GCA_050293165.1 Anaerolineales bacterium | reverse complement strand
AAATTGGGCGAAGAGCTTGCAGGATTTCCGAAAACTGGGCGATGGTTACGCCTGTGAAGGACTGGAAGTGCTTTGGTTTTCTTTGAAGTTTTTGGTAAGTTAGCATAACCTATATTATGACACTAATTACGCACGAGGTTTTTTTGGTTATTTTTTTCTTGTCAAAAATCTTTTTCGCAAGGGCTGGCAATAATTCTGGCGAGCCGTTAATCAGGGCTTCTTTCTTTGCTCTGCGCCAACCTTGCACTTGTTTCTCTCTGTAAAAAGCATCAGCGACACGCTCGTGTTCTTCGCAGTAGACCAATTTTACGGGCAAACGGCGGGATGTATAGTTTGCTCCCTTCCCTTCTTGATGCTCATTTAAGCGGCGTTCCAAGTCTTTGGCTGAGCCAGTGTAATAAGAGCCATCAATACATTCGAGGATATACATCCATGCCATAATTTCGTTCCCTGACGGTGGTTGAGTAGGCGACAGCTTTATCGTCGCCATATCGAAACCACATTCTCCGTTTGCATAAACCGCTTTGGCTTCGATACGACGATGAAGTGCATCATCGTCTACTCAGCCACCGCTCTCTCTTCGGTAGCTGAGCAACTCGTAGCGAAGTAGAGAGTGTATCTAAGCTACCCGTAATACTGCTTAAAAATCCAATTATAGATTACCAACAAAACCTTCTTGATCGGTGCAAACTGCCAGAGCGAAGACGACTTCTTCTCGACCTTTTCTTGCCCCATCTCACCGCGCAGATAACCGAGGGTATTACTCAAATTCATCACCAGCGGATCGGAGACCATCAGGCGCAGGAGACCGGCGTCATTCATGCGCTCGTCGAGTTGGCGGACTTGCCCCATCGGGCGGGTCATGTCGAAGGGCAGGAAGGGCTGCAAGGTCGATTTATAGGCAGTAAACTGCCAATGCGACGCGCCAGCGATGGCAGTCACGCCCTTGTGCTCGATCTTCCAATCGCTGGTTTCGGCATAGACCTTGACATTCTCTTCTTCAGTTTGCCCAAGAGAAAGATTGAACTCTAAAAAGGTCTTCCAAGGAATAAAATCACCTTCTTCACCGCTCGCATTTTCTTCCGCCCACGCCAGCGTGGATGTGTAAAACGCGGGTGGTGTCCGATAGGGTCTCGCCGTCACCATGCCCACATTTGGGAAAGTTTCCAATATCTCAACCGAGCGGGAGAGCCACTTGGGGTAGTAGAGAATATCGCTGTCGGCGTAGGCAATGATCTCGCCCGGCGCGCCAGCCAAAATCATATTCCACGCCCCGCCTTTGCCCACATTCTTCTCAGAAAGCAGCAAGTACTGAATGCGCCCCGCTTCCTTCTCGGCGATCAGATAATCCCGTGCTTCAGCGCAGGAGCCATTGTCGAAGATCATCAGGTCGAAGGGCAAGCCCGCATCCTTGCGCATGGATTCCAAACTCACTTTGAGCACATCCAGCCCTTCTTCGTAGAATCCGCTCAAAAAGGGCAGATAGGTCAAGACGGCAACGGTGATCCGTTCCGGCTTGGCAACGGTTTTGACGGCTTTGGCGGGGTTTTGTCCTTTTCGCATATTTAGTTCCAAGTCTCAAGTTACAGGTTACAAGTTAGGTATTAGTCGATCAGGGATTAGGTACCAGTTTCCTGATTCCTGATTACCTAATTCCTAATCCCTTTTTTATCACTTTTTCCCAACGCTTCGGTCTCACAATTCTCTCCACCTTCTCATCGGGCAAAAAGAAAAGAGCCTTACGCAGGAGCACCTCCACGCCGCGCCAAAAACGTCCACTCGACGGGCAGGGGCGGGTGATTTTACCATCCCGCAGTTCGCGCGTCGCATCCAAAATCGTGTAACGGGTCTGCACCACGCCGCCCGCCATCTCGGTATTCTTCTTCGTCTCGGGCGCACCGTAATGGATCTGCCCGCCCGTCAAATGCCGATAATCGTGGTTCTGATGCACGATCATCACATCGGGCGTCGCATCCACCACCGTCCATTTTTCAGCGCGCGCCTTGTAGATGAACCAATTATCCCAGCCTGCACATCCGATCGCAAAATTCGGAATATCCGCATAAAGCTCACGGGGAAAGATGAAATAATCGCTCCCCGCTGGACGATGCAGTTCGCCTTCGGTCAACGCTTTTTCTCTTAATTGGGATTGCCAGTCCCAAACAAATTTCATTGGTTGAGTGACGTCTAAATCCCAGCGTTGCCCCAGCAAAACAAATTGATCGAGACGCTCGTAGACCCTGCGGCTTGCTTCCGTTATATCGTTCATCACCAGAATATCGGCATTGATGATTCCCAGCAGGGGCGTATTCCCATGCTCGCGGGCAAGCGCCAGCATGGACGAGATGATCGGCGTTCCCTTCTCGTTGACGTCCACGTTTGGGAGGTGTAACACGCCCAACTCACGGGCGGCTTCGGCTTCTCCCTCCTCGTCGCCGAGCAGGATGACTTTCACATTATCCAGTTTTGTCCACGACTCGATCGCGTTCCGCTGGATGATGTTGATGTGCGGATCGGTGAAGGGTTTTGGGGAGGAAAATAGGGTTAAAAGTGTCATGTGTTTATGTATCGAGTGCGCGGGAGTGCGTCGCACCAGCCTTTTGTCTAAATGTCGTTTAACGGGATTTTGTTTGGGCGACAGACCAATCCCGTTAAACCTGGTGCGACGCACTGCTCAACGTCACTCCAGCAAAGTCTTATGATGCACATCGGCATTGATCTTGGCAAGCTCAGGCTCTTTTTCGAGCAGGGACAAAATATCCTGCCAGCCAAAATCATCGTGGTCAAAACGGGCAAAAACTTGCTGAATAAATTCAAGGTCTTCGGGCGTATCGACCGTCCAGCGCAGCGAGCCGTAGTCAGGGACGTGGTTGACCAGGGCGATCTTGAAGCCACGAGGGGAAGTGCCCGTTTGTAGGTTTGAAGGTTTGAAGGTTGAAGGTTGAAGGTTCGTATTCTCGTAGAGATAGGGCATGACGTGTTCGCGTTGGTGTTTCTCGGTGGCGTTCTGCCAGGCGTTTTCGAGGGCGGCGAAGATGCAGACTTCGGTGTCCAGTCCAATCGGGAAAGAGCGCCCCATCGGCGGCGGCAGTCGGTTTGCAACAAAATCAATTTCCTGTGCTTTCCAGTTTCTACTTTCTATTAACGGCTTTATTGTTTGGTCGACCACTTCAGGGTCAAGCACGGGACAATCCGCAGTCAAGCGCACGATCACATCCGCATCATACTCTTTTGCTGCCTGATAGTAGCGGTCTAAAACATCATTCAAACTGCCACGAGTGAAGTTATAGCCACGCTCGGCGCAGAACTCGGCGACAGGGTCATCGCTGGGATCGGTGGTGGTGGCAAGCACAACTTCGTCGACGAGTTTGGCATGTTTGGCGCGCTCGATGACGTGGGCGAGCATCGGCTCCCCAGCAATCTCACGCAGGACTTTGCCCGGCAGACGAGTGGAGGACATGCGGGCTTGGATAATGGCGATGGTACGAGGTTTCATAGATTTATTTCACCACAGAGTACACGGAGTGCACAGAGTTTTCAAATACGTTTTTGGATGGCTAAAGCCAATTTGTCCATCAGAGGGCGGTCACGTTCAGGGTCGAATACGATCTCGTCAATCTGGTGTTGCGGATACGACCACGGCGTCCCTGTTCGTAAACTTTCTTCTTCGTTCAAGAAGCGGGGGACAATATGCGCATGTAAAACCTGATCGAAGTTGCCCATAATCGCATAGTTGATACGATATGCTCCTGTCACTTCAAGGAGGGCATCGCCGACAGTCGCCATATCAGACAGATAAGTTTTCCGTGCATTCAAATCAAGGTCATTCAAACTTTCCACAACGGGGTCGGGCATAAGAATGCAATAACCGCTCAAGAATTGCATATTGCACAATACAACCCATCCTGATGGGACTTTAGAAACCAGTGCGGGTTCAGTGCCAGCTCTTGCTGATTTAACTTGTTTGTGAATGGACATCTTTTATGTGAATGATATGCGGGCTTGGATGATGGCGATGGTTCTTGGTTTCATAGTTTTTGATTCATCACTGAGTTCACAGAGAGCACAGAGCTTTTTAACATTTTGTTTTTTATCTACTCCGCTTCTATTCTTATCTCACGACCATTTCGCTGTTTCGCAAGCAATAGAGTTTCAAGCAACCCTTGAAAAGAATCCCCAACGTCCGTAGACGTAAACCAATGCTCTTCGTTATTCATGTTTTTGAATACTCTTATCATTTCATTGGTAACTTCTATTGCCAACTCTATAGATGTCCATTTGTTATCAAGAGATTGCATTCCTTCTCGAAACTCTTTTTCGTTTTTGAAAGGATTATCATCAGTACAGGCTAGAAAACGCTCATACTCGTTTTCCTGAAATTCCCAATTGCCAGAATATACTGCGTTTCCAAGTATTTTTAAATCAAAACGAGATTGTGTTTCAAACCTTCGGAACCAGCTTTGTTCCGTTGCGTCATCAAGAACATCTTCATAAATCGAAAGCAAATTGAGAAAAGCTATTAGGGCTTTCCCAACATTTAAGCCTTCATGGTTGTTTATGCTTAGCCGTTCTCCTGAATCGACTTCCAGATATAAATAGGTTCCCATACATTAAAACTCTGTGAACTCCGTGCTCTCTGTGGTGAATTACTCAGTATGCGCCACCGACTGAATCGGCAACCTCGCCACAAAACCCTTCGCACTAAACTTCTCTACATACTCGTACGTCTCCCAATAGTCGAGTCCCGTTTGCTCGGCGATGTCGAAGATGGAGTGTTCGCCTTCGAAGCGCATCATGATCTTTTCGATGGCTCGGTTCAGGTTCCAGTTTTCTCGCCAATCGACCCATAGCCCGTGACCAGAGAGAAAGACGGGACCCCGAAAGGTTCGTTTGGGGATGTAGTTGCTGGCAAAGATGCGGATGATCTCTTCGGCGACATCGGCGGCGTCAACGAGCATCTCTTCGTCCATGATGTCGAGATTATCTTCGGTGGTGTGGTATTCGTCGTAAGGGAAGCGGTTGAGCGAGATGCAGGGCACGTTCACGCCGGGACCATTAATCACGCGCTCGTCGTTGGCGGGGGCGGCGGCGAAATCTCGTTCGTCGACGTCTTTATCACGCAGCACGTATTTTGTGATACGGTCGAGCAGGTGATCGTGTTGGCGGGAGTGATGCCATGCCAACGTATTCTTGTTGCCCGTCATCTCCATGAAGATGCCCGCCTGCAAATTCGGGATCAGGTCTTCGTTGTGGGCAAGGTAGGCGATGGTGCCGATGGTTTCGGGTCCGAACCAGAAGCGGACGCTCATCGAGCCTGCGGGGAGCGGGTTTTCTGCCAGCCTGCGGGCGAGTTCGATGGTGCTGACCACGCCTGCCAAATCGTCGTTGGCTTGCATGGGGTGGCAGCTATGGGCTTGGACGATGATCTCGCCAGCGCCGTTGACGGCACCGCCTTCGGGGTGCAGTAAACCGTGTCCAATTTTTAGACCCAGCTCAGGGTCACGGGCGAATTCGACGTCGATCACAGCATGGTAGCGGGTAGTCCGATCCAGCTTGTCGAATTGATTTTTCGGCAGACAAAATCCCCAATCCCGTTCGTAATATTTGAACTCCCAGGGGATGGCGTCGGGGAATTTTTCGTTGTAGCGCAGATGCGGTTCGAGTTCATCCCAGGTCAGGATTTTGTCGATGGGCAGGGAGTAGGAGATGATGTGGAGGGGATTGTCGGCGAAGTCGACCACCTTTTCGCCTGATTCCGTTTCGAGAGTTGCGGCGTGGACGATGTAGCGCTCCGGGACGACCCAGGTCCAGATCGGGGTGCCCGGCGAATAGGTTTGTAGCTCGTAGTTGGCTTGGTCGGGGAGATAGCTGCCGATAATCTCGAGGGTTTTGTCCATGTCGTCGGAGACGATGGTGCGGTGCAGGGGAAGCAGCTCGGCGATGATGTGTTTGAGGGAGGTGTAGGGTTTCATTTTTTATTCTAAAAGTAGATTTTCTGGTAAATAGAATTTAACTTCAAATTCCATGGATTCAATTTCATTCCATGTATCGAAATAAACTTTACCGATTGTCATTTCTGTAATCGTTAGTATTCCTCTAAATCTGGGTGTATCAGATATATTGTCTAAATCATCAGGGCAGTTAAATCCATAGCGCCAACATCCATTATGATCTCTAATTATTTGATGGTCTTTAGAACTCAATGAATTGCAGAATTTTCTTGTAGATATTGGGTTTTCTACATCACCAACTAACCTATCGCCTTCGATACTGTTGCTAGTAATAGGTCCCCAGACATCTAATGATGTCATCCCTGAAATCACTTCATAATAAGGTATCGTAACGGGAATACTCATATTCTTTTCAAATATGTCATCATCTTTATCCGTTACGCCAATCCTCCAACCACCATTTACAGGGCTGAGGTAAAAAACGATATCTGAAGTTATATTTTTGCTGAAATAGTTACCTTTAGTAACACGTCCTGTAAAAGTACATACTTGTGTGGTCGTAACATTCGGAAAGTACCCTGGGTAGTGTTCTTCAGAAAAGTAGAAATTATCAATATTCCACGGTGTTATTGCTGGCTCACAAGTGACTCTATTTGCTTGTTTTTCTAGAAAAATAAACCCTATCACTCCAAATAAAATCAAAGCTAATAAAGCAGTGAGCCATTTCTTAGGCATTCGGTAATAAACTCTATTAACTTTCGGAAATTTCTTTTTCAATATAGTAGAGCAAATGCGGATCGCGCTTCATCTCACGCGCCGTGAATTCGTAAACTTCATTCGCCTTCATCAGCCGAACATCCGCTTCACCGATTTGGCGAGATTGGATGACGCCCGCTTCTTCCATCAACTTGCCCATCGGGTCGACCATTGTATGCACGCCCATATCGAGGTCGCGAACGAGCATCTGGTAGGTATCTTCGGTGGTGTTGCCGTCAGCGTCGGTGATCTGCCCCGTGAAGTCTTTCAGGTAGCGATAATCCACGCCTTCCATCTCTTCGATATGGTGGAAGAAAGTCATCGAATCGTTGTAGGAAAGCCCAACGACCATGATCTTGCCGTCCAGTTCACGCAGTTTGCCAAAAGCGGAATTTTTGGCGTAGCTGCTTTTGTAGCGCAAGTTGCTAAAATCTTCGGCGTATTTACCGATCACAGCAAAAGAATAGATGGGGTGAAAAACGCGCTTCGCGCGCGGGTCGGTGCGCACCATGTTAGTAATCGCACCCATTTTGGACGGGGTTTCACGCACGTCCCAGGGAACACCTTTGCAGAAGTCGAAGTTGAAGGTCGGCATCACGAGCGTGCCTTCTTCGCCGAGTACTTCAAGCAAGGCATTGATCACGGTCTGCGGGCCACCGTCCACGCCGCCGAAAGATTTGTAGGAGGAGTGAACGAGCAATGTGTCGCCAGCATCCACACCGAGGGCGCGGAAGTTTTCTACGAGTTGGTCAAAAGTTAACATAAGAATCCTAGTCTCTGAGCGGAGTTCTGAACGAAGATAAGAACGCAGTCGACGCGTGCCACGCAGGGATAAGAGCGGTATTTGCTATACCCTATCGAATACAGGCGACTACAGGCTCACTTCGTTCGCCTTCCGCTCAGGAGTTGCTTATCTCAGCGTTTCATCCAGCCGCTGTTGCACATCGGCTGCCACTTGCGCCTTTTCTGCTTCGTCTTTTTTGATTTTTTCTTCCAGTTCGGTCATTTTACTCTTGTGTTGATCCAACTCTTTTTCAGTGCCTTTGAGCTTCTTCTTTTCGCCTGAAAGCGCCAACTTCTGCTTAACTACGCTCGGGGTCATCAGCAGAACACCGAGCACGATCCCAATACCGATGGATATCAGAACAAACATTGCTAATGAGCCTTCCATTTGCATACCGAAGAAATTAATCATCACAATCCCTGGGTTGGCTAAGGCAAAAATTACAGCAACTACAGCAAAGGCTAAAGCCAGAATTAAGGTAAAAATCATCATCGAAAACTCCTTTTTAATTTAACTTGGCTGTCCGCTTGTAGGCTTCCAGCAATTTTTGAAAATTCTTCGTCCAATCGGCACGCTGCTCGGCAACAGATCGGGCACGCGCACCCATTTCATGTAGCGTATCACGCATCTCGGCAGCAAGCAAGATTTTCTTCGCGAGCGCATCGGCATTTCCATCCGGGAAGAGCCAACCGTTCTCAGCCTCTGTCACCCACTCTTTATTCGCAGGAATATCCGAGATCAGGCAGGGCAGCCCGCAGCCCATCGCTTCCATCAGCGAAACCGACGAGCCATCCACATGCGAAGGCGAGATGTAGACATCCGCCATATTGTAGTAGCGCGGCAACTCTTTTTGGGATATATAGCCGCCGAAGAGGACTTGCTCGATCACGCCGCCCGAGTTCAGGATACGACGTAAATCACGTCCCATCGAGCCGCCACCGAGCAGGATCAGACGTAATTCAGGCTTGGTCTGTGCCGCCCGAACAAATGCTCTGGCGAGAACATCGACCCCATAACGCGGTTCCCATGACCTGTTACAGAACAAGGTTAGTGCAGCTTGTCCTGCGCCCGAGGGAAGTGTCGAAGGGTTCGGCTTGAAATGTTCGAGATCAACACCCCAGGGGAAAACGATGGTGCGATCTGGGTTCATGCCATATTCAACGGCTTTGTCTCTCGTTACTTGGGCATCACTGGTAAAAAAGGTGCTCCTACACAACACGAAAGACGTAATACGCTCCCACCACTTGTTGCGATAGACATCTTCCATCAAATCGAAGCCCCACGACATCATCAGCAGCGGACGAAAACCCGTCAAAACAGCGATCAAGCCCACGGTCTGGATAGGCCCAGCATGCAGCACATCCGGTTGAATGCGTTTGATAACCTTGCGCAGGCTGCGCACATATCTCGGCACATCCCGCCAACGGAAGGCGCGCTTGCCGCCTTCCCAGAGAACTTGCTCGATCTCGGTTGGGACAATGCGATCTTCGCTCTCGTTCGTGGCAGGCTCAAGGCGCACAAAGTAGACCTTGTGATCGGTCTGCGCCAACGCCGAAAGAAAGCGGTGGTCGTGCGGGGAATAACTAGTTGAAAAATACAATATCCGCATTCCGATTACCCTCCAAACCAGCGCAGCCAAGCTTCGTAGATGGCAGGATTTTGGTTCATAAAGTTATTTCTTTCGCCTGTAAAGCCGATAAAAAATCCCAGCAGCGCGGAAGTGATTCCAGCTGCCAGCCATAAAAAAGTGACGAGACGAGCTTGAAATTTACTCTGTGCTATGCGTGACAGGAAAACGCCTAAAAGTAATGTCGCGAACAAAATTAGCACCGGCGCAATATCATAAAGATAGCGCGTGGCAGCGTAAATGAAGATCAAAAGAATGGCCGTTTGTATAATGAGATAGCCCAGTAAAGCGGCCGCAAGCCAGCGGATTTTTTGCAATTTCTCAATCTTGTTCTGCGGCAGCTTAGGCAGATCGCCATTTACCCAAAGCCAAACATATCTTGCTAAAAACAGTAATGCAACCCCAAAGACAGGCACAATGATCGGCAATCCTGCCACAGGTTCGGAGTAATAATAATGTTCAGGGATGCGAATAAAGAAGGGCCACATTTCTTCTTTGATCCACGTCAGACGCACAAAGGGGAAATTTATTTGCAGATCAGGTAGACGCACAAAATAAGTATAAAAATTTGGCAGAATATATTTCAGTGAGCTAACCTGTGTGTAGTCTTGCGGCAGAGCAGGGCCCGTGAGCTGATAACGATGCCCGAACTCAAGGATTTTTCCAAAACGGTCGTAGTTATACCAAAGCAAAGCCCCCGCCACACTCGCCAAAGGCAAACCTGCCGCGAGCAGATCGGGAAACGATTTCGCAATCTGCTTTTGGTGGCGGATAAAGACCCACAGAAATAGCAACAGCCCCAGAAAGACGATCGAGGGCAGCAAATTAATCCGCGTTGCACCAGCAAAGCCAAAAGCTGTCGCTGTGAGCACTAAATATCGCTTTTCTATTTTTTCGCGATGCAAACTGTGGAAGAAACCCCACAAGCCCAAAACAAGAAAGAACTGCCCCCCGGTTACAGAAACTTCATAGACATTGGGACGCGTAAGAATCCAGGCCAATGGAATATTTAAACTGGCCGCAAAGACCCCGCCCCAAAAGATACTGGCAGGGTAGTGATACTCGCGATAACTCTTCCGCAAGATAAGCAAAGAAAAAAGCGTTGTACCCACCAAGAAGAAAAGAGCCAAAGCCGTGTCGGTAACAGGCTTTCCCGTCAGCCAGCTGCCCCCCAGCGCCAACACGCCGGGCAGCGGCCCCCAATAGATGTAATATTTCCCATCATAAAAGGTCGAATCCCACAAAACCTTGATATCTTCTCTGGCTTTGTAGTCATAAGGATTTTCAAGTGCCAGCAAAGCGGGGTCAGGTTCTACCAGTAAATGTGTCTGGCCCTGCCGAAAGGCTTGCGCTAGCCGCCAATAATAACCTTTCCCCGAAGGCAGATCGCTCATGCTGCCGATCGTCGCGATCCAGGCATAGATCCACAAAATCAACCCCGTCCACAGAATAAGACCTAAATCGGTCTTATTTTTGGATACGAAACGATAGAAACCTGAATCACGCCAGTGGATAAAAAATGGCAGCGAACCTGCCCTTAACTTGGCCTCTGCCAACCATTTTTCTGCCGCACCCCATACGGGGATACGTCCCAACACCGCTTCGATCCAATCATACGCACCCAAAAGGACCAAGCTCAAGCCTACTAATAAAATAACATAACGTGACCTACCCCAGCCAGGATCATTATCCAAGCCCAGTTGCAACGCAAAAACAGCCACTAGCATAATGTTGATGCCTATAAGATAGAGCAGTGTGCGGATGAGTTTTTTTCGGGTCATCGTTTTCGTTTGAGAGCAGTGCGTTGCATCCGTATGGATGCATTGCACTGCGGGTTGAGCAAAAAAAGCCGAACTGCAACGCACTCTGACGAGTGCGGTGCAGTTCTTTACTTCTAACGTTTATACGCGTTAACCGATTTCGTGCCAGCGCAGCTCTTTGCCATAGGGCATATCGACCAACGCCTTTTTGCCGATGACTGCTTCCGTATCCCATGCCATGAGCGCACCAGGAACAGCCGGGCGCAGCGGCTCGATCATTTCGGCGGTGAAGGTTTCTCCAGCCTTGATATCACGCGCGGCGCGCAGACAGCGCCGTTGCAGCATGTAGGTCTCTTTTTCGTTAGGGGTCACGAATTTATCGGATGAGCCGAGGGCGCGTTCCAGAGTGCGGACTTGTTGCACCATATCCGCCCAGGTGTCGGGATTCATCGCAAATTTATGGTCGGGACCTTCACGGTCGTTGCTGTCGGTGAAGTGACGTTCGATGACGCGGGCACCTAAGGCAACTGCACCAACGACAGGGGCTGGACTGTGCGTGTGATCGGAAAGGCCCAAAACAGCATTGGGGAACATGGTAGCGTATGTTTTCAACACATTGATATTGAGATGATCGTAATTTGAGTCTGCAGCAGTGTAATTCGTATTACATTGCATCAATACAATTTGATCATTAACCTCACTTACCAGACGCATGGCTCGCACCACGTCAGCTAAGTCAGCAGCGCCC
>JBNKMO010000109.1:0-2608 GCA_050293165.1 Anaerolineales bacterium | reverse complement strand
CGAATACGGCATGACGATGGTCTTCAGCGGCGTGCGCTTGTTCCACCATTAAGATGACTGCCCGACTGGTTGTGCTCATCTCCGGAAATGGTTCCAATTTGCAGGCAATTCTCGATGCCTGTGCACGGAACGAATTCCCTTCCAGCGTGGTCGCCGTTATTTCAAATAAGGATTCGGCGTACGGGTTGACCCGCGCCCAAAACGCGGACGTGCCAGCCATCCACTTCCCAAAACTCGCAGATGAAACCCGCCGTGAATACGATGCCCGCCTCGCCGGAGAAGTCCTTCGCCACCAACCGGACTACATCATCCTCGCCGGTTGGATGCGCCTGCTAACATCCGCTTTTCTCGACCATTTCCCCAATCGCATCATCAACCTGCACCCGGCCCTGCCTGGAACCTTCCCCGGCCTGCACGCCATCGAACGCGCCTACGAAGCCTGGCAGCGCGGCGAAATCGACCGCAGCGGCGTGATGGTGCATCTCGTTCCCGACGAAGGCGTGGATGACGGTCCCGTACTCGCTACGCAGGAGATTCCCTTTCGAGCAGGCGAATCACTGGATGAATTTGAAGCAAGAGTACATAGCATTGAACATGAATTATTAGTTGCTACGCTCAAATCTGAAATTAAAAATCATAAGTGTCTATCCTAAAATTCCTTTGTAGTAACGGCTTTAGCCGTTCAAAGCGACTAAAGTCGCCACTACGAGGTATTTTTAGGATGGATTGTAAATCTAAAATTACAAAATAGGAGTTTACTATGCCAAAAGCCATTCTCTCTGTCTATGACAAAACCGGTCTCGTTGACTTCGCCAACGGTCTCGCCGATCTCGGCTGGACGCTGCTCGCTTCCGGCGGCACTGCCAAACTGTTGATCGAAAACGGGCTGGCAGTCACCGAAGTGGCAGACTATACTCAATCCCCCGAAATCCTCGGCGGACGGGTCAAGACCCTACATCCAGCCATTCACGGCGGTTTGCTCGCACGCCCCACGGACGCTGACCACCAACAACTGCTCGACCTCGGCTGGGATTATATTGACCTTGTCGCCGTCAACCTTTATCCCTTCGAAGAAACCATCGCCAAAGCAAATGTCAGCTACGCAGAAGTGATCGAGAATATCGACATTGGCGGTGTAACGCTTATCCGTGCAGCGGCGAAAAACCATGAGCGCGTCATACTGGTCTGCGACCCCGCAGATTACGATCCCGTTCTGGCAGAATTGCAAGCCGATGGCATCTCCGCTGGGACGCGCAAAAAGTTATCCGTGAAAGGCTTCAAAGCCACGATGCACTACGATACGGTCATTTCTGATTACTTGAGCAAACACTAGGAGAAAATATGAACGAAGAATTATTCGACAATTTTGACGCCTTAACCTTTGACGATGTACTCGTCGTTCCCGGCTACACCGAAGTTTTGCCAAATGAAACCGATGTCAGCGTCCAACTCACTTCCCAGATCAGATTGAATATCCCCATGCTATCCGCCGCAATGGACACGGTCACAGAAGCACGGCTAGCGATCGCGCTTGCGCGCGAAGGCGGCTTGGGCATCATTCACCGCAATATGTCTCCCGAAGATCAGGCTGCCGAAGTGGAAAAGGTCAAACGTTCGCAATCAGGCATGATCGTCGAACCGATCAGTCTGCCACCGGATGCGTCGCTGAGCCGCGCCGAAGAGATTATGTCCACGTACCATATCAGCGGTGTCCCTATCACACATCCAAATGGAAAACTGGTTGGTATTCTGACAAACCGCGATGTCCGTTTCGTGGAAGCCGATGATTACAACTTACCCGTCAGTCAGTTTATGACCTCCGATCCGCTCATCACCGCGCATGTGGGTATTTCGCCCGAAGAAGCCAAAAACATCCTGCAAAAACACCGCATTGAAAAACTTCCCCTTGTGGACGACAATGGCATCCTGAAAGGATTGATCACCGTTAAAGACATCCAGAAAGCACGCGATTTTCCCAATGCCGCCACCGATTCTCAAAAACGCCTCCTTGCTGGCGCTGCCGTCGGTGTGGGCGCTGATCTGGAAACACGCGTCGAACTGATGGCAAAAGCCGGCGTGGATCTGATCGCCATCGACACCGCTCATGGGCACTCCAAAGGCGTCATTGATGCCATTCGGCGCATAAAAACCGCTTGGCCCGATTTGCAGGTTATTGCCGGGAACGTGGTCACTGCTGAGGGAACGGAAGCACTTGCAAGGTCAGGGGCGGACGCGGTCAAGATCGGCGTAGGGGCTGGCTCCATCTGCACCACGCGCATCATCTCCGGCGCGGGCATGCCGCAAGTCTCGGCCATCCACGATTGCGCCGTTGCGGCTCGCAAACTCGATATTCCCATCATCGCCGATGGCGGCATCAAATTCAGCGGTGACATCGTCAAATCCATCGTCGCCGGAGCAGATGTAGT
Organism: Anaerolineales bacterium; assembly: GCA_050293165.1. Taxonomy (GTDB): domain Bacteria; phylum Chloroflexota; class Anaerolineae; order Anaerolineales; family Villigracilaceae; genus Desulfolinea. The sequence goes on along the minus strand of JBNKMO010000109.1, from coordinate 182 downwards.
CATGCTCGGCAGCCTGTTGGCAGGCTTGGAAGAATCCCCCGGCGAAGTCGTGCTCTACGAAGGCCGCCACTTCAAGGAATATCGCGGCATGGGCAGCCTCGGCGCGATGAAAGGCTATGGCAAGGACCGCTATGGCAGCGGGCAAAGCGGCAGCGGCAAGCTGGTGCCCGAAGGCATCGAAG
>JBNKMO010000108.1:0-28505 GCA_050293165.1 Anaerolineales bacterium | reverse complement strand
CGTGTAATTCATTGAATTTTATGGGAATTAGTCTGGCTCCCCCGCTCCGCTGAGAAGTTTTTCATCCCGAAAGAGCCTTGACAGGAACCTGCTTGTATTTAGACTGTCAATATATACACAAAAGTTGATTATGCCAAGTCTGGCAGGAGCCACCCGCGTGACCCTGAACCGTATGCTGCGATCATGCAGACCCTTACTCACGACCGTTTGTCTGGTGTTCTTGTTTACTTCCCATGCACAAGCCGAAGAGGTCGTTATCGACTGGAAGACCCTACCGGAATATATGGCCATGGACCGGGACGGCCAAAGAGGGGTAATCATGACGACCCAGCACGCGCTCATGCGCCAGATGGCGGCCACGGATTATGCGCGCGCCGAATGTATCGCGGGTCTGTTCGATGTCACCGAGGAAGGGAATAAGCAGTTTTACGATTTGAAAGGGCTATTGCGTAAAGCCGCCGAGAAAGACATCGGCTGGAAGGCTCAGCATGTCGTCGTATTCAAGATTGAGAAATTGTGCCCAAAGACTTCTCAGACTGAACCGCAGGTGTCAAAAGACTAGATTAGAGCAATCAACCGCCCGGTAATGTCGGGGGCGGCGCTGTTGCCGACATGTCTGTAAAATCGCTGTCCACAGTTGACGTTTCAGGGGCCTGATCCCGGTTCTGATTTTGGTCAAAACGGCTTCTCCGGGCTTCCAGAGCTTCGAATTTGCTTTCCAAACCACCCAGCCTGCTTTCGGTGTCTTCACGCCCTATTCGCATGGTCTCGGTCGCCTCTGGCGCTTTACCATGATCGTTTTCAACCTCTTCATTGAGCCGGTCGACTTCATCCCGGCGGTTGGCGATATCGCCTTCAAGGTCCGCAGTGTCCGTCAGCATGGTCATTAATTCCAGATAATCATCCTGCTCTTGCTCGCTCCGTACAGTTCGACCGGCGGCTTCAATGGCTTTCTTTTGTTCACGCAAAGAGGCCAGTTCCTCTTCGTCGGTAATCAATCTGCGCTGACCGGCCTCGATCCGGTAGAAATTATCTTCTTCATCCATGAATACAGGCTCGCCACCCGCACCCGATAACAGACCGGTCCGGCTATCAAGTTCCTGAACGCGATCCTTGATCCGGGCTTCGAGATTATTGAGGCGGTGTTGCGCATCATCATAAAATGCCATGGTGTCGGCATAGGCGGTCTGGAACTCTTCGTAAGCCTGCCGGATAACATCCGTGGCCATTTGCACGAAATCATCGTCAGCGTCTTTCTTGTCCCTTTTCTTTTGCTCGTCATCGGCAAATTTTTCAAAGGCGCGCTCATTCATACGTTTGTATGCGGCGCTGGCGTACGCCAGTTGCACAATCTCTTCAGATTGCGCAACGGATAATGTAGCGGTATTTGCACTCCCAGCTTCCTTTGAGAACACTTCGCTTAGTACAATGTCACCATCATTTTCCATAAAGCCATCGCCTTTTCTTTATTGGACAGGGTACAGGAAAAAAGTTAAGAAATTGCTTAAAGGGTGTGCTCTGGTTCTCTTAAAGGCCCCTTGATATTGCAGGCGCACATCAGTGAAATAAGTCACGCCCGCCTGTCCGTGAACAGGCGGAATGGTCTCCCGAAACTGTTATAATGCGCCCCGTTAAATTCTTAATCGACAAAGGGAGTGTTGTTTGACCATGATTGAAACCCCACGCTATCACGAAATGAACATGCTGGACCGGGAAATTCACCGGTTTGCCAAACTCGACCGCCCGACGGCTCTCGACTTCCAGCGTGTCGGCTCCACGGCGCAAGTACAGCAAGACATTGAAAGCCAGAAGCTCGCGCGTTTTCGCCGCAGAGGCATTCAAATGGATGATGACGGCTTAAGAGGCGAGCGCCATTACTCGCGCCGTCTGGCGCTCCAGCTTACGCGCGCAGGCTATTCCCGGCCCTCGCAGCGCTGTGATGCGCACGCCATCGTATCGGGGATGCATAAATACGCAGCTCAAATGCGGGCCGTGCTTGCCTGGTGCAAGATGCGGATCGACGATCACCAGAATGGGTGCTGGCTGCCGCGATCCCGCGAGGATCGCCCGCATATGCCGAGCTTCCTTAAGAAAGCCGTCCCGCACCGGCACGTCCACAGAATTGCCTATTATGAGTGGATCGGCGGTACAATTAACTTTGAAAACATCGACGGTGTCGAAGATTTGGTCCGGCTTTTAAGGGATTTGCGTTTTCGGTTACAGAGTGGCAGTGTGCCTCCTGCCGTCTGGAGTTAAAAAGAAGATAAGTCATGTTTTTTACGATCTATTCAGAGTGGGATCAGTTTGCAGCATTGGGCTTTGATGAAAAGCAAATGCAGCGCCTGTTCACGGGCGGGCATCCGCGTGAACGATTTGATTACGCCAAAAGACCCCGCTCATTCGCTGACAGCATCAATGAGCCTATTCAGGTTGACTTTAAAGGCGATGGCGAGGGGCTTTCCGGCACCGAACTTCCTGATTTGCAAGTGCTTGGGTTTCATAATGGCGGGCTGTTTTTAAGCGCGCCTGCATATGACGCTTTAAAAGATATCATCAAGGACGATGGTGCATTCTATCCGGCCCGTTACGAAAAAGGCGATGCGTATATTTTTTACCCCATGCATCTCGCGGAAGAAAGTGACGGCCTGAACGAAGCCCTTTGCGTAAAGAACGAATGGGGCGATATTGAAAATATTGGTTTTAATGAAGATGCGATGAAACCTTACGCCATATTCAAAACGGAATTTGACGGTTTCAGGAACCTTTACTGCACAGATACGGTGAAAGCGGCGATTGAAAAAGCCGGGTTAAAAGGCGTTGGTTTTACTGCCGATCTTGGCTCAAAATTCGGCATGACCCAGGGGCAAAAGAAATCTCCGCACTAAGGCCCCTATTGTAAATTCAGGACGGGTGCCATCACTGAAACCCAGGTTAAGGCGGCAAACAGCAAAGCCGTCACAAATGCCGGTGTCACAAAAAACCATCCCTTTCGGCTCCTGTGCCTCAAGATTTGCAGACCCCCGATTGCGCCAAGCGCAACCAGAACAAACCAGTATGGATAGGTTTCAAAGACGAGCCACGCCGTAAAGGGCGGTATTGCGCCAAAGTCGCGGAAGACTTGCCGGTATTCAGGAATGACCAGCAAGGCGTAAATGTAAAATCCCGCAATGCTCAAAAAAACCAATAGAGCACCCAGTTTATTTTTCGATGTGATCTGCGCGTTCATAGCCGGAGATACCTCCCATTATCAAAAAACGGGCCGCAAGCATGAGCGCCCCGTTCATATTGGTAGATTATACAAGAAAACTACGCCGCAAGCAGGTTGCCACTGGCAAGCAATGCTGCTTCGTCGGTTAGACCCGTGACGCCGTAAATCGTAGCAATGGCAACAAAGTTGTCTGCGCCACCATCGGCATCGACCGCAAGGGAACTGCTTATGCCAATATCGGTAATCTGGACAAAGTCGGTGATCGTGCTTGTCATTGGATCGTATCCAACCAAGACATCTGAAATATCAATAACATCACCTTCTGCGACATCGAAATCCTTGATGGTATCGACTTCTGATATCAGGCCGCTTTCAAAGACAAAATGATCGGCCCCGGCTCCGCCCCAAACCGTATCATTTCCGGAACCGGAATAGAGGACATCAGTACCGTTATGGCCATATAGAGAATCCGCGCCTGCGCCACCATATAAAGTATCATCATCATTGTATCCGCCGAGCCAGTCGTCTCCATCCCCGCCATAGAGGGTGTCGTTACCGTCTTCTCCATTTAAATAGTCATCGCCAGATTCCCCGTAGAGAATATCAATGCCATCATCTCCATAGAGAGAGTCCGCGCCTGTACCCCCGTACAATGTATCATCCCCGACATGTCCATCAAGGGTATCGTCCCCATCATCTCCGTACAAAATATCGTTTCCGGCAGCACCATTCAGATCATCATTATCATCACCTCCGTAAAGGGTGTCGTCTCCGCTGCCGCCACCTATAATATCTGCACCGAGCCCCCCATAAACCAGGTCATCGCCGCTACTACCATTCAGGTTGTTGTCACCACTATCGCCAGTGATTGTATCGTTTTGGTTAGAACCCCAAACAGTTTCTATGCCTGTAAATGTGTCATTACCGTCGCCTGTCGCCGTACCGGAGCCAAGATCAATGACAACTCCGGAAGTCGCCTGCTGGTACAACAATGTATCAACACCATCACCGCCATCGACCGTATCATCACCTGATCCACTATATAGATTGTCGTTCCCCAGCCCTCCTATCAGGATATTGGTGCCGTCCTGACCGTATAGATTGTCATTTCCGTCTCCGCCATCTAGGGTGTCTATCCCATCGCCTGCATAAAGATTGTCATTACCGAGACCGCCATAAAGAAGATCGTTTCCTTGCTGACCGTAGAGCTTGTCATTACCGTCTTCACCGTAAATCGTGTCATTACCGGTGTATTTGGTATCGTAACCGCCCTTGTCTCCATAAAGCGTATCTGCCCCAAGACCACCGTAGATCAGGTCATCATCCGCCCAGCCGTCTATACGGTCATTTCCGGCATCACCGTAGAGCGTATCGTTCCCGTTACTACCGATAAGCTCATCATTATCATCACCACCGTGGAGTTCATCATTGCCGTTATCTCCCCTTATGTAATCTGCTCCGGCTCCACCATAGGCAATATCATCACCGTTTTGGCCGTAGAGATAATCATCCCCCAAACCGCCATCCAGTGTGTCTGAACCTTCTTCGCCATATAGATAATCAACACCATCTTCACCATAGAGCGTATCGTCGCCTTGCTCCCCGTTGAGGCGGTCAATGCCCGCACCACCATAAAGCGTGTCATCACCCTGATAGCCAAACAGGAAATCATCACCATTCTCACCATAGATGGTATCGTTCTGGTTGCCGCCCCGGACATAGTCGTCGCTATCACCTGCATAGACCGTATCACCGCCATTATGCGTTGCGATGTAATCTGCATTCGCTGTCCCGTATATGGTTTCCGTGCTCGAAGTACCTTCGGTCACATAATAGTTTTTGAAATCAACAACCGTTCCGTCCCCGAATTCAAAAGTCTCGATTTTAAAGATCGCGTTATCACCAGCATCATAGCCTTCGAACTGGTCATAGATATTCACGAATGAGTTGGTTTGCGTGCCGGTATAAACGATATAAAGATCACCCGGTCCTGTTACGGAATAGGTGAAGTAATAATCCGGGCTATAGAAATCGAGATTGGCAAAGATCAGGCGGTCGTTCCCGTCCGTATCATTAATCGTGTTCGTAGAGCCATTGAGACTGTTGTCATGAAAATAAACCTTAAACGTGTCATCACCAGCATAACCATTGGCAGTATTGTTCATGGCCTGAAGGATAAACAGATCGTCGCCAAAGTCTGACCCATAAAAATTGTCGTTGTTTGAATCGGAAAAAGGATCAGAGACAGCAGAATCCGATCCGACCAGGTCGTAGAAAATATTGCTTCCGTAATTTCCTTGTAACCTATCCTTTCCCGCACCACCGACCATGGTGTCGTTGCCGTTCCATCCTTTTATGTAGTCATTCCCATCACCGCCAACAATGAAATCATCTCCCGACCATCCGTTCAAAGTATCGTTTCCGGCAAGACCAAAGATAATATCGTTATCGCTTCCTGTACCGGTAATCGTATCACCGGACGCCGTACCGAAATTCCAATCGGCATAACGCAACAAATCAACACGCATCCCGTCATCGAATTCAATCCATTCGACCTGCTGCGTTCCAAGGACATCGCGCTGCCCCATTAGTGTGATCGAACCGGACAGCGTTGCAAATGTCACCTCAAGATCATTCGTCCCCGTTTCCGTGAATATCAAATCCTCTGGTCGTAGGCCGCTGGCCACAGACAACACATCATCCGCACCATCACTATCCGTAACGACATCATCACCGTCACCATCAGCCCAGATATACTTATCACTCCCAGCACCGCCAAAGAGTGCATTCACATTCGCGTCACCTTCAATGACATCGTCAAAAGCCGATCCTGTGACATTCTCGATACCAACGAGCGTGTCATTTCCATCACCGCTTGCAGTCCCAGCCCCGAGATTAACGACGACACCAGCCGCACTCGTTGAATAATCCACCATATCGGTTCCGGCTCCACCGTGAAGGAAATCATCACCGGCTTCCCCAAAGAGCGTATCGTCATCAGCCCCGCCATGGAGCGCGTCATTGCCAGCACCTCCGTAAATGGTATCCGTACCGGCATCACCGATCAGTACATCATCATTTGCACCACCGGCGACAACATCATTTCCGGAAGTCCCCCATAGCCAGTTCATGTATCCGGCAACGGATACAGTAAACCCGTCTTCAAACTTCAAGCTTTCGATCTTGAAATCATTCCCGGCATCCCGTTGCTGGGATAACAGAACCGTATCGGTAAGACCGGTGAAGCCAATGCTGAGGTCCGTACTCCCGGTTTCGGTAAAGGTAAGGTCTTCGATATTAAATCCGGCCCCAAAAGACACGGCATCATCCAGACCACTTTCATCCGAAATCACATCCTGCCCGTCACCCAGATTAAAGACATACGCATCATTCCCGGTTCCGCCATTTAAGTTATCGTTCCCGGCTCCGCCGCTCAAGACATCGTTGCCAGCACCACCGTCCAGCGTGTTCACGCCGCTTTTGCCGGTGATAACGTCATCAAACGCCGAACCTGTCACGTTCTCGATACTGGTTAAGGTATCAGAGCCGCCATCGCCGTCGCTCGCCGTACCCGCACCCAGATCAACGACGATGCCCGCCGCCGCATTGCTGTAAAGCGCCGTATCAGTATTGTTACCGCCATTCAGCACATCGTCCCCGGCTCCGCCTTCAAGCGTGTCGTTCCCGTCCAGACCAAGGATCGTGTCATTCCCGGCATCGCCCCATAGCACATCGTCGGTATCAAAGCCGGTCACAGCGTCGTCACCTGCCGTAATTTGCGAGGCAATCGCCATCAGGCGCAAATCTTCGGCTGTCCAGATCGTGCTATCGACGGAGAAAACAACCTCATCAACGCGGTTGTAGTTATAGGCATTCAACTCCTGTTCAAAGAGCGTGACACTGTCCGTCGTGCCGTCAACAGAGAGAATGATGCTCGCACTCGTCCCACGCGTCACCGTCACATCGCCCGGCGCAATATCGGCCAGAATCGATAGCTGGTCGTACCCGCCTTGCTCTTCAATCGTATCCTGCCCGTAGCCGAGCCCGAACACGTAAGTGTCGTCATCTTCGAGACCGTTCATGTAATCATTGCCAAGACCGGCGTCGATATAATCCTGCGCATACGCAAACCCGTAGACGGTATCATCGCCATCGGTGGTCGCGGTATCGATTGCCATGACGCGTAAATCATCCGGCGTCCATTCTGTTCCATCGACTGCGAAATTGACATGCTCGACCTGCGCGATCTTCCCGGAGTAAAACTCCTGCTTATAAAGCTTCACCGTATCGGTCGTCCCGTCGATGGTGAAAAGAATACTGGCGTTGGCATCGCGCGAGACGATGACATCCGTCGGTAGCACATCGGCATTAAAGAGCAACACATCGTCCCGGCTTCCGCTTTGCGTGCTCGTATCGTAAATCCAGTCCTGCCCGTAGCCGAGACCGAAGATATAGGTATCATTCCCGTGCGTGCCTTCCATCGTGTCGTTCCCGGCCCCGCCGTCGTGGATATCGTCACCGTACCCGCCATTAAGCGCATCATCCCCGGCTCCACCATAAAGCCGGTCTTCATCCAGATTCCCGTTCAGCGTATCGTTTCCGTCCCCACCATCGAGAACATCATTATTATCCCCGCCGTTTAACACGTCGTCGCCGCCCAGTCCGGCAAGATAATCGTCCCCGGCATCCCCATAAAACTCGTCGGGCTGGTAATCCCCGGTCAACGTGTCATAGCCATCCCCGCCATAGAACAATCCGGCGCTCCCCGCAGCCGTCAGGATATCGTTCCCCGCATAGCCGTAGACCAGCATCGTCTGGAAGTTCTGCCCCGAAGCCGCGATATCGTCCGCCTTGTCAGTGCCGTAAAACTTCTCTTCCAGCAAACTGGTGAGATCAATCGTGCCTTCCGGTGCCCCGTCGGCATCGAACACAACCGTCTCAAGACGGGTGTCCGTGCCGTTATAGCCATGGACCGTAATCAGGTCTCCGGTGCTAAGGAGCAGCATCATCTCATCACCCAGCCGGTACAGATCGGTCAGGTCCGTATGCGTCAGCCCCGTCGAGGCCATAATATGCAGTACATCGGTCCCGCCGCCATCGACTTCCGAGATCGTGTCGTTCCCGGATTCGAAAAGATAGATATCATCGCCCAGACCGCCGAGTAGATAATCATCTCCCGTTCCGCCTTCGAGCGTATCGTTCCCGTCACCCCCCATCAGCTTGTCGTGCCCGTCAAGACCCTGGATCGTATCGTTCCCGGCAAAGCCCCGGAATTCGTTATCCGTATGCCCGCCTGCGTTGTTATCGACCATCACGTCATCGCCGCCGGTCCCGGGATTATAGTTATCGTAAAACACCTCGAAAGAGCCCCAGTCATCCGCGCTGTCGATGATCGACCCGAGCGTCGCCGTCATCGCCGTCACCACGTCCTGCCAGTCGGAAAGCGCCGCCTCCCCGGTTGCCGCCACCGCCGTATCGAGCGCCGTCACCTCCGCCGCCGTCAAATTCCCAAGCCCCTTCGTATAGCCCAAAAATTGCGCGAAATGGGTCCAGACATCAACCGCGTCAACGGCAGCAATCGCCGTGTCCTTCACCGCGTCAATCCCGGTTTGGAGCAAAGCGAGGTCGCCCGTCGTCCCGCCCGCATAAACGCTATAGCTCGGGTCGGTAAATATCTCGTTCCCGATTAATTGTGCCGTTAATTGCACCGTATGGTATTTCACGAGGTAGTCATAGACCGCCTCACTGAAATCCCCGGCTTCGCGCAACGGGTTCGGCTGTCCGTATTGCTCGAACGGTTCACTGGAAAACGCTTCATAAAATGCAAGGTGCCGCGCATCCACAAATGCCCCGCGCGAGGCAGGATCGACCGCATCCACACCCGCCCAGCGCAGCATCAGCGTATCGACATCGGCCTTCACGGCTCCCCAGTCGGAGAAGACGCCATCCACGGTCTTACTGCTGGAAAACGCAATAAGTTGCTCGATCAGTGTGTCCGATGTTGCGCCATTATCAATACTTGCGGCGATGTGCAGGTCCTTAAGGTCGCCATATGCACGCAGTGTAGGTAGAGAGGCTGCACGAAGATCAAACGTAAAGTCTTCATTGTTACGTGTATATGTCACATCATACTCAAACCATGCATCTACAATCGACTGTTCTAAACCGTTGATGGTAAAACTCGCTTCATGCGTGATCGCGTTTCCGGAAATCTCCTGCCCGGCAACACGGACAGCATCAAGAGAAATCGCAGTGATGCCAAGATCGCTCAGACTATGAAGCTCGGCGTTTTGTGAGCGACCTGTGCTGTTCGTATCGGTCCACACCACGAGGTCATTAAACACGGTATCATTGGCATCGATCACCCCGTCACCGTTGGAGTCATAGGCCCGCAGCTCGGCAAACCCGTCCGTAGTCTCGTTCCCGAACAACTCGGAAATATCGTCGATGATGCCGTTCCCGTTTACGTCATACGCGAGTAAGCCGTCATCCGGTTCCACCCACCCGGTCAGGACAGCCTGCCCGGTCCCGCGCAGATCGAAATAGGTGCCGTAATCGCCTTTGGCATACAGCTCAATCCCATCACCATCCAAATCCAATACCAACGGTGACCCTTGTCCTCCTGGGGTGTTTGGCTCTTTCGGTAATTGCGGACCACCATCTCCGGAGCCACTACCACCTCCGGTGCCATCCTGACGACCATCGCCATTATTGTCTGTCGCATTGTCGTTACCGGCTTGTGGTTCGCCTAGATTATTTGCCGCTTCACCGAGCATGTCGTTAATGGGGACGTACTCATCACGCGCATTAATGATATCCCAGATACTCTCTCCATTTTCAAAAGTACCGTTTTGCAGAGTATCCAATGCATCAAGATAATCTTGCCAGTCGGCACCCGCATCAAGAAGCCCGAACAAATCTGCCTCGGCCTCTCTCCTGCTCATCAGTCCTTCTATATCAGTATTCTGGTGGTGATAGAGCATTTCCGCCCAAGCGCGCGCCCGATCACCGTCCACAAGCGCATCGATAAGACCCGAACCAATGAGTGAGGGGCTGTTATAGGCTAAGGAATAAAGAGCTTTTAATTCTTTCGATCCCGCAAGTGATGTTTGAATATCCAACCAATTTTGGCCATGAGTAGCCTCCACTGTAGACAAAACTGAGTCAAGGGAACGATTGTATAGTGTTGTTGTGCCCGTATCAGTTATTTGGTTAAATAACCCATTGCCTTTTGCTACAACCAATTCGTCACTGGCCCCAGCTACGTCACCACTATTTAGAAGACTTACGATATCATCGAGTTTGTCATGCTCACTTTGCGAAAATGAATGCACATCAGTAAATAGCGTATCGAGATCACTGCGTACTTCATAAGCACTGCCGTTCTTGATGATGAGTGCCGTCCCCACCCCTACCGTCGGAATTCCTATTGAATCTGAATAAAAATCATTTCGATTACCCTCCCAATCCACAATGAAATCATATGTAACATCGTCGAAGTTACCAGTAGTTGTTGACGGTGTGATCGGCATAACAGAGTCCTTTCTGTTGTTTTGTATCCATTATTTACTTTCCCAACTTTTCTCTATCTCGCGGCATAATGTTGAGCATGAACCTGTAGTTCTTGAATTCATCAAGTGTGACATACATGTAAAAATTGGCGCGCAACTCATGCCCGGCTCCTTCACTCACTGAATAAACCCACAGATTATTCTGCTTATCTTTTGCAACCCCGGTATAGTGGGACATGGCCTTATCGTCGTACCCGCCAAGACTAGGCTGATTCACAGAAAAATGCGCATTTAACATCCGGCAATGATCCAGGTCGAACGCACTCCAGTTATCTCGAAAGACATGTGCCCCATACTCGATACCCTCTCCCTCAAACTGCGCTAATAAACGCGTATGGTTTTTTTTAAACACAAACAAAATCGCCGCATGATAATCCTGATCCTTCGTGCTCCCCGGCGGTAACAAATACAGCGCGACCGGCCCAAGATGTGAAGGATAGGTCCACAAGTCGGGATATGGCTCATTCATGCTCTCCTTGAACCTTTTACCACTCTCAGTATTTTTAAATTGCTTACACTTTCCCATATGTTCCTGTATCTTCGGATCAAACGCATTGTCCGCCCATATAGGATCAAAATAAGTCAGGCCGCTTCCGGCCTGCCAGAACAGGAATTGTGTCTTCATGTCGGAATATTCTTCACCCGTTATCGCCGGTTGGTATCGGTAATACTCTCCTCCCCATTCTTTCCACGTGTAGCGTCGCAAAACCTGGCGCATGGCATCTGCCATTTCCACGCCGGTATCAAAGCGAGCAACAGGCTCCAAACGAATTAAGATTTTTTCACCCGTACTAGCCGGATTCTCTTCCTGCGCAAACAACTGTGTGACGTTTCCACAAACCAGGAGCAATACGAGAGCTGTACAAAAAAAAGCGTTTTTCATCCTCAGAATCCCTTTCCACGAATCGACCCCTAGATTCATGGCATATTCTTTGGCATAGAAAAAGGCTCGAATGTGATTTTTTTATGGTGCAGCTTACTCAGTTAGTAATTGCATCCATACATTCCATAACAACTGCATGTTTCCATAAACATCACCTTCCCCGATCAAGGTCACGATTGCGTTTTCTGCGTTTGCGGGTGCGCGTTGGTCTTTGATGCTCTTCATGCTCATGCGCCTGTTCTTCCTGATCGGTTCTTCTTTTCCTCTTTTCCGGTTTTGCGGCCTTGGTAAACTCTTCCGTGAGATCAAAATCTTTGGTGCGCACGATGTTATTCACCGCATCGTTAAAATCCTGCTCCAATGATTGGACCGTCGTCTTGTTTTGGTCTCGCTTTTTCTGTTCTTCTTTTTGGACCAGGTGCGTGAGCGAAGGCATCAATTCCTTGCTCCCGCGTTTGGTTTCCCGCAACTCACGCTTTAATTCTTCAAGGACGGATTTCTTTTCCCGCGCATCAACCTTATACATGTTCTTTATCTTTGCCGATAATCGTACGAGACGAAGTTCCTGAATACGCTCCTGAATGACTTTTTCTTCGATCTGTTTGCTTTTAAGGTCTGTAAACTCATTACGGAACGCGACCTGTCGTTTCCGGTCTTCCAGTTTCTGAACCTGTTTTACAACCCAACTCACACCGGATACGCGCCCCAAAAATGCGGGCAACCCTTTCGGTTTTTTGGCGTAGCGTTCGAGTTTGATACGTTTGCTTTCGGCGCGATACGTCGCTTTCAAAAGCATGCGTTCCGAGCGGTGTTTTATGGCCGTGGCTTCACGGGCCGCATGGTGAATTTTCTTCATCTCCTTTCTCTCCAGTTCAAGGTCTTTTCTTCGCTCATCCTGTCGCGCTTTTAACTCGGCAAGCGCTTCCTGCTCGCGCTCTGACACAAAGAATTTTTCAAGCTCGTTACGATGGGCATCGACAAGGGCTTTCGCGTCTTCGACCGTTGGTAAATCCGATTTCGGGAAGTCCTTTTCGAGAAACGCCACAATGTCTTTGGTTCGGATTGATTTATCATCAAGCAGGCGGGGCAGAGCATGGTATCCGCCAAAGAAATCAACCAGAACGTACGGGCGTTTTCCGGTTGCCAATACATAGCCCTGCTCCGCGAGTGCTTGCACGAAGGCTTTCGGGCTGTCGCTTTGCCGCCAGAGATCGGTCACGATCTCCTGGTGTTGGTCTTCGGAAAGGCCTGTGATGCGTTTCTGGTTAAGCTGGTAGAGCGTCTGCTGTTTTCCATGCGTATCGGTGTAGTAGCCTTTGGGTAATTCAAGATGGTGATCGCGGGCAAACTGCTTTGTCACCACCATCAGCTTTTCCTTGTCGTAAGAAAGATGGACGGCCTTTTCCTTTTCCGTGTCGATCCGGGACCAGACAACGTGATAGTGCTCGCGTCCGTATTTTCGGTGACAAACGACAGCGCGAGGCTGGTCCGTTAACCCCAGTTTTTCATCGACGCGCCGGATGTAATCAAAATATTGCGCGCGGGATAATTCACCCTGTCGCTTATCGGGATTGATCGACAGGCTGTAGAGATAGTTTTCGCATTTGGTAAGCGCATCGGCCTGAAACGCCCATTCGGCAAAAGCGCCGTGCAAATCATCAGCGACGGAACCGCGCACTTCGAGGATTTCAATCATCTCGTTTTGTTGCGCGTTTAAAAGATGGGTTGCGAGGTCCTGTCCCAACCCTCTTTGTGAGGCGAAGGGGATCATGGTTTTCGCCCCGATACTTTCATGATGGCCGTGCGGATATCGATCAGGGTTTCAAGCGCCTGCGCAATCAAATGCGCGTTTTCAGGATCGCTCCTGTTTGCACCGGAAAGGTCATGCAAGGACTGGCGAATGGCACCGGCCTCGGCAAGAAGTTTGGCGAGCAGTTTTTTCTCGATAGGCGGACGCCGGGATGCGCGAGGTGCGGCCTGATTGAAGATCGATTTTGTGATGAAGGCAGATGTGGAAAGACCGGATTTTTCAACACGCGCCTGAAACTCGTCCCGGAGTGATGCCGGGGGACGATACGAGATCGGCGCTTCGCGTTTTTTACGGTCTTTATCCATCATCATGCTCCAGAGGATAAGGGCCACCATAAAAGGCAGTCCTCGTTCATTCCTCGTCACACAATGCGGACACTTTTTTGCAGGGCTCCGGGGGTGCAACTCTAGCCTGTTTGCCCACGTGCTACGCACTTCGGGCAGGCCCCCGGTCGATGGGATTGCATAAGGGAGAGCGGAAGTCTCCCTTTGGTCCTGGGTTTCAAGGGGCAGCGATGCGCCCTTTGATCGATGAGGGTTCGAAGGGGGAGAGCGAAGTCTTCCCCTCGTCGTTATGCAAGGGCGAAACCTTGCCGTGAAAATGTTGGAGGGACCCCATATATCCCGGAGACATTTTCACGCCCTCACTTGGTGAAGATCGCAATAAAGCGAGCCTGAACCTTAGTGAGCCCCTGGGGGGTACGCGGGGGATGGGAAATCCCCCCGCAAGGTGCGCGCGGTGGAGACCGAATGGTACTACCGCGCACACCTTGTACACGGTGTTAATCGCATTTTCGGACCCTCGCCTTATTCTAAGGCTCGGGTCGTTAAGACTTTCTTAATAATCTCTCAAATGCCAAGTATTTCTGCGCCTTTATAGCGGCTTGTTGTTATGCATACAAGATTATTAAATTGCAGGCTGATAGTTCTCAATAGCACGTATGCAACCCTTCACAATTATTCCCCTGAAATCGGCTAAAGAAATATTCGCAATGACATCCGGATTTGAGTTCAGCATGGCTGTGCCATTGTCGCTAAAATGAAACCCCCAATACTGACCTTCATGAACCACGTCGCATCTGACGCCGTAGAGCATGTCTACAACGTCTTGTGAGGTTTCAAAAAGCTTCATTCCAAATTTTGTAAATCCCAGTCTTAATTGCTCTTTTTCAGCGGCACTTAAAAACCGCTCGAAGAACTGCCGGACATAGCGTTTCGAATAACCGTCTTCTTCGAAGTGGTCAAATAGCTTTGTGATATGTTCAGTACAGGTAATCAGGAAAAGTAATTGAAGAGATTGCTTCCCCGGGCGGATGGTCAGGACATCATCAGCCAGAGACACAAGTCTCTGTACCTGATGCATCATGATTTTGGCCTTATGCGTCGGGTCATCAGGTCCCAAATTCTCTAGCGCAGAAACAAAACTTTCCACATCCGATCTGGAAGGAAAAAAAGGTTCATAGAAATTTATCCATTTGTCCATTCTCTGGTTCCTAAAACGAACAGGAAATCAGGAGCGTTTAACCCCCAGGCGTCTGATTGGGTTGTGGTGCTGGTTCGGGTGTAAGGGGTGTGCAAAATGAAAATTGGTGCCAGGAACATATATGAGGGGATAATTTATCCCAATTTATCGCAGCGAAATTAGCGATCCCCGCAATCGTGAGTACCGCCCCTACAATAATACCAATCAGCGTTAGTTTTTCGCCACGCGACCAGACCTCGGTCTGAATTTTTTTATCGTCCCAGTAGAGGTCATTGTTGTGAATGCGAAGGCGTCCGTAATCTTCCCTCTCGCTTCCAAATTTTCGACCGGGATTTTTCATTTTCGATGTGGGGAATTTTTAGGGCCTTGGAAGAAGAGCTTCCATCTTCTCACGGATTTCCGTCATATTTGAACGAATATCATCTCTGACTTCTTTCCTAAAATCAGACATTTCTTCACGTAGCGTGGCGATATCCTGTTTTGTTGCAGCGACATCCTGTTTTGTCGCCGTATTGTCCAGACGGTCGTTGACCCGTCTTAATTGATTGTGGACACTTTTGAATTCAGCCGCAAAATAATCCCAGTTTTTATTAAATATTTTCTCCAAATCATCACGCATAACATGCCTTTCCTTATGTGCGTTTTTCAATAATGCACCTACAACATCGATCATTCTCGCAATTTTGTCAAATCCGTCCTGTGGGATTGACTCCCCTTGCAGTTCCGCGTTGATCTCATCCAGTTCTTTTATAAGGGTATCATGCTCATGATCGAGTGTTGCCACAAGATCAGCGGTCGGGTCCAACATTTCGAATTCGTCCGGCATCGGAAGTCCTCCAATAAGCTTTCACTAACCCAATCAGGGATATGGGGTTATCTTGACTGCGATTTTGAGTATATCAGAGAACCAAACGGTTCACAGTAGTGCAGCGTTCACGTTTACAGGGGTTATAGGCAAAAAAATACGGGCCTGGCGGTCCGTATTTTCGGTTTTTGGCGAAGGGAAAAGGTGGGGGTTAAACCCCCGCCTCCAGACCGGCTGGTTCGGCCTGCTGGTCGTTGTCTTTCATTCTGTAGAGACTGAAAGCGCTTACGACCTGGGTGCCGTGCAGTTTGATGTAGAACGAGCCGTTCTCTTTCTCCCAGGCAACGCCGATTTGCTCGAAGCTGACCCCTTTGCCTTCGCCGTGGCGGATGCTCGCGAAATGGGTGGGTTTATTCGGTTTGCCGTTCGCTTCGTTTGCTTTTGTGTTTTGGTTCGTCATGGTCTTTCTCCTTTTTCATTTACGGGCTGGCTGATTCCAGCCGTACCCGCCGAAGAGCAGACGGACGGGACCATGTCATGGTCAACACGGGAGGCCCTTTAGGGCCGAATGGAGCGGGCAAGGCTCGAAGCAGCAAAGCTGCGTGAGCCAATCTTTTTAAAGGTTGGTTCACGCGACATTTCAGGTCCTGTGGGCCTGACCGCCCCGGCGGCTTTGCCGCCCTGGGCGGACATGTCGCTTCGAACCGGGGCCATTGACATGCCGTAAGGTTCGTCCCGCACGTTTGCTAAAGGATCACGGGTATATGAGCTGGAAACAAGACAGTCCCGTGGAAACAGGTTAGAAAACCACGATCCAAACATTATTTGCGAAGCATAAAAACGTACAATCAGCCTATGATACATTTCGCAAAAAAATCTTCCGGAAAAGGCGTTATTGTCACCGAACTTTAGGATAAACAAGGGCTGGGAAGGAATTCAACTTGCACTCGGTCGTCCCGATTTAGTACTTTATAAAGAAGAGATGAGAGGACCTGTCATGAGAAAGACAATAAGCGTTACTATAGAAAAGCATTTTGAAGAATTCATAGCCGATCTGGTCGAAGCCGGGGATTATGAATCGGAGAGTGAAGTTATAAATGCGGGATTACAACTGCTAGAAGAATATGTGGAAGAACAGCAGGAAAAGCTGGAATGGTTACGAAAGCATGTTGCCGAAGGCATTGCTGAAGCGGATCGGGGTGAATTCAGTGATGGAAAGCAATTCATGGCCGATCTGCGTGCTGGAAAATTTGATTAATAGTGGATATTTTCCTTACGCCACTGGCAGAAAAGGATTTACAGAACATTCGGGAATACTCACGGAAAGAATGGGGAGAGGAACAGGCAAATCGCTATCTTGATACGTTAGAAAATCGCTTTGAAAAACTGGCAAAATCACCACAAACCGGAAGAGAGCGAAAATCGCTGGAAAAAGGTTGCCGAAGCGTTGTTGAAGGAAGCCACATTATTGTTTACCGAGAACATGGAAAAGAAGCGATAGAGATCATCTCCGTGATCCATAGCAGTCGTGATATTGATAGAATTTTACGAAGGAAAAGATCGAGACGGCGGAATGACAAGTCCCATGACAGGGAACGGTAGACCTTCGAACTATCCCTACATTCGAAACTGCACGTAGTAGATCACACCAATGACAACAAGGTAGAGCGCCCAGCGGATCAGACGGTTATCGAGGATACTGCTTCCGCGACCGTCTGCCTTATCGCTATTCGGGCTTCCGCTTATGGTGAATTCCGCGCTTTCCTGTTTGGGTTCGTGAAAGTAATTCCGCCAGATGCTCGCAGCAATATAGGACCAGACAAAAATGCCAAGGTACAAGACAACAGGATTGATCCAGGCCTGTTCGCCATATTGGCGTTCAAGAAAATCCTGAAGCGGAGTCTCATAATAAGGCACTAGCAAAAAAGGCCCTGCCCCCAAATAGGCCCAAAAGAAATTCCACGAACATTTTTTGAAAGATACGTTTCTGAAAAGATCGCTATAGATCGCACCAATCACGAGACCGTTAATCGCGCCGAAAATATTACCGTGGGGCATACCGCTATCAAGAGGTGAATGATGCGGCGGCTCAACGATTGCATAGAGATAGCCGCCGCCATACCAACCCAGTACGGCCAGTATGATGATGAAAGCAAGGATCACAATATCGTTTAGTAGTTTATTCATGGGGCTCCACCATTATTTTGATTGATGACCCGTTAAACCTTTCGGTGGTTTGACGGCATCATAGGGAAAGAAGCTGATGAAGGGACAGTCTTCGCGGACATCGACACCGGGAACCGGGTCATAGCCGCCAAACGGCCCGATATAATGGCAATCCTGCATGAGTTTCGCGCCTTTGGTCGTGGGCACAAATTCGTAGGAAGTCAGACAGTGCGGAATGCCAATGACGGTTACGAACACCCCGATCACGGTAAGCCCGATCAGCCAGTTTTTTAGCCAGCCCCAGAACCAGCCCGGTATGAAGCGGTTCAGCATTCGCCGGACCATAGCTTTACATCGGCCTCGATCACCGGATAGCCGTGCCTAATGAGGATTTGCCGAAACTTCGGCATGTTGAGCACCCGGTCGGAAGAAAAGAGCGGCGTCTTTTCTTCTTTCAGGCTTTTTTCCGGCGCGCGGCTGGGGTCGAGCGGGCTTGGGATATTAAAAGATGCCACCTTATCGGTTTTTGTGCCTGCACGCGCTTCAACATAGCGGGCAAGTTCGACGGTGCGACACCCAAGGATTTGTAAAACTTCTGCCTGATGACGCATGCTGTCGGCATCCGCGCGACCATAAACGCTTTCAAGCTGGCTTAATTCCTGGACAAAAACCCAGACCCGTAACCCCTTCTCCCGTAGCTGGGCAATGGCCGAGATGATCCCCGGTAGCTTTCCAAGGTTCGGAAATTCATCGAGTAAAAAGATGCAGTCACCATTTTCTTTCACGCTCATGATGGAATGGATGGCGTGATCGGTAACAAGCCCCATCCAGCGTCCGTGCGAGACGACATGCTCCGGAGGGAGCACGAGGTATACGGTGAGGTTTCCGGTCAGGAGCTTTTTAAAATCCATATCCGAATGACGCGATCCCTGTCCGCACGGTTCATCCGGTGCGTATATGCTTAAAGCCTGTCTTGCTTCTTCACGAAAGGAACCGAATTCCTTTTCCCGTTTATCGAGCGTGTCCCAGATATCAGCGCCGCGCTGGCGCAAGGCGCCGCCAAGCGCACGACTTTGCATCATGTCGTTTAAAACATGTTCAAGTTGCTCTTCATCAAGCCAGAGAAAATCATGCAGCCCCGGCAGGTCGCAATGATCGGGACGCACGGAAGCAAGATATAAAAGGCCTGCCATTATCATCTTGCGGCCCCCGTTTCGCCAGTAAGGGTCCTTGATATTCGGTAGTTCTGGCAAGACAAGATGCGCAAGTCGTTCGGCTTCGCTTCTGTATCGTTTACCGGACTTAACGGCCTCGATGAGCGGGGAAAACGGGTTAATGGAAACGGAATTCCTGCCGGTGATCCCGAAGGGATCGAGGACGGCGATTTCGTGACCAAACTTTTCCTGACGATAGTTGGCAGTCCATGCGGCGAGTTGACCCTTGGGGTCTGTCACCAGCATGGAGCCCGGATACTGCAACAGGTTCCAGACAGCGACCCCTCGGCTTTTTCCCGTACCGGGCGACCCGACGGTCAGAAGCGAACCGTCACTGGAAAAGAGGATGGGTTTTCCGTTTTTCCGGCTGGTCCCCAGATAAAGCGGAAGCTTCCTACTCCCAGTTATCGTCGCGTTTTTCCCCGTTATCCTGCCTTGTATCGTATCGCCCTGAAGATTTATGAGCTTCCTGAACCAGTTCATTTTTTATTTTCCACGCATGATGGGCCTGCAACAAACCACGGAATGAAGAAACAACGTAAGAGGCACATGCAATAAACAGTAACCATGCGGCCTCCCACCCCGGTGTACTGGCCCAGCGATAGCAAAGCCATGTTAAAAGGATCGCGATCAATAGTTGATTGAGCGCGGTTCCGGGTGCCGTTACCTTGTTCAAAATCGCCTCCTGTTCATAGCCAATATTCGCAGTATCATGTTTTCGGCCATGCATCCCGCCCTTCGTGTGCCGCCTGTTTTGCTTCCTTTTTGGATAGCAAATGCGCAACACCCATATCGCCAGATATTTCAAACGCAAGTTCGGAAGCGTAACGCCCTTTGGCATCACGAATGAGGTAATCGCATTTGCCGGACGCTACCAGCATCCGGATGCAGGGCCGCGCGCCATGGACAGTCGCCCAGTGTAAAGCCGTCATGCCGTTTTCATCCTGGGCATTCACATCAGCAAAACTGAAATTGATATTGTCCCAAAGGAGTTTGACATCACCGGTTTTGGCCGCTTTTAAAATATTTCTGGCAATCCCCTCCTGTAGTTGCCGCTCTTCCTTTTCTTCCGGGCTAATATCGGCTTCGCTTTTCCCCTGCTCCTCTTTATCGCTCATCCGGTCTGCCCCCATTTCACAACAGCTTCAGAACGATCACTGCCCGGCACGTCAAAGCAAAACAGGTTCGCGGTCAGCAAAGGCTGCCCCGACTCTGCCGGTTCTGCGTAACGATCCGGCAAAGTTGCACCACTACGCATCAACAAAAATCCGGGACCGGAATTTTTGAATGATTGAAACGGCGGCACCTGTACATAGGACACAAGATCATTTCGCGATCCGTTCCAAAGAAAGAGATAGAGCACCCTGGCCTCTCCGCAAATATAGCCAAAGCCACGCCTTTTCTGATCCAGCAACTTTCGGTTATAGGCTTCAATCCAGCGCGCCTCACTCTGTTCAAGTTCGGCGTCGGGATCGACAAAAACTTCGTAACGTTCTTCAAGATCGATGTAGTCACCGCATTCATTAAGGCGGGCAGACAGTGTTACGCGTAAATGCGCCAGTTTGGTGCGGTTTTCAGCCACATAGTGCGTTTGCAGATCATTGAGCATGTCCCGTGCAAGCGGATCGCTGGAGGCGAGATGACGATGAAGGGCAAGGGCTGCTTCCATATCATACGGGTCTTCTTCCAGTTCTTTTTCGGTCAGAAAGCCTTTCAGGACAAGAAAGGTTTTGATATCGGCGCGCTTGTCGGGCGTGCTATTGCTGAGACCTTGGCCAAAGCGTCTTAGGGCTTCTTCCTTGAATTCCGGTTCGGACCCGTCAGCCGGGAAGCAGTGCTGCGTTTCAGGGTGGGTGAGAATATCGTAAAGCACACTTTTCCAGGGGCGCGCGGCACCGTTCGCGCCCCGACGGTTGCGGTAGGCGACGAGCCTGCTGCGAAGCCTTGCGATTTGTGTATTCATGAAATTCATCCTTGGCAAACGCCGCCCCAACGAGGAATGCAAGAGGATACTCGCAGGCTGCGCCCTATAAAATCAGAAATCGAGAATTCAGGTCGATTGTATCACCTTTGACGGGGCCTCTTAACACCACCCGGCCCAAAAGGGCGAGACCTGAATCTCATTTTTGAAAATTACCGAGGATTTACAAAATGTTTGAAGAAAAATCTGTCAATCTGGATGAACTGATCGCATCCAAAACCGATGGCGAACTTGAGAGTATAATCGCACGATGCGAGAGCCTCCTTGCGGAGCGCGACAATGAGCGAAAGGAAAAGGCACTTGAGGAAGCACGAAGGATCACGGCGGCTGTCGGCCTTCAGATCATGGAAAAGAAAACCCGCAAGCGCGGCAGGCGCAAAATGACAAAATCCCGCGCGGAGATAAACCATGAAACATAATAGCCATATCGATGCTGTCACCGACACCATTCAGAGGATGCTGGATGGTGTCGGTCAGACCAGAAAAACGCACAGCACAAAGGATGTTACCATTAATATGCCGGAAGCTTTTATCACGCTCGCCGTTTACTTAAGCGAAGCAGGTGAGAGCGGCGTGCCGGGACCGGTCTATCAAAAGTTGATCGATCGCAAACTTACACTCGATGACAAGGAGGCAACATCACTCTGGCACCCGTTTTTCACGAACAGGCTCGAGCATATGATGCACGATGATTTTCACAAGCTTTGCAATCACATACACCCCATTCTTAAACGTCAGGAAGAAAACTATATGGAGGACGGCAACGACCCCATCCCTTACTAGCACCTCTCCATAACCGGGCGGGACTTAAGGGGCGATGCGCCGCGCGCAGCGGGGCTAACAAAAAATTGAGATCAGGTTTTCATCATCGACAAATGCTTTACACGCGCATCTTCAAGAATGGGGCCACGAAGATGAAGAACATGGGCATTTGTGTGACTTCTATATGTCGCATAGTCCGCTATGACTTCATGAGGCATCATGACCGCATCAAGGATTTTGTAATTTTGATCGAAGATAATGGCCACAAGAAAATCGAAATCTTTGTCCTTTAAATTCCGGATAGCGCTTAACTGCCTGGATTTATTGTCAGGCGTAATACGCCGCGCTTTAACTTGATATCGAAGATTTTGTTTGTCTTTCGCGTCATAGCCCGCAGATGAATTTGGAGCCAATTCAAGTCCTAACGCATTCGCGACCAGCCATTCCGCATAGTCACCGACAGGATTGTTTTTTGTCCTTAGAATATCTCTGGACTTCAGCTCGTCAATAATATCGGCATGAAGATTAAGAAGCTCTGTTTCAGATAATTTTGAAAGATCGATTTGCATAGCAAGTTCATGTTATACCCAAAAAGACTTCCTGTTTGAAGCATTCATTCCGGCATCCCTGGCAGGATACTATCTTCATATGAAATAGCTAGCTTGTGATACCAGGGATCACAGCAAATTGCGATGATCCGTCCATCTTCCACGTCATGCTCATGGCATTTCAGAAGAACCGTGGGGAACTCAGCAATCGAAAAATACTGCCCTTTGGGGAGTTCTGATGCCTTAATCAGCGGTCTTTTATCTTGATGTGTCATGATCTTTCCTTTCTGCAACTTGAGACAGTGCTTATTCCTGCCTTTCTGAGTGGCAACAGGGTGAAGGGAAAGTGAAGGTTGCAACCATCTTCTCGGGAGACCGCTTTAGCGGCGGCAAGGTGGTTGCAATATACGCGACCGAACCAGATCAGAAGAAAGAAAAGCAGGAAAAGCGCGCATGTCCACGGAAAGGGAAATCGGGTATGACAGGGAGATGAAAAGGCCGCCTTAAGCGGCGGCCTCCAAGTTGCGTTCTGTACGGGACCACACCCTAGAACTCGTGCGCGTTGGCGACGATGATATCGTGCGCAATCTCTTCGATTTCGCCGTTATAGCCCATGTCTCGGGCAATGGCGTCGTAGTCGATGTAATAGCGGAGGTTTTCGGGGATTTCCGTGGTTTCCTCAATCAGGTCCCGCGCGTAGTCTGCCGCTGACCCGTAGAAAATACAGACCCAGTCATACCGGGTAAGAGCCTCATCGAGGGAAAAGCCCCGGTCGAGCAGGAAGCAAAGCTGATCGGTTTCCCGGCTGTCCAGATGGTCGAGTTCATCGAACCACTCGGTAATGGTCGCCTGGTCGATACCAACGGAGCGGGCCAGCCGGGATAGGTGCATATCACCGTCGATGAACTGGATTTCCACCTCTTCGCAGCCTTGCGCGTTGAGTTTTTCCATTCCGGCTTCGAATTCGGTGATGTCTTCGAAATAAAAACCGGTGTGATCGGTAGAGTAAGGTTGTGCGTAAAACGTTGTCATGGTCTGTATCTCCTTGCTTGTTCGTGAAATCGTGGCTTCACGTCAAGGCAGCGGATACAGGGAGGACGGACAGGTCCGAACACCGTCAAATGGTGCGGCCCGCAGGTACGAGGACACGGTTGACGGTTTCGCCGGTAAGGGCAGACTTGCCGGACGACCGACCGCAGCCAGTATCGCCACATAGAAATTTCACGACTGCCGGGAGGTACAGGTGATAACGGAGATTACCAAAACCCGAACGGGAAGATATGGGCCGGTTAATACAAAGAAAGATCGACAGCGAATTTCCCGATCTAGTTGGGCTATCATCGAGGGTGTAACAACGAGTGCCCCAAAATACTGGAATTTCGTCTAAATGAAGGTAGGGTAGAGCGAAGAACACAAGGAAACCCCGATAGACTGGAAAACCGGATTGATGCCTCCTTCAGGACAAACAAAAATAAAGCGAAGCTTATGGCTCGGCATGATCTTACGCCCACTTGGGTACGGTTATTGGGGCGCTGAGCAGACAGATGCCGGTGTGACCTTATATGGGCGAAAGGATAGACGGATCAACTATACCGAGATGGCAGGCCCCGTCCAGATTAGAAAGTCCCTTGGCATTTCATCAGTATCCTTCCCGCTCAAAGAGAAAACAATACTCAAGATCGTCGGATTAAGCGATCATGAGGCAAAAAACTTCGTATCAACTGTTAGCGCGGCCCTGTCCCGGCATGTGGCGGAGGAATTCAATACGGCAGAAGATGAACTTCAAACGCTTTCTGAAGCCGTTGAGCGGTTACGATCCCCAAGGCGCTACGCATCCGCTTGCCTGCTCATTCCCTTTATTGAAAAAGCCAGAACCCTTCTGAAACGCTTTCCGGAAACCATCCCGGAAGGCGCATTATCTGAAGGTCAGCAAAAAATACTACAAGCTGTCGCGTCTCTAATAAACGAGCCAGAGACACTTCGCGACAATGCAATCAGGGCATTCACGGAAATTGAGTTGGAAGAAATGAAGCCGTTCTTCGACGCAATAGAGAAGAACCCATTAACCCCGGAGCAACGTCTTGCTGTTATCACAGATGAAGATGCGACACTCATCCTCGCCGGTGCCGGTTCCGGAAAGACCAGCGTCATAGTTGCAAAAGCGGCCTACCTCATGGAGCGCGGCATCAGGCCTCCGGAACACATCCTGCTTATGGCTTTCGGCAGTGACGCCGCCGCCGAGATGGCAACGCGGATAAAAGAGCGCTCCGGTGCGTCAGTTGACGCCCTGACTTTTCATGCCCTTGGCTACAAGATTATCCGGGAAGTGGAAGGCACGGCTCCGGCGCTCGCACCGCACGCAAGTGATGATGCACAATTCAGAACTCTTTTAAAAGATATTCTGGTCAATGATGTCGCCAAACAATCAGGGATCGGGAAACTGATCTTAAAATGGTTTTCAGAATTTTACTGGCCTTATAAAAGCGAATGGGACTTTAAGACAAGGGATCAGTATTACCAGTATGTCGAAGCGCATGAACTCCGCACTTTAAAAGGCGATCTCGTAAAAAGTTTCGAAGAATGGGAGATTGCAAACTGGCTTTATCTGAATGGCATCGACTACGAATATGAACCCGACTACGAGCACGAGCTTCCTGAAAATGACCGCCGCGCGTATACGCCTGATTTCAAGCTGACGGAAAGTGGCGTTTATATCGAGCATTTTGGGGTTCGAAAATCTTTTTCGAAGGATGGGACAACTCGCCTTGAGACGGCCCCTTTTGTTAACCGGGAAGAATATCTCAACGGAATGGCTTGGAAACGAAAAGTCCATCAGGATCATGGCACCAAATTAATTGAGACTTACTCTTATGAACGGATGGAAGGTAGGCTCACGGAAGCTTTAAGGGACAAAATTGCTCCTTACGCCACACCGACCCCTATTCCTTCTGAGCATGTATTCGATACACTTTCCGGGATGGGCCAGGTCGATGCGTTTACACAAACGCTTGGCACTTTCTTACGGCATTTTAAAAGCTCCGGGACAACCATTGAGAAATGCCAGACAAGATGCGGTAATTCTGAAGATGCGCCAAGGAGCCATGCGTTCCTGTCCATATTCAAATTACTGTATGACGCCTATCAAAAGCGCCTAGAGGGTCGGATTGATTTTGAAGACATGATTGTCCGGGCAACCGAACATGTCAAAGCGGGCCGGTATAAAAGCCCTTACCGCCATCTTCTTGTTGATGAGTTCCAGGATATTTCAGAAGGACGGGCGCTCTTGCTGCGCGCCTTGAAATACCAGCATCGGGATGCACGCATATTTGCGGTCGGGGATGACTGGCAATCCATTTACCGCTTTACAGGCTCAGACATCCATTTGATGCGGCATTTCGGTGAGGAATTCGGCGGAAACTATGCAGGCAAGGAAGGCATCCATGCCATCGTTGATCTCGGACGCACTTTCCGGAGTGTTGATAAAATCGCGATTCCGGCCAGAGCTTTCGTATTAAAAAACCCTTCCCAGATTGAAAAGAAGGTCGTCACGGCAAGTAACGCCGATCATCCGGCCATCAGGGTCGCCTGGGTCACGAAAGGTCATGAAGAATCCGCACTCAATCAGGCATTGGAACAAATCTCTCAAGACATAGTGGAAGAGACAAGCATCCTGCTTCTGGGGCGCTATCATCATGTGAAACCACGGAATTTAAAGGCGCTTTCATCACGCCATAAAAACCTTTCCATCCGCTTTATGACCGTCCATGCGTCAAAGGGCCTAGAAGCCGATCATGTTGTCATCTTGCGCGCCAGTGCCGAAAAAATGGGCTTTCCTTCCGAGATCGTCGATGACCCCCTTCTCGATCTCGTTTTACCCGAACCGGAAAAATTCGATCACGCGGAAGAACGACGGCTATTTTATGTCGCGCTCACCCGCGCCCGGAATTCAGTTACCATTCTTGCTGACCGGGAAAAGCCGTCAAGCTTTGCGCGTGAACTCATCGAACACCCGGACTATGAAACGATCCAGCTCGGCGAACCTGATCTCGCCCCGCATTGTTGCGCGGATTGTGGAGGCCGCATGCTGGCGCAATCTTCAAGGAACAACCGCACCTATTTTGCTTGCGAGCACAAATATCTGTGCGGGAACAGACAAATCCCATGCACGACATGTGGCAAGGATATCCCGGCAAAGGATGTTGTAGCAAATCCTGATAAGATGGTTTGTAGCTGCGGAGCCACGTTTTTCAAATGCCCGACATGCAAAGATGGCTGGCTGATCGAACGCAAAGGACGATACGGCCCTTTTCTGGGCTGTATCAATTACCCGCAATGTAAGGGTAAAAAGAAAATCGAGACTTCTGAAAATCTTTCTTCACGCGGCAAGCGCACCGACAGGTGAAGCTGACGCCTCACGCGAGGGATCGACGCCGCATGGCCGGAACCAGAGCCTTTTCCTGGGTCCGGTTCACGAGAGCCCGGTCCGACAGGACGCGCAATATCGACACACGGGTATAACGACTCTTACGAATTTTATCGATCTATGCAGCTTAACAGTAGATAGTCTTGCATCTGACCAATCATTTATTCATGGTGGGAGCAGAAATTGTATTAGAGGTAAGGGAAATATAGAAGCTAGTCTTTACTTGCCATATATTCCATATAATCACATTGATCGCATACCCTGGGTTCATCTGAATCTGGCGTCACCGCACCGATATCACACCCGCAACTTGCACACTTTTTGTAAATATATTCAAAACCGCAATGAACACAAAGGTTTTCATCAATAATAAAAGTATCTAACTCACAAGAAGGGCATTCTTCATTCGCATACTCTCCACCTTGAGTTGCCGCTATATAATTGTCCGCAAAGTAGATTTTGTTTAAGTGATCTAAGATAACATCAAGATATTGGAATTTCTCAGAACACGAATGACAGACTAAATCAATATCAGGATATTCTGCGGAACCACCAGTATGTTTAATTAGCTCTGAACTGCATGATGGACATTGCAGGTCGGATAAGGCGCGGCGGATAATTTCATATCGCCAGTCCAGCTCGTATAGAGTAGACATGCATTCCTTTTTTGCTGCTTCATAAACATATTTTACGTCCAAAAGAGATTGCCAGCATTTATCTCCAAATAGTTGGCTAGGCTCTAAATTTAACTCTCTGGTCACAAACTCTTGAATAAGTTGGCATGCCTTGGCAACAATCTCCGTTATCGCATCAAGGCTTTCGCTTGTATAATAGTGCTCAAGATCGTTTCTTAACTCACGAATGCGTTCAAAATCATTCCACGTGATATTTACGTTAAAATCTTTAAAGCGCTCTTTAATTTCGTTGGTATCAACGGTTTGCTTTCCAACACCCTCTAAGGTCACTTCGCCATATTTGTTACGAACTGGCTTTAATTTTCGTTTCAAAAGAAGCTCGGGATTGTCCTTCGGTGATAGCAATCTGAGTTTTTCTTTGTAGAGTAGCAACAGTCCGGCGTAAATGTTCCTGACCGCCGAAAATTTTCGGCGTTCATCATTAGATTGGTAGTCTTCAACCCCAACCTGTATAGACAAAACTGCATTATCAATAATACTCATTTATATTGTTCTTTCTTCGGCCAAAGGCAGCGGTTTAGAAATCAAGGTTATCGCTTGTTTAACTCTATATCCATCAAGGGCCGTAATGTCTGAAATGCACTTTCCACAAGAAACGCATCACGCCTGACACCTGGATTTTTTCCACCATGAAAGAGATTATTTCTGACGCTGTACCAATACTCAACCATATTGGGCCAATCTTCTAACGAGTGCACGACACCTTCAGGAAGATTATTTTCTACATTTTTAGTATCGCCCGTGTTATTCCACCATTTATCTATTTCCGGGTAATCAGGATCAAGAGAGCTGTTATGAAGCGGTTTGTCTTTAAGCTCATCTATCACGTCCCGCCAGCATTGGCGAAGATCTTCGTCATTCTCAACCCTTTCAAGATAGGCGCGCGCGACACCTTCTTCCCGCTTTAATCTCTGTATCGCCTTGCGGTCGCTTTGCGCATCATAGAATAGATTGTTT
>JBNKMO010000107.1:0-2069 GCA_050293165.1 Anaerolineales bacterium | reverse complement strand
AGTCTCATCAAACCCTACGAAAAGAAGGAAGCCACCTTCGCTTATTATGCACCCGTTGGGCTGTTACTGCTCGTCCCGACCTGGTATATGCTGATGACTCTCGGCTACGCGGCCATCTATTGGTCGTTGGGCGTTGGTGATCTATTTGCCTCCATTCGACTTAGCGGATCGTCTCTCCTAACGCTGGGATTTGCAACATCCGACAGTTTTCTTGTTTCCCTGCTGGTTTTCTCCGAAGCCACCCTTGGCCTGATCCTGGTTGCGCTCCTGATCGCTTACCTGCCGACAATGTATGCCGCTTTCTCGCGCCGCGAAGAATTTGTCAACCTGCTGGAAGTGCGTGCAGGCACCCCGCCTTCTTCCGTCGAAATGCTCCTGCGTTTCAACCGCATCCACGGTTTGCAAAGCTTGGATGACTATTGGCATTCATGGGAGATATGGTTTGCGCAGATCGAAGAAAGTCATTCCACGCTCCCCGCTTTGGTCTTCTTCCGCTCTCCGCGCGGAGATCAGTCCTGGGTCACGGCTGGAGGAACTGTCTTGGATGCCGCGGCACTCATGCTCTCCGCATTAGATTTACCCCCATCTCCCGCAGCTATGCTCTGCATCCGCGCGGGCTTCATCGCCTTTCGTCGCATTGCTGAAAACTTCGATATCCCCTATCCTGAAAACCCGACTTTCCCCGACACGCCAATCAGCATCACACAAGATGAATTCAGCGCTGTACTCGAACGCTTGGATGAAGCCGGCATCGCCCTAAAAGATGATCGCGAACAAGCTTGGCGCGATTTCGCCGGATGGCGCGTCAATTACGACCATACCCTACTCGGGCTCTGTAAGCTGGTCATGGCTCCGCCTGCGTTTTGGTCAAGCGGCGAGACTACCAACTAACAATTTTCCCATACACGACTAAAAGGCAATATGACTGAACATCTTCCCTCCCCACCCACAGAAACCAATTCCAGCGAAGAAAAACCATCCTGGTTGCTGTCCATCGTCATATTGCCAAAACATCTCGGGGAAGCCATCTTTATGCTGATAAAAAAAGACGACGCATCGGAACCATCAAAGTTCATCTTGGGCTATCTCGTTTTACTCGGGCTAATTATTCTGGCACTGAGCATCTTCTCACCAGAGGTATTGACCACCCTATTGCAATATTTCTTTCCGCTACAGGGATAAAGCCTAAACCCAAACACGATCATTTCGGCAACTAAATTAACAACACATCCAATTGTGGAAGAGTAACCATGCAGACTGTCCGACGTCTTGTTCCAAACTTCATTATCGAAAAACACAAAGCTAACGAAATGACAGGCTCCTTCGAGGGGGCAGCGATCTTCGCAGATATTTCCGGTTTTTCAAACATGGTCGATACGCTCTCCACATATGGGCAACAGGGCGCAGAAACACTGGCCGACTTAATGCGTCAGGTTTTCGAACCGTTGGTTAACGCCGTCTATGAGCAAGGGGGATTTGTAATCGGCTACGCCGGAGATGCGTTCAACGCCGTTTTCCCTGCCGACCAAGCCCCGGTCCAGGCAGCGCAGCGGTGTTTATCCGCCTTGATGAAAATGCAGACGCATCTCAAAGCACATCCGGAGATCAAGACACCCTTTGGCACATTCCCCTTCGCACTAAAGGCAGGGATGGGCTACGGGGAAATTCGCTGGCAAATGTTCCAGTCAAAAGCCGACAAGCACCTCACTTATTGGATGCGCGGCGAGGCTCTCAACCGTGCAGTTTTCGCTGAAGCACGCGCTAATCCCGGTGATATCGTCGTCGATCCAGTCGCCTTTGAACATCTCAAAGATATTGTTGAAAGCATGCCTGCAAAAGGTGTCCAACGCATTCTTGGTGCAAGCGTCCCTCTGCCCACCCCGCTGCCAATCACAGAACCGGAGCAGGAACTATTTCCTGCCAATCATTTCTTTTCTGACGAGCTTTTGCAGCAACCCATCGTTGGAGAATTTCGCCATGTCGTCAATCTTTTCATCGATATCCCGCTGAATATTTCAGATGAAGCGCTCGCCACACCTTTTATGGAAACCGTTTACGATCTTCAGGAA
>JBNKMO010000106.1:0-20110 GCA_050293165.1 Anaerolineales bacterium | reverse complement strand
GAGTAGCTTTTATCCGGTAAGCCACGGCCCTTCCACTCGGAACCGTGGGATCACTAAGCCCTACTTTCGTATCTGCTCGACGCGTTGGTCTTGCAGTCAAGCTCCCTTATGCCTTTACACTCTTTGGCAGGTTTCCATTCTGCCTGAGGGAACCTTTGGGCGCCTCCGTTACCTTTTGGGAGGCGACCGCCCCAGTCAAACTGCCCACCTGGCACGGTCCCCCATCCGGATTACGGAATGGGGTTAGGGCCTAGGCATGATCAGGGTGGTATTTCACTGGCGACTCCACCGAAGCTAACGCTCCAGCTTCACAGTCTCCCACCTATACTACACAAACCATACCCAAACACAATGCCAAGCTACAGTAAAGCTTCATGGGGTCTTTTTGTCCTGCTGCGGGTAGGCCGCATCTTCACAGCCATTTCAATTTCACCGGGTCCCTTGTTGAGACAGTGCTCTGATTGTTACGCCGTTCGTGCGGGTCGGAACTTACCCGACAAGGAATTTCGCTACCTTAGGACCGTTATAGTTACGGCCGCCGTTCACCGGGGCTTCAGTTCAGAGCTTCGCTTACGCTAACCCCTCCCTTTAACCTTCCGGCACTGGGCAGGCGTCAGCCCCTATACATCACCTTTCGGTTTAGCAGAGACCTGTGGTTTTGGTAACCAGTCATCAGAGCCATTTCACTGCGACCTCCCTATGCTTCAGTTTACACATCACAAGAGGAGGCACTCCTTATCCCGAAGTTACGGAGCTAATTTGCCGAATTCCTTAACAAGGGTTCTCCCGTTCGCCTTGGTATACTCTACCCATCTACCAGTGTCGGTTTGCGGTACGGACACTTATGATTCAACGTTTAGAGGCTTTTCTTGACAGCAAGGCTCAACTACTTCTGCCTCAGGGGCTCGCATTCGCGCTTCAGCTCAACCTGCGGATTTACCTACAGGTCTCAACACCTAGACGCTTAGCACCAGCACTACCAATCACTGGCTAGCCTACCTCGCTGTGTCCCCTCATCACTCATCATAAGTGGTTCCGGAATGTTGACCGGATATCCATCGTCTACGCCTTTCGGCCTCGACTAAGGGCCGACTAACCCGACGCGGAATAACCTGGCGTCGGAAACCTTAGATTTACGGCGAACACGGTTCTCACGTGTTTATACGCTACTCATGCCTGCATTCTCACTTCTGTCCGCTCCAGCCGCCCTTACGATCGACCTTCACCGCTGACAGAACGCTCTCCTACCACTCCAACAAATTTTGAAGTCCATGGCTTCGGTACTATGCTTAGCCCCGTTACATTTTCCGCGCAAGGTCACTTGACCAGTAAGCTGTTACGCACTTTTTAAAGGGTGGCTGCTTCTAAGCCAACCTCCTGGTTGTTACAGTAGCCTCACCTCGTTTCCCACTTAGCATAGATTTAAGGACCTTAGCCGATGGTCTGGGCTCTTTCCCTTTCGACTACGAAACTCATCTCCCGTAGTCCGACTGCCATGCTCTGGAGTACCGGCATTCGGAGTTTGATTGGATTCGGTAAGCGATAAGCCCCCTAGTCCATTCAGTGCTCTACCTCCGGTACTAAACACATGACGCTAGCCCTAAAGCTATTTCGGAGAGAACAAGCTATCTCCAGGTTCGTTTGGAATATCTCCTCTACCCACAGTTCATCCCACAACTTTGCAACGTTGAAAGGTTCGGGCCTTCACGAGCGTTTAAACTCGCTTCACCCTGACCATGGGTAGCTCACCCGGTTTCGTGTCTAATTCCAACGACTATACGCCCTATTAAGACTCGCTTTCGCTACGGCTACGGGTGTCACTCCCTTAACCTTGCCACTGAAATTAACTCGCAGGCTCATTCTCCAAGAGGCACGCCGTCAGGCATTGCAGCGCGCACCTGGCTTTCACCAGAGCACCGACCTGCTGTAGCCCTCCGACTGCTTGTAGGCTCACGGTTTCAGGTTCTATTTCACTCCCCTAACAGGGGTTCTTTTCACCTTTCCCTCACGGTACTTGTTCACTATCGGTTGCCAAGTGTATTTAGCCTTGGGGAGTGGACTCCCCGGATTCCTGCCGGATTAGCGTGCCCGGCAGTACTCAGGTATCTAGAAAGAGTCGATCAATTTTCGCATACGGGGCTCTTACCCTCTTTGGCAGGCTTTCCCACACCTTTTTGCTAACTGATCGATTTGTAACTCTTATAGACTAGACCCTACAACCCCGCCTGTGCAAGCACAGATGGTTTGGGCTGATCCCCGTTCGCTCGCCACTACTAGGGGAATAATTTCTTTTCCTCTGGGTACTTAGATGTTTCAGTTCCCCAGGTTACCTTCAACCAGCCTATATATTCAGCTGGAGATACTGTGGGTTTACCACAGTGGGTTTCCCCATTCGGAAATTCCCGGATAATAACGCCTGTACACGGCTTCCCGAGACTTATCGCAGTGTCCCACGTCCTTCTTCGGCACTTGGCACCAAGGCATCCACCGTAAGCCCTTAGTAGCTTCTCCACGTGATGCGGAGAAATTGATACTTTTCTTTCTATATTACATATTACTATCGGCTTACAAACAAATGAATTGATGTTTGTAATAAATTTGACTTTTGTCAGTTACTATTCAGTTATTAAGGTGCTGTTCACTGTTTGACCAGCGAGCGATGTCCTTCACATTTGTCAAGGGCATCGCTCACCCTTCAAGCATTTATTTTGTAAATTTAGACAAAACGACCCGACGTTACCGCCGGGTCAGATTTCCCATGCGATAAACTTCAAATGATTATGTCAACCGAGCGATAAAACCTTCAAACTTCATCCTTCTACTAAAGCAGCTTAGTGGAGATGAGGGGGCTCGAACCCCTGGCCTCCGCCTTGCAAAGGCGGCGCTCTCCCAGCTGAGCTACATCCCCAAGATAGACTTGGTTAGTGGGCTTGACAGGATTCGAACCTGTGACCCCTGCGTTATCAGCACAGTGCTCTAACCAACTGAGCTACAAGCCCGAACTGTGACCTTAGCAACTGAAGAGTGATAAGAAGCGCGCATTTCCTGTTTTTTCCATCGTCTCATTACCGTTGTGAGACTTTATTTGAGCGCAAGTCTGTCTCTTTTGCAAGAAACTGGACCTTTGCTCGTCTTACTCTAGAAAGGAGGTGATCCAGGCGCACCTTCCGGTACACCTACCTTGTTACGACTTCGTCCTAGTTATCAGCCCCACCTTAGACGGCGCCCTCCCGTGAGGGTTAAGCTACCGGCTTTAGGTGTTACCAACTTCCATGACGTGACGGGCGATGTGTACAAGCCCCGAGAACGTATTCACCGCACTATTGCTGACGCGCGATTACTAGCAACTCCGACTTCATGCAGGCGAGTTGCAGCCTACAATCTGAACTGGGGCTGGCTTTGGGGGATTGGCTCCACCTCGCGGTTTGGCAACCCATTGTACCAGCCATTGTAGCGTGTGTGTAGCCCTGGACATAAAGGCCATGCTGACTTGACGTCATCCCCACCTTCCTCCGGTTTGAAACCGGCGGTCCCGCATGACACATATAACATACGGCGAGGGTTGCGCTCGTTACCGGACTTAACCGAACATCTCACGACACGAGCTGACGACAGCCATGCAACACCTGTGACAGTGTCCCCGAAGGGAGCCTCACGCTTTCGCGATCGTTCACTGACATGTCAAGCCCAGGTAAGGTTCTTCGTGTAGCATCGAATTAAACCACACGCTCCGCTGCTTGTGCGGGGCCCCGTCAATTCCTTTGAGTTTTAATCTT
This sequence comes from Anaerolineales bacterium, assembly GCA_050293165.1. Taxonomy (GTDB): domain Bacteria; phylum Chloroflexota; class Anaerolineae; order Anaerolineales; family Villigracilaceae; genus Desulfolinea. Next base: position 16,334 of record JBNKMO010000106.1, on the reverse strand, counting down.
GCGATCGTAGTCCCCAGGCGGTCAACTTATCGCGTTAGCTGCGGCACTGATGGCTATTAACCCACCAACGCCTAGTTGACATCGTTTACGGCTAGGACTACCGGGGTCTCTAATCCCGTTTGCTACCCTAGCTTTCGCGTCTTAGTGTCAGGAACGGGCCAGAAAGTCGCTTTCGCCACTGGTGTTCCTCCCGATATCTACGCATTTCACCACTACACCGGGAATTCCACTTTCCTCTACCGTCCTCTAGTCCAGCAGTTTTGAACGACCTCTCCCAGTTGAGCCGGGAGATTTCACATCCAACTTACCAAACCACCTGCACGCGCTTTACGCCCAGTAAATCCGGATAACGCTTGCCTCCTACGTGTTACCGCGGCTGCTGGCACGTAGTTAGCCGAGACTTATTCCGGGAGTACTGTCCTTTCTCATCCTCCCGAAAAGTGCTTTACGACCCGAAGGCCTTCATCGCACACGCGGCGTTGCTGCATCAGGCTTTCGCCCATTGTGCAATATTCCCTACTGCTGCCACCCGTAGGTGTATGGACCGTGTTTCAGTTCCATTGTGGGGGGCCACCCTCTCAGGTCCCCTACCCGTCGTCGCCTTGGTAAGCCGTTACCTTACCAACTAGCTGATGGGACGCAGGCCCCTCCCAAAGTGGATTACTCCTTTAGACATGAGTTTCTAAATCTCATGACCACATGAGGTATTAGCAGTCCTTTCGAACTGTTATTCCTCTCTTTGGGGCAGGTCACCAACGCGTTACTCACCCGTTCGCCACTAAGAAATTCCATCGACAAGTACGAATACAAGTTTCAGGGTTCTTCGTTCGACTTGCATGTATTAGGCACGCCGCCAGCGTTCATCCTGAGCCAGGATCAAACTCTCCGCAAAAAATATTTTCACATCTAGAAGATGTGTAAGTTACGGATTTACTGTTTATGAATTGACAGGAAATTTTGTTGCTTGCTTCCTATCACTCTTCAGTTGTTAAGGTGCTTGTTAGTTGAGCGAGCAGTATTCTACTCGCACCGTCTCTACTTGTCAAGGGTATTCCCAGACTAAAGTGCCGATCTCTTTTGAAGATCGGCTCGCCAGACTGCAAAACATATTTGCTCTGTGTTGTTGACGTGAGATGGTTGTCTTTCAGTTGTATCGATCTGCCCGTTGCCGGGACTAGGTCGGGCTGGTTATCTCCAGCCCCATTATTATACGCAGACCAGATTTTGTGTCAAGAGGAAAACAGACCAATTTTCGACCAATTTTGGAATTGGTCGTCAATCCATGCTCTGACGACCTGAAAGGGCACGCAAAAGGGTGTTTTGGTCTGCATATTCAAGATCGCCACCGACTGGAAGCCCACGAGCAAGACGAGTCACGCGCAAGTTTTCTCCAACAAGACGTTGGCTCAAGTACAAAGCGGTCGCATCCCCTTCCATACTGGGGTTGGTTGCCAAGATAACTTCACGCACGTCACCGCGTTTTACACGTTCAAAAAGCGGATGGATCTTCAAATCATCGGGACCAACGCCCTCTATAGGAGAAAGCGCCCCATGTAATACATGATACTTACCCTGAAAGCCCGCGGTCCGCTCCAGACTCAGGACATCCAGTGCGTCTTCAACCACACAGATAATACTCGGGTCACGGCGCGAATCGTCACAGATCTCGCAGCGTTCACGTCCTGCCACAGTGATATTGAAGCACTCCTGACAAAAAGCAAGCTTATCCTTGAAACCATCCAGCGCATCTGCCAGATCTTGTCCCAAAGTATCGTTCGTGCGTAGCAAATAAAAAGCCAGCCGCGACGCCGATTTAGGCCCTATCCCAGGTAAACGCTCAAAGGCATTAATTAAGTTCTGAAGGGGTTCAGGAAGGATCATAGAAAAATTCTAATATTTGAGTATTCCAACGCGAAACGTTAGAACGGCAACCCACTCGCCAACGGCCCCATACGCTCTGCAGCCAACTCGCGTGATTTATCCAACGCCATATTGACAGCCGAAAGCACCATATCTTGCAGCATCTCTGCATCTATATCTTCAAGAAACTCCGGCGCGATTTTTACATCGGTACATTTCTGGTCGCCCGTCATGGTCACACTGATCGCGCCGCCACCGGCAGTCGCAGTAACAGTCTCTTCAGCCAGCTTCTCCTGCGCTTCAGCCAATTGTTGTTGCATCTGCTGAAGTTGCTGCATCATACCAGCCTGTCCACCACCAGCGCCAACAGTGCTGCGCTGAAAACCACCACGATTTCTTCCTTTACCCATTTTCTACTCCTGAATATCTACAACTTCGCCGCCAGCCTGGATTGCCGCGGCAACTAAACCATTTTGATCGACGCCATCCGGGATTTTCCCTTTGGCATTCGTGACAACACATTTAATTTCCAAAGCCGCGCCGGTTTCATCGGCGATGGCCTTTTTTGTAATCTCAATCTGATCGGGTTTCTCGATCTTTTCGACCAGTACTTCACTCGCCAAACCCAGGATGAGTGTATTTCCGCGTACTTCGAGCGACTTGCAGGAATTCAGCAAAGCTTCCAGATTAGGAGCGGATTGTTTGACTCGCGCGCGGATTTGTTTCCAGACCGCGACAATCTCGCTCGTTTGGATGGCAGGTTCGCTCGCAGGGGGGCTGGATTCCGTTTGTGAAGCGGCAGCAGGCTTCGGGGCTTGCGTGCGTTTCACATCCTGCTTGGGCGCGGTACGCGGCTCGGATTTGGTCTTCGGCTCGGAAACGGGAGCAAGTTCGCGCTCATCCTGAATTTCGAGCACATCTGCCAGCGCCAGTTCAAGACCGAGCGAAGGCTGCCAACCCCCGCGCTGCTCGACAGCGGCATTATTGAAGGCACGCATCATGCGCAGCACAGCGGATGCAGAAAATTCTTCTGCGTGAATTTTCATGCGCGTCTTGACCTGTTGCGTGGCATCGACCTGCGCTTCGTTGCCCATCAGAAAGAGCATCAGGGCGCGCAGGTAATCGACGATTTGGCGCGCAAGCTGACGTGGGTCTGAGCCGGCGTCAAGCGCGTGATGAATAGCTTGCAGCCCCGCGCCGGGATCGTCGTCGCGGATGGCGTCGACCAGTTCGAGCACGGTCTCATTTGTGGCTGCGCCGAGCACAGTTTGCGCCAACTCGAGCGTGATCGTATCGCCGATGGAGGCAAGTTGATCGAGCAGGGAAATGGCGTCGCGCATCCCGCCGCTGGCTTGACGGGCGATGAGCTGCATCGCATCAGCATCAACGGTCAGGTTTTCGCCCTCGGCGATAATGTTGAGTTGCTTGACGATGCTCTCAACCGGCACACGTCGAAATTCGTGACGTTGACAGCGTGAAAGCACCGTAGCGGGGATTTTGTGAATTTCGGTGGTCGCCAAAACGAAGATGGCATGCGGCGGTGGCTCTTCGAGCGTTTTGAGCAACGCATTGAATGCGGCTGTCGAAAGCATGTGAACTTCGTCGATAATGTAGATCTTGAACTGCCCCTGCGAGGGGGCGAAGTTGATCTTATCGCGCAAGTCGCGCACGTCTTCGACGCCATTATTGGATGCAGCATCGATCTCGATCATATCGAGGAAGCGATTCTCGTTGACCGCTTTGCAGTACTGGCATTCATCACAGGGACGCTCGGCAACATTTTCGTGTTGGCAGTTGACTGCCTTCGCAAGCAAACGCGCAACAGTCGTCTTGCCTGTTCCACGCGGACCGGCAAAGAGATAGGCATGTCCCACGCGATTGCCGACCAGCGCATTGCGCAAGGTCTGTGTGACATGTTCTTGTCCGAGAACTTCATCCCATTTCTGGGGTCGCCATTTTCTGTAGAATGCTTGGGTCATTTTGGTCTATTCATCTAAGTTGGCTAAACAGTCTGAATGGTCAAACGGTCGTTATACGTAAGGAAATCATTACGCAACACGGATTACGGTACTAAATAAGTCGCGCGTGTATTGCCTTGCGGATCAACCAACGAGGCTTCTTCGCCCGATTCCCAGACCGTATCACGAGAACCCCAGTACAAATCAACAACGGTATCCTGTCCCGCCTCCGTATGAACCTGTACGGCTCCGCCGGCATACAAAGTCAACTGTGGGAAAACGAAAATATTCCTATCTTCATCTTCCAAGTGCCAGCCTGCCAGGCTCAACTCATCATTACCGCTGTAGCGCACCAGAACAATCTCGGTATCGAGTGTTCCCGCTCCGATCACGCTGACGATGTCCACATCAATATCAACACCTGGCGCAACCGTCGCAGCAGGGACTGTAGCCTCGTCTGCAGCGGCGCTGAGCGGCACGGAGGGGATCGTAGCCTGCCGATAGGTGCGATCATACCAAAACAGGATCGAGCCGGTCACAGCCGCCGAAACAAAGATATTAACTAAAAGAAAGGGGAACCAACGGAAACGGTCTTTCATCGTTCTTGAATGATAGCATATTTCAAGCGTCCGCTGTCAAATTTTAATCAACTCTTTTCAAAGTGAACGCTACCCAGTCCCCCATTTGACGGCGTTCCAAAATCTCAAGCTGATGCAATTCTGCCGTCGCGCGGATGTCGGCTTCTTTTTCTTCTAAAATACCTGAAAGGATTAAGCGTCCTTCGGGCGCAACGAGCGTGCCCAAACCTGCTCCCATTAAACGGATCAGGACCGGCGCGAGAATATTCGCTACCACCAAAGGTGCGGATTTGAATTCAAAATTCCCCGCCAAAATTTTATCTACCGATCCCTGACCGATGAGAAACTCATCGCCAATACCGTTTACATCCGCATTTTCGCGCGATGACTCGACCGAGGCAATATCCACGTCCACGCCGAGAGCGCGTCCCACGCCCAATTTCAGGGCAGCAACTGAAAGAATACCCGAGCCACACCCAACGTCGATGAGCGTTTGCGGTGATTGCTCGGCAATCACATCTTCCATCAAATCCAGCACCAACTGCGTGGTGGGATGCGTGCCCGTCCCAAAGGCCATACCGGGGTCAATCTTGATCGGGATGCGCGTCTCGTCGGGTGAATCCATCCACGCCGGAACGATGATGAGTCTCTCTCCGACCGAGATCGGGCGGTAGTGCTGCTTCCAGGCTTCCATCCAGTTGGCATCTTTGATCGGAGTATAAGTCGGGGCGGGGATCGGTTGGATCATGCCCAGATAGCTCAGCGACTGCTCAAGCCGTTGACGCGTTTCCTCGAGACGGGCGTCTGCGGGCAGATAGGCACGCACCACAACCTCATCAGTCGGTGTGCCCGGGTCATCCGCATCCATGTATTTGATCCCATGTTCGGTGACAACGCCATTCGGTGCATAACGTGCCAAAACTTCGGCGACGGCTTCTGCCAATTCGCCATCCAGGTTAAAGGAAACTTCAAGCCAGTTCATAATCTATCCTTTGTATCAAAAGACCTGACAGGTTTCAGAAACCTGTCAGGTCTACTTTTTTTAATATCTTTGCCTATTACCCACCAAAAAGATCATTCAGCCAATCGACAAAGCCACGTTCTTGCGGCTTGATCTCGGTATCAAGTGTGTCGGCTAATTTCTCGAAAAGTTCACGTTGTTCACTGGTCAACTTCTTGGGAACATCAACATTGATGATAATCTTCTGGTCGCCGCGTCCGCTACGTTGGAGACGGGGCACACCGCGCGCACGCAGCGTGAACATCTTTCCGGGCTGCGTCCCGGCAGGGATGCTAAGCTTCTCGCTGCCATCCACGGTCGGAACTTCGATCTCTGCACCGAGAGCTGCCTGCGCGATATTGATTGGCAAGTTCAGCAGAATATCGTCATCTTGGCGCTGGAAGAACTTATGCGGCTTGACATTCATTACAAGATACAGATTCCCGCGCGGGCCGCCATTCGCGCCCGGCTGACCTTCGCCACCCAAGCGAATTTGTTGTCCTTTATCGACACCAGCAGGGATTTTGACCTTCTTCTTGATGGTCTTGCGTTCCAAACCGCGCCCGCGACAGGTATGACAGAGCGTATCTATCGTCTGTCCGCGCCCGTTACAAGTCGGGCATGCGGCCGTTTGGACAACTTGTCCCAGGATGGTGTTTCGAACCTGACGGACTTCACCCTGTCCCTTACAGGTGCTACAGGTATTGACGGAAGTTCCGGGTTCGGCACCATCGCCGTTACAGGTCGAGCAAACTTCATCACGCGAGAATTCGATCTCTTTCTCCACGCCGAAAACTGCTTCTTCAAAGGTCAGTGTTACTTCGCTCTGCAGATCACGCCCACGTCGGGGTGCGTTGCGGGAGCGGCGTCCGCCCATTCCACCAAAGCCGAAGCTGCCAAATAAGCCTTCAAAAAGGTCACCGAGATCACCACTAAAATCATAATTCATGCCGCCCATATCGCCGACACCGGCGTGACCAAAACGGTCATATTGGGCGCGCTTTTGGTCATCCGAAAGGACACCGTAAGCTTCGTTGATCTCTTTGAACTTCTCTTCGGCGTTTGGGTCTTGACTGACATCGGGGTGATATTCACGCGCCAATCTGCGGAAGGCTGATTTCAGCTCATCCGCAGAGGCGCCTTTTTGAACACCGAGAACTTCGTAATAATCGCGTTTGCTCATTTATTCTTAGAAACTAGAGAAAAGATGAGTAGAGAGCAGGAAAACTACTCTCTACTTTCTACTCACTACTCTCTACTCCTCAGTTACTTCGCCTTCGACCACATCGTCATCGTCCTGGGATGAATCCGTACCATTGGTAACAGGCGGCTGTCCATCCTGATAAACACTTGCGCCGATCTTCTGTACAACCTCAGTCAGAGATTCGGTCGCTTTCTTGATCGCATCAACATCTTCGCTGTCCATCACTTTGCGCACTTCAGCGACTGCTGCTTCAACTTCGGCTTTTACTTCATCAGGGAGTTTGTCGCCCAAATCCTTGACCGCTTTCTCCGCGCCATAAGCGGTGTTATCTGCCTGGTTACGCGTTTCGATCAACTCTTTGCGCTTCAAATCTTCATCAGCATGCTCTTCGGCATCCTTGCGCATCTTCTCGATCTCATCATCTGAAAGACCGGATGAAGCCGTAATCGTAATATCCTGACTGCGCCCAGTTGCCTTATCGGACGCGGTAACTTTGATGATGCCGTTCGCATCAATATCAAATGTGACTTCGACCTGCGGGACGCCCCGCGCCGCCGGCGGGATACCGTCTAAGACAAAATTGCCCAGCGTTTTATTATCTGCCGCCATCGGACGCTCGCCCTGTAAAACATGAATCTCGACCTGAGACTGGTTGTCGCTCGCGGTGGAGAAGATTTGGCTCTTGCGGGTTGGGATGGTGGTATTGCGTTCAATCAAACGCGTCGCCACGCCACCCAGCGTCTCGATGGAGAGCGAGAGCGGGGTCACATCGAGCAGCAAAATATCTTTCACTTCGCCGCCCAAAACGCCGCCCTGAATAGCTGCGCCAATCGCAACCACTTCATCGGGATTAACACCCTTGTGCGGATCTTTGCCAAAGAAAGCTTTGACACGATCTTGTACTGCGGGCATACGGGTCATACCACCAACCAAGACCACTTCATTAATTTCATTCGCCGTTAAATCTGCATCACGCAAGGCTTGCTTGACAGGCGCCATCGTGCGGTCAACGAGATCAGCGGTGATCTGCTCGAGTTTGGCACGGGTCATGGTCAAAACCAAATGCTTGGGGCCCGAAGCATCTGCCGTAATATAGGGCAGATTGATCTCGGTCTGCATCATGGTCGAAAGTTCGATCTTTGCTTTTTCAGCCGCTTCCTTCAAACGCTGGAGCGATTGACGATCTTTCTTCAGGTCAATGCCGTTATCTTTCTCAAACTCAGATGCAAGATAATCCATAATGCGCTGATCGAAGTCATCGCCGCCGAGGAAGGTGTCGCCACTCGTTGAACGCACCTGAAAGACGCCATCGCCAACTTCGAGAACGGAAACATCAAATGTACCGCCACCCAGATCGTAAACGATGATGACTTCATTGGCTTTCTTGTCCAGGCCATATGCCAGTGAAGAGGCCGTCGGCTCGTTGATGATGCGCAAAACTTCGAGACCGGCGATCTTACCAGCATCTTTGGTGGCATTACGTTGGGCATCATTGAAATATGCCGGGACGGTGATGACCGCTTGTGTGATGGTTTCACCAAGATAAGCCTCGGCATCCGCCTTGATCTTGGAAAGGATCATGGCAGAAACTTCCGGGGCTGAATAATCTTTTTCGTCCAGAGTCACGCGCACGTCCCCGTTCGGCGCGGCGGAGACAGTATAGGGCACACGGGCAATCGTCCCCTGCATTTCCGCATCGTCAAATTTACGTCCCATAAAACGCTTGATCGAAGCGATCGTGTTTTGCGGATTAATGATCGACTGGTTGCGGGCAACGCGCCCCACCAGACGTTCGTGATTTTTATTGACCGCCACTACCGAAGGAATGGTTCGCTCACCCTCAACCGAGGGAATAACAACGGGTTCCCCACCAGACATCACTGCCGCGACAGAGTTGGTGGTACCAAGATCAATGCCAATAATTTTGCTCATAATAAACTCTCCTGTATTAATATGTCAGGTGTCTATGTGTCAGGTGTTCAAGGATCACGGGCTAACGTGACACTTGAACACACGACACTTAAACACGCTCTTACTGCGCCACCAAAACCATTGCCGGGCGAATAACGCGCTCACCAAGCATATAGCCTTGCTGCAAAACTTCGATCACAAAACCGCTCTCAACCTCATCGCTGGGAGCCTGTGAAACTGCCTCGTGGAAATTGGGGTCAAACTCCACACCTTCGGCTTCGATGCGCGTGATGCCTTCAGTTTCGAGAACATTCTCCAGCTTGCGATAGATCAATTGGATGCCAGCCACCCACGGGTCATCGGGAGCATTCTGAAGGGCGCGCAGCGTATCATCCATGGCAGGCAGGAATTTCTTCACAATATCGCCCTTCATGGTTTGCGCTCTCAAAATCTGATCGCGCTCAATACGCTTCTTGAAGTTCGAAAACTCTGCCAAAGAGCGCAGCAGTTCATCCTGCTTGGCAGCCACCTCGGCCTGCGCTGCTTCCAACTCGGCTTGCAGGGCGGCATACTCCTCAGCGGAAACCATTTCGGTCTCTACAACTTCGACTTCAACGGCCTGCTCTCCAGCTTCTACTTCTTGTTCTTTCTTGCTTTTTTTTGCGGGTTTCGACTTTTTGGTCTTTTTACTTTCAGTCATACTACTACTCTCCAGAAAGATTTTCTGTCATTAAACTACTCAATAGATCCGCCATATAGCGGACAGTGGGGATATTGCGGGCATAAGGCATCCGCATGGGACCAACGACCCCGAGCGTGCCCACGGCTTGCCCCTGTACCCCATACCTTACGAGCACGACGGAGCATTGCCGCAACTCTTCCCAACCCTGGTTGCCGCCAATCAGCACCTGCACCCCGCCAACAGTGGAATCCACCACCGTGCTGGAGATCAAATCTCGCAAGCGGGCGCGTTCATCGAAAAGACGCAAGGTACGGCGGCCTTCATCCGAGTCGGTAAAGGCTGTTTCAGCGAGGACATTCGCCATCCCATCCATATAAAGCTCACCGGATGCGAGTTCGCTGCGCTGCTGCATCTCTTGCAAGACGAGCAGGAGAATATCCTGCTCGAGGGCGTCGGGACGGGAGGGCTGGGCGGCGAGCTTCTCGGCAGAGAAACCACGTACGCTCTGGTTGAGCCGTTCTGCAACCTGACTAAGCCGTCCCTGTGGCACGGATTCTGCCAAGGTGAGTACTTGTTGCGAAACATCTCCGCCGACAAAGACGAGTACCATCAAGACCTGCCGCCCCTGTGTGGAGATGAGTTCTACATGTTTGAAAAGTACTTGTTCATTGCGCGGCGCTGTCACCAGCGAAACGGCCTGTGTTTGATGCGCCAACACGGAGGCGGCGAGCGTCATCCACTGCTCGACACCTGAGTGAGCCTGTGAAAATTGGTGGCTAATTGTCCGTTGAACAGCATTTGGCAGATCAGATTGATTCATCACCTGACTGACAAAATAACGGTAACCAGCCTCGGTCGGGATGCGTCCCGAGGTCGTCCGCAGGAAGCCCATCTCCGTGAGAGCGCGCATCTCATTGCGCACCGTCGCCGAACTGATATCCAGATGGTAGTCCCTGACAAGCGACTTTGAGCCGACCGGTTGTCCGCTGTCAATATATTCACGGATGACCAGCATTAAGATCGTTTTTTGGCGTTCGGTCAGTTTACTCATCGCTACAGGCATCTTTTTAGCACCCTTAAAGGAAGGGTGCTAAAGCTTCGGTGAAGGATGATACCATGCGCAAAAATGAGCGTCAAATAAGAGGAGTGTAAGAATTTATAGCACCCCCTTTAAATGTTTTTTCCGCCTAGAATGCGATCCGATTCCGTCCGCTGTTCTTGGCTTCGTGCAGTTTTTCGCCCGCTTTTTCGACGAGAATATCCAAAAGTTCGCGTTCACGTCCTGCGAGTATATCCGTGTGATGCGGGCGCGCGGTAAGCGGCGCAACCCCAATCGAGACAGTGATATGTAAATCTGCTTCACCGACACTCATACGCAGCCGCTCAACATCAGCGCGCAGGCGCTCGGCAATTTCCGCACCTTCATCAAGACTGATCTCCGGCAGCAGTGCGACGAACTCCTCGCCACCATAACGCACGAGCAGGTCTACATCGCGCAAGCCAAAGCGCAGATGTTCGCTTAGGAAACGCAACACCTGATCGCCAACGGCATAGCTGTAGCGGTCGTTAAATTGTTTGAAATAGTCGATGTCAAAAAAGAGGGCTGTAAGGGGACGTTTAAAACGCTGTACGCGGCTAACTTCGCGGATGCCCAACTCGTATAAACCACGGCGGTTGTATAAACCGGTCAATTCATCCACGATAGCCATGCGCTGCATACGCTCGTAAAGACGCGCATTACCAATGGCAATGGCCGCCTGACTGGCAAAAAGCGTCAATGGCTGAATATGCTCTCCGGTAAAGAAACCGGCTTCTTTGCTATATAGATTGATAAAACCGATCACCGCATTATGGTAAATGATCGGCGTGGTGATATTTGAAGCGATCCAACTGGTTTCTTCATTCATTACCCAATCAGCATTATCTTTTGTGCTGGGGATAAGGATTGCCTCTTTACGCGCGAGCGCAAGTGCAAGATTCGGATAATCCTGAAGAGGAGTAACATCGTCATGGATGAATGCACTCGCTTCCTCATCTGCAAGGCCGCGATAACGTATATTCCGAATATTGCCATTCTCTATCAACAACAGGATCACGGCGTCATAAGGCACCACTTGCCCGATGTGAGAGAGAATCCCATACAAGACTTCATCCAGTTCAAGCGAACTGGTAACTGCCATTGCGGTATCGCGCAGAGCATCTGCCAGAGCGCGCTGACTCTGCGCTGTAGTCATCATGCGCTGCCTTTCCTGCAACTCACGCTTCAATCTGGCATTGACCTTTTTCAGTTGATCGGTACGCGCATCAATGGTCCGTTCAAGTTGGTGTTGATATTCAATGAGCAGCTCTTGGGCGTGTCTTTGCTCGGTCACATCCTGTATCTGCGCAAAATAACCGCGTATACGTCCCCCTTCTTCTTTGAAGGCTGTCACTAAACCATCCAAATAAATAATCCCACTCTTAGAGGTGGGATAGAGGCCCTTACGCCGCACCAGATCAAAGTCAAATTTTTCGACTAGCCGGACAGTCTCCCCTTTCTTTAAACGTTCACGGCTATCTAAAGGCAAGTTAGGGTCATCAAATAATTTAAAGCCAAGGATATCCTCAACTTTATCTATTCCAAAAATACGCAAACAGGCGGGGTTGGCGTGCAGAAGCAGGCCCTTTTCATCAAAAAGCTCTATACCGATGGGTGATGATTTACAGATTTCTTGGTAATACTCAGAACCGAAGGACAACGCCCCATCAGGAACTACATCACCTTTTTTCATACATAAATCATACAACAAAAAAAATAAAAACCTAATAACAACTCTTGACAAAGCACATATATTATTTATAATTATTCTAAATAAAGAAAGGTTCTAAATAATGCAGCCAACAACTGAACTTCTGACAACATCCTTAAAAAGCTCCGGAATGCGCATGACGCCCCAACGTACGGCGATCTGCAAAATCCTCGCTGAAAGCGACGAGCACCCCACTGCTGCGATGATCTACGAAGAATTGCGTCTCCAATTCGATTCGCTCAGCCTGGCGACGGTCTACAACACACTGGATGCGCTGGTCAAGGTCGGTGTGGTCAACTCACTTGGCAAAGCCGGCGACGGCAGTGTCCACTACGATGCGGATACCGAGCCGCACGTGAATTTGGCTTGCATCTCATGCAACAGGATCATCGACATCCCCAGCAGCCACATCCAACAACTCGACGACGAGGTTGTCTCCACTAGCGGCTATCAACTGCTCGGTGCGCGCGTGCTCTATTACGGGCTTTGCCCCAGGTGCCAGGAAAAGCAAGAGAATTAATGCTCATATTTATGCCGTGATGAGCAATAGGCTGTCGCTTCCCCTCATCCTAACCTTCTCCCAAAGGGAGAAGGAACTGAGTCCCCTCTCCCTTTGGGAGAGGGCGGAGGGTGAGGGCAGCCCCACAATTTACAAAACCCTTTTTAGAAAACAAGAGAAAACTATGACAACTATAGAACTTGAAACCATCTCCCCCCCAGCAGGCACACGCTGCACGGACGTGCTCGCAGATACACTCGAAGGCTACGCTGGTATCGAAAATGTGGAATTTGATCTCGAAAGCGGTCAACTAAAAGCCGTCTTCGACGAGCGCATCATCAGCAATGAGAGCGCCTTGCAGGTCATCAACAAAGCCGGGCAGATTGCCGCCACACGCGCCATACAGTGTGCTGCAAAAAAAGAACACGGAGTTGCCGCCTGTGCAAACTGTGCGGGAGCGATGGGCGAAATGCTGATCGCCCAATATCAAACTGCGGCAACCTTACCCGTCGCTAATATCCAGAACGGCGTGATCGAAGCCTCGCTCAATCAGCCGCACCTGACCGTCGGCGAGGAGCGCACCGTCAGCACATCCAGCCATGAAAAAGAGGATGTTAATGAAGAACAGGGTGGCTTTACGCTTACACAAGAGAAAAAAGAAGTCATCCTGACCATTGTCACACTTCTAACTGCGCTGGCAGGCTTCATCGGCACACGCACAGGGATGGAGCCGATGCTGATCGCCGTGCTCTACGGCGTGGCGTATGTGGCGGGCGGCTGGTACGGCGTCCAAGCCAGCATTGATGCGCTGCGTGAAAAGCAAATCAATGTCGATTTGCTGATGATCCTGGCAGCGATTGGCGCAGCCTTTGTCGGGCAACCAGCCGAGGGCGCGATTCTACTCTTCCTCTTCTCTCTCTCGAACACGCTTCAATCTTATGCGATGGATCGCAGCCGTAAAGCCATCGAAAAGCTGCTCGATCTGCGTCCCGCCACCGCCACGTTGAAGCGCGGCGAGAAGTGGATCGACGTGCCGATCGACGAACTATTGCTCGGGGATACCGTGATCGTGCGTCCCGGCGAGCGTTTCCCCATCGACGGCTCGGTAACGAACGGGCAATCGGAGGTCGACCAAGCCGCCATAACGGGCGAATCCGTTCCCGTCCACAAAAATATCAATGACAATGTTTTCGCTGGCACCGTCAACGGTACGGGCGCACTCGAGATCAAGGTCACGCGCCTGGCGAAAGACACCACGCTGGCGCGCATCGTGCAGATGGTCGAGGACGCGCAGTCGACGAAGGCGCAAACCCAGCGCATGCTCGACGATTTTGAGCAAGTTTACGCGCTGATCGTGCTCGGCGCGGCGGCGCTGCTGATCGTGGTGCCCTATTTCCTGCTCGGCGAGGCCTTCCAGCCGACCTTCTACCGCGCCATGACCTGGCTCGTGGTGGCATCGCCCTGCGCGCTGGTCATCTCTACGCCTGCCAGCATCCTTTCGGCAATCGCCAACGGCGCGCGCAACGGCGTCCTTTTCAAGGGCGGCGTGCATCTCGAAAAAACCGCCACGCTCAAGGTGCTGGCCTTCGACAAAACGGGCACGCTCACGCATGGGATGCCCGAAATGACTGAAATTATTCCGCTTTCTGATATGGATGAAGATGGACTGCTGCGCCTGACCGCTGCCTTGGAAGCGCGCTCCGAACATCCGCTGGCGAAGTCGATTGTCCGCTCCGCCCACGAACGTGACCTGGACTTGCCTCCGTCTACGAACTTCCGCGCGATCCCCGGGCAGGGTGTCGAGGGAAAGGTCGAAGGCAAAACGCTCTGGATCGGCAACGAACGTCTCTTTGAAGAGCGCGGTGTCGCCATCCCCGCCGACGTTTTGAGCAGAGCACGCAGCATCGAAGACGAAGGGCAGACCGTCATGTACGCCTACGCCGCCCCCAACTTTCTCGGTCTGCTGGCAGTCGCCGACACGCTGCGTGAAGACGCCGTCGAGATGATTAAGGCGTTGAAAGCGGCAGGCATCGAACGTGTCGTCATGCTGACGGGCGATAATCCGCGTGTGGCTGCCAAGATCGCCGAACGCGCCGGCGTGGACGAATATCACGCCAACCTGCTCCCGCAGGACAAAGTGACCGTGCTGAAGAATTTACAACAGAAATATGGTCCCGTGGCAATGGTCGGCGACGGCGTGAACGATGCCCCCTCGCTGGCAACCGCCGACATCGGCATTGCGATGGGCGGTGCTGGCACGGATGTCGCCATCGAAACCGCCGACGTGGTGCTCATGTCCGACGATCTCGAAAAAATCCCATTCGCCATCGGTCTGGCACGCCACGCCAAGAAAGTCGTCTGGCAAAACCTGGTCTTTGCGCTGGCGGTGATTGTTCTGCTCGTGGCAGGGGCCTTCGGCGCAAATCTGGCTCTCCCGCTCGGCGTGGTAGGGCACGAAGGCAGCACGGTGCTGGTGGTGTTGAATGGGTTGCGGTTGTTGGGGTATAAGGCTTAGAGAGTAGAAAATAGAGAATAGATAAAAGTTGAGATGACAGTCACCTTAAAGGTGACTGTCATCTTTTTTTTGGCAGGCAGATGTGCGTCGCACCATCGCCCAAGCATTTTGCCCTTCGATGAGCACAAAACCTATCGACAGGCAGAATCCCCTCGAAGCTGGTGCGACGCACGGAATCGTCCGCAAAAAGTAAAACTCCGAGATTTTAGGTCTCGGAGTTTTTTATTATTCATGATGACTACATCACGATATAGAGAGTTGAAAAAGTATGTAATCAGCTAATAACAAGGCTATACCCACTCCAATTTGCCAAAAAGCTACCCAACGAAGTTTGCCATCAGGGTCATAGACATAACTATTCCAGTTATACCTTGTTGTCGTAGGGAAAACTTTGGTAGAAAGCGCAAAAACGGCATCGTATAGAGCAAATTCTATAAAAGATAATGGTATTAGCACAAAAACATGATTTTCCCAAAAGATGGCGTCAGATTTATACACCAAATATAAAAAGAGTGAGAACAGTAAAAAGATAAATGTACTTGATACCAAATAATCGTTATGAATATCCTCTAGTTCAGAATTCATGCTAAACAACTCTTTACCTGTCGTCTTAGTCTGCTTGCGCAATAAAAATCTCGACAAATAAACATCGCCTAATCCTAAAATCATAAGAGACAAACTAGCCTTGTCAAAAAAATTTTCCATAAGAATTTCTCCCATATACGCCGAAATTATAAAGCAACAATTCACGTATTTAACCAATAATGCAAAACAAATTTATTCATATTCTCATTCTCACAAAAAACGCCGAAACCTAACATCTCGGCGCTTCCATTACTCGCTGATAAACGTCACCGCCCAGCCATAAGAGCGCACTTTCCACGCATCGTCTTCCTTGACGAGCACAAAAGCCCAGCCGCCATCTTCTTCAAAGCCATCCTCCCCTTCTTCGATCACCCAATGCGTGGCAACGGAGAGAAACGCCAAGCCCTCATCTTCATCAACACGCAAATCCTGTACCGTGCCGAAGCTGTGTTTGAGTACCAGGTCGCTGGGCGGCTCATGCCACGAAATGATCTTCTGCGACCAGCGCTTTACCACATCTCCCCCCTGAAACAAATGTGGCAGGAAGTTTTCGGTCTGCATAACCTGAAACTTTTAGCGTAATTTGGCTGACAGTCAAGACTTTTTAAACAGCTTGGATTCAAGTCGTAAGTGCAACTCTTTCTAATCCAAAGAATACCTCATAAGGCGTCTTGAAGCCAAGGCATTTTCTTGGACGTTGATTGAGTTTATCCATAATCTTGAGTTCTTCTGCCGTTGAAACATTCTTCAGGT
>JBNKMO010000105.1:0-10317 GCA_050293165.1 Anaerolineales bacterium | reverse complement strand
CGATCCGTGTGGCGATCACAAAGCCAGCCTGACGAAGAAGCGACATATATTGGGATGTGGTCGATTGGGAGATGCCTGCCTTATCCTGAATAAAGGCAACGCAAACCCCGATTTCGAAACTTAATCCGCTTTCGTAATGTGGCGGAAAGTGCGCGTCGGGGTCTTTAAGCCATGCAAGGATTTTCAGGCGTGTATCGTTATTAAGGGCTTTTAACTGGGTCTTGATGTCCATAGATTGATTTTATTGACGTATCGCAATTTGTCAATATGTTATGTGTCACTTTTCGAAAAAAGACCACAAGAGTCTTTAAGACTTTTGTAGTCTTTGGTGAGAGGTTTTGTTGTACAATATCCCTATCCAAACCAAACTGTGGGACTGAATTATGGCGAACTCCAAGAAGAATAATCGCTACGAAACACCGAATATCTGGCACGACCTGCCTTTGCGCAATGAAGAAGATGCGCAATTTCATTTTGATGATTATGCTGCCACATTGGCGCGCTTGATCGCCAGCAAGAATACCGTTACACCGTTAACCATTGGCGTCAGTGGGGCGTGGGGCAGTGGCAAGACAACGCTCTTGCGGCGAGTCGAGAAAATGCTTCAGCAGACAGATAGTTTGCGTGATCCAAAAACGCCTGACGAGTGGGATTTCCTGAATGAGAGCGACGAGCCTGAGAAGGATTTTCGTCCCTGTCGCACGGTTTGGTTCAACGCCTGGAAATATGCCGACGAAGAGCAGTTGCTGGTCGCTCTTGTGCGCGTGATCGTGCAGGCGATGGCGGATGATGGTGTGGTCTCAAAGGTTTGGGGCAAATTGCTCGACCCCAGCTATCCGCGCCGAGATGTGGTGAATACGGTGCTTTCCTGGTTTTCGGTACAGGTTGGAGATACGGGTATCAAGTTGAATACAGGGACGCCCACACCAACATCCTTTGCTGAAAAAACAGCCTTACTTGATCTCTTTGACGATGCTTTTGATAAACTGCTGGCAGCTTGGGTGCATCGTAAGGCAGATGTCGCAAAAATCAATCCTGCAGAAGGCATTCTGGCGATCTTCATCGACGACCTTGACCGCTGCCTGCCCGAAAAGACGGTGCAGGTGCTTGAAGCGGTCAAACTTTTTCTCGATAAAAAGGGCTGCGTTTTTGTGCTGGGTGCCGATACGCGCATCGTGCAGCAGGCGGTTACCAAGCATTATCAGGAGACGAATATTCTCGCCGACGACCCCGCCGATTATCTCGAAAAGATTATCCAACTGCGCTTCGACCTGCCGCCCGTGCAGGATAAAGAGATGGGCGAGTTCGTGCGTCAGCAGGTTGCCGACAATGGCGGGATGCAAGCCCATAGCCGCCTGATCGCTTTGGGCGCGGCGGCAAACCCGCGCAAGGTCAAGACCTTTTTGAACGACCTGAATTTGCGCTGGGCGATGTGGCGTAATATGAGCGAGAGCGAAAAAGTGATTGATTTTGATGACTTTGTGCGCTGGGAGGTTTGGATGCGTGCCGCGCCCAAATTCCGCAAGCGCGCTTATTCGCTTTACACCCCTGCCACGCGCGCCAAACTGGTGCAGGACGCTTTCGACTGGGCAGCCGGGAACGCTGAAGCTGCTGCCAGCTTTCAGGGTGACCTGAATCGCGAGATGCGGCGTGTGCTCGAAGAGATCGCGCCGCATAAGGAACATTTTACGGCGGATGTGATCGACAGCCTCGTGCACATGGCGCTGCCGCCCGTGGACGAGGAAGTTGCCACCGCTAAAGAAGCGGCTACCCAACCCGAAACAGAAACAGCAAAAGCGCGCATCGACGAGCGTGACCTGCACTGGGTCGGCACCAAGGATGGGATGCGGGATTCGCTTGTCTTTGCCGAGATGAAATTTCAGCGCATACCGGCTGGTGAGTTTCTGATGGGCGAAGGCGAAGAACAGCTTACGGCCGATATTCCCTATGATTATTATATGGCACGTTTTCTTGTTACAAATGAAGATTTTGCTCGTTTTTATGATCTAACAAATCACCTTACAGAAGCAGAAAAAGATGGAGCTGGAGGGGTCTGGATGAGCAGTACATGGAAACTCGTAAGAGATGCAAACTGGAAATATCCACTGGGACCAGACGCGGAAAGTTTTGAAGGGAGATTATTGCACCCTGTTGTTCAGGTCTCATGGCATGATGCCCAAGAGTATATTGCTTGGTTGAACAAAGAATATAGCAACGAGCTGCCACAAGGCTATCGATTCTCCTTGCCTCTTGAAGTTGAATGGGAAAAGGCTGCTCGTGGTGAATATGCTAACGTATACCCTTGGGGAAATGAGTTTGACAAAAGTAAATGTAACTCAATAGAGAGTGGAATAGGTAGCACAAGCCCTGTGGGAGAATTTTCGCCCGCAGGAGATAGCCCTTATGGTTGCGCAGATATGAGTGGTAATGTTTGGGAGTGGATGCGTAGTGTACCTAAAAATTATCCATACAGAGCAAGTGACGATAAAGAGGAAGAAACAAAAGGAGATTTGCGCGCATTGCGTGGAGGAGCTTTTGGCAACAATCATCTCAGTGTTCGCTGTTCTTACCGTTATAGCTATGATCCGAGCTACTGGTTTAATTTTTTCGGTTTTCGGGTTGCGGTCGCTCCTATCTCTCAAAAATAACTCTGGTTTCTGAAGCTTTGCCCCTCTGTCCTTCGGACATCTCCCCCAAATTCCACGCACTTGGAATTTGGGGGAGACTAGGCGATAAGCTTTGTCCCCCTATTTTGCTTGCAAAATGAGGGGACGCCCAAGCGGAGCGAGGGCCGGGGGGCTAATCGTCTAAATACAAGAGGAAAGTGTCTACTATTAATTAAAAATTCTCTTCATCGCAGGCATAATATCCGTCAAATCCCCCAAACCTGCCCCCATAAACTTCTTCCTTATTTCTTCTTTCCCCAATAACAAACAGGGCACTTTCACATCCGTATGTCTGCGCGTGCCGAGGTCTTCCAGATTGCCATGATCGGATGTGACCAGCACGAGTAAATCTTCGGGCATGGTATCCAGCAAGCCAGTCAGGACACCATCGAGGGTTTCGAGTTGGGAGATTGCCCAGTCCATATCTTGTTTATGACCGGCGTAGTCGCTTGCCCAGTATTCGAAGAGGGAAAAGTCATATTGATTGGCGAGTTCGGCGAGTTTTGCGCCCGCTTCTTCGGGGGTGTAGATGGGCGCTTTATCGTCTTTGAGCATCTCGCGCCAGGCTTTGCCGGTGAAACCTGCGCTGAGGGCGCGCCCGGCGTAAATATCTTCGGCGGTGAAGAGGGGAAAGCCCGCCTGTGTGACGGCGAGGGGAATCGCTGAGTAGATCCGTTTCCCGGAGTTAATGCCTTTGAAATAGCCGTCCGGATAGGCGCTCAAGAGCGCGGCACTTTTGTTTTCTGCGCGTATCCATGAGAAGATGGTTTCGCCCAGCCCATTCTCTCCCTTTGACAGAAAGCGCCGCACATCGGCATTTGGCTTGGGGCCGTAGTGATAGCCGATTTCTTTTGGGACGTTGATGCCTGTCAGTAGGGTTGCTTGTCCCGTAGCGGATTGAGGCAGGCCGTCTACGCCGAGGTTGGCATCTAACGCCAAGAGAGTGGCGTGCCTATCGTGATAGGGGGCTGTGTCGGCGACGAGGGGTTGGTCGCCGAGTAGGGTGCGCAGGGTTGGCATTTCCGCGCGCGCGAAGGGATTGATTTCCGGGTCACTGGCGCCGAGTCCGACGCCATCAAGGAAGAGAAATAGAAGTGACATAGATTGCGAGATTATACCTTTTTCGCAAAATAAAAAAGTGCACCCGCTGGCGAGCACACTTTTTCTCTTTGCTTTGCGGCAGGTTTAGTTGCCCATGTCCAATGTGTCTTTTTTCGCGATGGCGTAGATGGGGCAAAAACCAAAGAGTGCGGTCAGTCCTAAAATAGCGCCAACGACAGTGGAAATAATGGCGATTGTGCCACTTAAGACACCGCCAATACCTAAAGCCAAGAGTACCAATGCGAGCATGGCACGAATAATACGATCAGGGTGCCCTATGTTTGATTTCATGTTTCTTTTCTCCTTTTTTTTCTACGAATAAAGCAGCCTGCTGATAGGCTGTGTATTGAATTGTACTCCCGATTTTTGTATTGCAATGCTAACGATGTTTTTTTTCTACGGTTTCTGGAACAACGCCCAAATAGAATCGCGCCCGATCTTGTCTATGCTGTCTTTGCGCCAGACGAGATTAAATCGAGATCGGGCAGATTCTAGATCAGCGGGAGCAAGCCCGTGGGTCGCGGGTGTCCCGTCAGCGGGGAGTAGGTGGGCGTAGAGGAGCCAGTGTCCGCCTGGGGCCAGGATTTCGTCCAGTCGGGCAAGATAATCTCGCTGTTTCTCAAAAAGATTGTGAAAGCAGCCCATATCGAGGGCAAGGTCAAATGGGCCGTGTATGCCGCGCAGTTTGCTGACATCACGGAGTTTGAATTGCGCTTGCACGTTGGCTGATTTCGCTTTCTGGCGGGCTTTGTAGAGCGCGAGAAAGGCGACATCCACGCCAGTTGTATCCCAGCCGTGTTGGGCGAGAGTGAGCACATTTGTGCCTGTGCCGCAACCGAGATCAATGGCGCGCCCGGCAGGATGTTGGACGATGAATTCGAGTAATTCCGGTGGGGTTTTGCCACTATCCCAGGGTGGTTTACCGAGGTATTTCAGGTTGCTGGTAAAGTGATTCATGAAATTTAAACGGGGGGAATAGGTGAGAATAAGAGGGTAGAAGATGACATTCCGCACTTTGACATTTCAACCGTATTCTCTTACAATCATGCGGTCTGTTTTACATCCCAAACCTAAGAAGGGTCCAATTAGATGAAAGAGTATACCACCGAGTTTATCCGCAATATTGCTTTGATTGGTCATGGTAGCACTGGCAAAACGATGATGGCTGAAGCGTTTTTACATTTCAGTGGCGCCACAACCCGTCTGGGGAAGGTTGAAGACGGCACAACCGCCTCAGATTTTGATGATGAAGAAATTCGCCGTAAACTTTCGTTGTACACCAGCGTTCTCCCGATTGAATATAAAAACAACAAACTGAATATTCTTGATGCCCCAGGCTACACTGACTTTGTCGGCGAAGTGATTTCTGCCTTAAGTGTTTCTGATGGTGCGGCTGTCTTGTTGGATTCTGTTGCCGGTGTTGAAGTTGGTACCGAGATCGCGTGGCGTTATTGTGATGCGTTCAAGCTGCCGCGTTTTGTTATTGTCAACAAAATGGATCGTGATAATGCGAACTTTGAAAAGGTGCTGGCATCTATTGAGGCTCTTTCTGAAGCTCGTTTGATCAAGTTGCAGCTCCCGTGGGGCGAGCGCGGCGATTTCAAAGGTGTGATTGATCTTCTGGGCAATAAAGCTTATGAAGGCGCTGGTAAGACAGCCGTTGATATTCCGGCTGAATATGCAGATGCCGCTGAAGAAGCACGCATGGAATTGATCGAGGCTGCCGCTGAAGGCGATGATGCGCTGCTCGAAAAATATTTCGAAGGCGAAGAGTTGAGCGATGCCGAAATCGCCCGTGGATTGAAGAAGACGATTCTGGCTGGAGATTTTGTGCCCGTCCTCGTCGCTGCGACCGGTAACGAAATTGCAGTGGGCCCCGTTTTGGACGCATTTGTGAAACTGATGCCTTCCCCTGCTGAACGTCCCGCCGTTGTGGCGCAGGGCGCGAAAGGTGAAGAAGAACTGACAGCTTCTGATACTGGCCCGTTGGCTGCGTATGTCTGGAAGACCACTGCTGATCCCTTTGTTGGCAAGCAAACCTTCTTCCGTATTTACTCCGGCAGCATTTCGGCTGATAGCCGTGTTTGGAACCAGAACAAAAAGATCGAAGAACGTTTTGGCTCTGTGAATATTCCCAGAGGTAAAGATCAGATTGGCGTTGGCGTTATCCACGCTGGCGACATTGCCAATGTTCCGAAGCTGAGCGAAACTGCAACCGGGGATACTTTCTGTGCCAATGGTCATCCGCTGACTTTACCTGTGCCCGAATATCCGACAGGTCTTTATCGCGTTGCTATTGTTCCCAAAACGCAGGCTGACGCTGCAAAAATCTCTCCGACGCTGACCCGTCTTTGTGAAGAAGACATGACTCTCGATTGGTACAACGAGAAAGCTACTCGCCAAACCATTTTGAAAGGCATGGGCAACCAACATATCGATGTGGCGATTCGCCGCGCAGAATCAAAGCTGCAGGTTAGCCTGGAGACTGAAGAGCCGCGAGTTCCTTATCGCGAAGGTATTACCAAAAAAGCGACGGCTTCTTATCGCCACAAAAAACAAAGTGGTGGTTCCGGGCAATTTGGCGAAGTCCATATTACTATCGACAATTACCCGGAAGGTGATTTTGAGTTAACCTGGGATGTTTTCGGTGGCGCAATTTCTCAATCGTATGAGCCAGCTATTCGCAAAGGTATCTTGAGTGTGATGAAAGATGGCGCTATTGCGGGGTACCCGATGCAGAATATCAAAGTTTCTGTCTTTGATGGTAAAGAGCATCCTGTTGACTCGAAGCCAGTCGCTTTTGAATCTGCTGCGCGCGGCGCTTTCAAAGCTGCGGTTAAAGACGCAGGCCCCGTGCTCTTTGAGCCGATCATGCGAGCACGCATCTCTGTTCCCGATGCGAATATGGGCGATGTGATGGGCGATCTCAGCACCCGCCGTGGACGTGTTCAAGGGACTGAATCAGAGCGTGGTTCCACTGTCGTTATTGCTACGGTGCCTTTGGCGGAGATGATGAACTATACGAGTCAACTTCGCTCCATCACTGGTGGTCGTGGCTACTTTACAATGGAATTCGATGTCTACGATATTGTGCCTTCGCATGTTGCGGAGCAGGTCATCGCTGCTGCGAAATCTTCCGAAGAAGAAGAATAAGGTAGACTTATATAAAAGCAAAAGCCGCGCTGTATAGCGCGGCTTTTTTTGTCTCTTGGTAAATATCTAAATGAAGATGATCTGTGCGCCTTCGGTCATATCCATGAAGTCGGAGGCGGTAACGACTGCATCTACTTGGGAAATAAAATCTTCCTCTTTCAATCCGAACATATCAACGGTCATCTTACAGCCATACAATTTTGCGCCAGCATCTGAGAGCATTTCAAGGTATTCTCGCACAGGCGGAACATCGAGCTCGTCGATTTTCTTTTTCATGAAGTTGCTGGCAAAGGCGGTCATGCCTGGCAGAACACCCAAAATATTCGGGATGCCCATATTGCCGGTGGGAAGGCCCATCATGCTCATTTTGAAGCTGGTGTTTGCTACGGGCGCAATTTCAAGCTTGTCGACGCGTTTTTCGGTAATCAAGTCAAGGCCCCAGAAGGTAAAAAACAGGGTGACATCGATGCCGTTCCCGAGGGCGGCCCAGCCCATGATTAAAGCAGGGTAGGCCATGTCGATGTTGCCTTTGGAGCAAATGAACGCAATATGTCGATTCTTTTCTTCAGTCATTTTGTTTGTTATCCTTTTTTATTCCTTCCTTTTGCTCAGCAAAAAGAGGATTTAGATGAAATGCGATTAGACGCAACCTTCCGGTTTTCCTAGGCCAGCGATCTTGGCAACTTTTTTGGCCGGGCCTTTGGGAAATAGCTGGAAAAGTTCTTTGGTGGGGACGCCAGCACCCTTGGTGATCTGACGGAGGGTGGGTGCAGCACCAGATTCGGCGGCAGCTTCACGGCAGAAGTTGATCACGGCCCAGTGTGCGTCGGTGAGGGTGATGCCTTCTTGTTCAGCGAGTGCAACAGCGAGATCTTTGTTCCAGACAGCGGGATCGACCAGGAAGCCTTCGTCGTTGAGTGCAATATTTTCTAATACGGTCATTTTCGTTCTCCTTAATTAATAAGTATGGTTAGGCGGGTGTCTCGCCCATTGCTTTGAGTAAATTGAGCATTCGGGACATACCGCGCTTCACTTGCGGGCTGCCCATTTCTCTTATGAGCTTGAAGGCGGAAATATTGTCGCCTTCGTCCGGCGTTTCGCGAATGGCATCTACGCTTTGATTCGCAATTGCCATGATCTCGGGTTGGGTCATATTGCGGACAGTCTTCAAGATGACGACAATATTGTCGGCGAGTGCGCGAACATCTTCTTCGTCAAATTCGGTGACAACTCGTTCTACAATTTGCCAGCCTTCACGCGCAAAGGCAAAATAACCTTCGCGTTCTAGCCGATCTAACTCTTGGACGCCTTGATTGAAGATTTGCTTACCTATTACTTGCATATCTTCACTGAGTTCCATTACGTTTTCGAGTTGGTCAAGTAGTTTTGATAGTAGGTGTGTGTCGCGAAGAACACGTTTTATTAAGAAAAACAGGTCTTCAGCTTGAAAATCAGATCCAATTTCGGCTAGCTCATCAATGGCTAACTTGAACATGTGATTGCCAATGGGAATTAGATCGCGTTGCAGTTCTTCCATCTCTTGCTGGCGGCGTTGTTGCGCTGCCATGTGGCTTTCGATGCGATCCATTTTTTCCATGAGCAGGGTGAATTGCTCTTGGGTGATGGCCGTTTCAGTCATCGTTTTCTCCTATTCCCATTTTCCAGCCATGCTCATCTGTGACTCGAAAGGCATTTCGCCGCCTTTGAGCAGGATATTCCAGTACATCCAACGGAACATCATCTTGCCCCAGTGATTGGCATGGGATTCTTTGAGTAGGGAGAATGGACCGAAGCCGGGTAGCGGGAATTTACCCGGAAGCGGTTCAACGTCATAGTTGAAATCGATCAGGACGCCTTTTTCAAAACCAGATTCGATGTAGCAGTTGGCGTGTCCGTCAAATTTCGGAAGCGGGTCCAGTCCTTCCATATGACGGTGGATATTCTCGATCAGCACGTCGAGCATGAAGTGTGCCACCGAACCGGCCTTGGACGCAGGCGCGTTTCCGGCATCTCCAATGATCCACACGTTTTCCCATTTGTCGCTCTGTAGGGTGTGCTTGTTTGTGGGGACAAAGTTGAGATCGTCTCCCATTTGAGAGTTACCGATAACTTCCGCCCCCATATTGGTCGGGATGGTCACGAGTAGATCGTATCCCAATTCGACTTCATCGTATGATCGAATGACTTGTTTGGCGTGGTCAACTTCCATAATGTTGAAGTCAGGTTGCAGATTAATGCCTTTATCGTCCAGCATCCCGCCCAAGATAGCGGATGCACGCGGTTTGGTGAACGCTCCGGGAAGTGGTGTCGCGAAAACGATCTCAACCTTGTCGCGCATCCCGCGCTCGTGGAAGAACCAATCTGCCAGAAAGAGAAACTCCAGCGGTGCAACGGGGCATTTAATCGGCATTTCGGCAACATTCAATACGAGTCGTCCGCCTTTCCAAAACTTTAGGAAATTGCCTAGTTTAGTGGCGCCTTCAAGCGTGTAGAAGGGAAAGACGTTTTTCATCCAGGCGGCTTCGTCATCCAAGCCCGGGGTTTCTTCGGGATGAATATGGCTGCCGGTGGAGATGACGAGATAGTCGTAATTGATAGTCTTTTTTGCTTTTCCTAGTGTGACGCGGTTTTTGTCTGGTTCGATCAATTCGATGTCTGAGAAGATGACTTCCACTTGTGGTGGCAGGAAGTTGCGCTTGGGTTTGACGACATCAGCAGGGGAGTAGATACCGAAAGGAATAAAGAGGAAGCCTGGTTGGTAGTAATGTGTCTCGTCGCGGTCAACGATGACGATGCGCCACTCTTGTGTGTCGAGTATTTCTGCCATTTTATTGGCGACCATCGTGCCGCCCGTGCCTGCCCCTAGAATGAGAAAGGTTTTCATACCAAGCTCCTATAAAGTAGATTGATTTGCCTGTGTTGCTGCGATTGCGATTTGTGCTTGGTCTTTGAGGTTGTCTGCCATGATAGCGCGTAAAATATCCAGAGCGTTGATTACGCGTTTATCGGCAAGCGCGTAGTGAATATATTGAGCATCGCGCTGGGATGTAACAAGACCGCGCTCGCGCAAAGTTTTCAGATGGCGAGAAACAGTGGATTGAGGGAGTTTAAGTTCTTCCGCTAACTCATTGACATGACAAGTTTTTTCAGCAAGCGAATAGAGAATAAGGATGCGTGCAGGGTCTGCCAGGCCACTACAAAGCTGTGCGTGTAATTGGTGGACTTCTTCTTGCAAGTTTGTAGCAATCATGCGGTCTCTCCTTTTTGCATATGTGCTTTTGTGAATATATGAACAAACTTGTTCTACTATAGCATTTGAGCAAGTTGCATCATAGTATTTTTTGTCACAAACTAAGCTAATAAACATCATGCGCTAAAAACGGTAATAAATGTCTTG
>JBNKMO010000104.1:0-15591 GCA_050293165.1 Anaerolineales bacterium | reverse complement strand
CTTGTCCCTGTCCCTGTCCCTGTCCTTGACCTTGCCCCTGACCTTGCCCCTGACCTTGCCCCTGACCTTGCCCCTGTCCTTGACCTTGCCCCTGTCCCTGACCTTGGCCCTGTCCCTGTGGTTCAGGTGTCGTCTCGCCTTCAGGGGGAGCTTCCTCGCTTTCGT
Organism: Anaerolineales bacterium; assembly: GCA_050293165.1. Classification (GTDB taxonomy): domain Bacteria; phylum Chloroflexota; class Anaerolineae; order Anaerolineales; family Villigracilaceae; genus Desulfolinea. Next base: position 15,426 of record JBNKMO010000104.1, on the reverse strand, counting down.
CTGTGGCTTGCCCCTGGCCCTGCCCTTGGCCCTGTCCTTGACCCTGACCTTGGCCCTGCCCCTGACCAGCGCTATCGCCCGAGAGCATCAACTGGCTTTGCAACGCGGCACGCGTTTGCTCCATAAGCATCGCTCCATCACCAGAAGCATTTTCCTGTAGTTTTAGTATGCGCCGGATCTGGTTTTGGATGGTGTTTTGCACCTTTAGCATGGCTTCACCATCGAGCGTCCCCGCCAATTGCATGGCTTGCTGCGTTTGCTGGTTGAGCTTGAGAAGCACTTCCGCTGGAGGCTCTTCGCCTTCGGTAAGCATCGTCTCGATCTCATCACCGCGGCGCTCGGCAAACTCAAGCAGCAGGTCAAGCTGTTTAGCAGAATCATCCGTTATATTCAGGCGGAATTCTTCGCTGGCAATTTTCACAGAGTAAAGCATCTCATTGGGCATGCTATCTTGCGCTGCATACACCGTACCAACACCACCACTTGTTAGTAATACAAAAATGGTAAGAATGGAAGCAAATATGGTTATTCGCTTTTTCTCCTTCAGTTGTTTGGGTTTGTCGAACCACCTATTAAGGCGCCGGATCGGATTTTGGGATACGGCTTGGGTGCGGACAGAAACAGCTTGAGATAAAAACTGTGCTCGTCCCTGGGCAGCACGCCTAGGGTCACGCGCGGGCACATCGCGTAGTTCATTCAATAATGTTTTCAGCTTGGGGTCAATTTCCTGTTTATTATTCATCATCTTCATCCAATAGAATTCGTTTTAAGGCTGCCAAAGCACGATGCTGCAACGATTTAACCGCGCCTATCGGCTTCGCCAGCGTTGTGGCAATTTCGGCATTATTCCAACCTTCGAGATATTTCAACGTAATCACAGCGCGCTGATCTGGCGTGAGAGTTAACAAAGCTGCACGCGTACGGCGGCTTCGCATATTTTCAAACGCCGCCTGTGCCGGATTATCATCACCCGCCAGTCCGAATTCATCGTCAATTGGGTGTGCTTCGGGCGCGGCACGCCGATAAAAGTCAGTGATCCAATTATGAGCAATCCGAAAAAGATAGGCTTGCAAATGCTCACGCGGCCCCTTGCCTTTACTAAGCACCTTCAAGAAGCGCGTAAAAGTCTCTGAAACACAATCTTCGGCCAAGTTCACGTCGCCAAGCTGACGTAGCGCATAACGGTAGATCGCTTTGTTGTGGGTATCGTAAATTTCGGCCAGAGCTTGTCCATCCAGCCGGCGGGCGCGTTGAATTAATTCTGCTTCGTTCACAATTTACTCATTTTCTATGACGCAAAAAAAGGATATCAGATACGCCCCAGTGTACAACAAAAACGGTTTTTTCGTCAATCGACTATAATTTTAGGATGACGGATAAAGTGCCCACCCCCAAACGCTCTTTAGCGGATAAATTAAAGTCGCTCGGCGTAAAAACCGGAACAGCGGATCTCCCGCGCCCCAAACCTGCTGAGGGGAAAAAGATTGAAAATCTCCTTTCAGGTGAGTTCCGCCAAACGCGTTATGGAGAGAGCTTCGTCGTCGAACAACGTTTCCCGCTAAACATCCCGCATGGACGCACGTCAATGCGCCCCGCCGTCCTGCCCGAAATTCTTGGCGTTTGGGCAAAGGATGTGCGCATCACCGAGCTGCCTGCGGAGAAATTCATCTTCTTCGATACCGAGACATCCGGCCTCTCCGGCGGTACCGGGACCTATGCCTTCATGGTCGGGGCCGGGCGTTTCGAGGGCGATGACTTTCTGCTGGCACAATTCTTCCTGCGCGACCCGAGTGAAGAGCCAGCCATGCTCGAAGCGATGGCGGAGTTCTTTGCGCTCGCCGAAGTGCTGGTGAGCTACAATGGTAAATCCTTCGATGCACCGCTGTTGCAAACGCGCTACAAATTACACAGTATCCCCGTGCCTTTTGAAGGCTATGCCCATCTCGACCTGCTGCATCTCGCTCGTCGTTTATGGCGGGACAGATTGGCATCGCGGACGCTGCAATCCATCGAAGCGCATATTCTGGGCGTAACGCGCACATCTGAAGAAGTGCCCGGATACGAGATTCCCTATCTCTACTTTGACTACCTGCGCGACCATGACGCGACACAGATGAAGGGCGTTTTCTACCATAACGAGATCGATATCCTTTCGCTGGCAGCTTTGCTCAATCACGCCGCAGCGATGCTCGCCAATCCGTTCGGAGAGAGTGTGCAGCACGGCTTGGATGTGATCGCCATCGCAAAACTCTTTGAAGATTTAAATCGATGGGATGAAGCGGCGAAACTCTATGAGCACGGTTTAAAAGACTCTTTGCCCGAAGATGATTTTGGCAAAGCGGTAAAGAGGTTGGCTGTTTTACAACGTCGCCGGGGAGATGTTGAAGAAGCAGTAAAATGGTGGCAGCAAGCCGTGGAAGATGGGCATATTTACGCCCATGTGGAATTGGCTAAGTATTACGAGCACAAAACCAAAGACCACCTTTTAGCGGAAGCATTAACAAAACAGGCACTCAGTCTGGTAAACGAGGGCAAGCTGCAGGCGTACGAACGAGACCACTGGCTTGAGGAGTTATCCCATCGTCTTGAACGAATCCAGCGAAAGATCAGCAAGAAATAGTCCAATCCAAATAAAGTCACATTTAGGTAAAAAATATGAAACCGCAAATAGAATTAGCAACAACCGAGACGCCCGATGGCGGGAAAATGGGGCTTTATCAACATGATCAGGATTTTGCAATCAAGATCAATGGGCAACAATTAATGAGCAGCAGACAACATGAATCTGAGCTTGCCTTGGCAAGGCTGGGGTGTGCACACCTTGTAGGACATGAGGCCCCGCATGTTTTGATCGGCGGTTTGGGGATGGGCTACACTCTGCGCCAAACGCTCGATATGCTTGGCGAGGACGCAAAAGTGACGGTGAGTGAGTTATTACCCGATGTCGTGGCCTGGAATCGTGAATATTTCAAAGAACTCAACGGGCAGCCTTTGGAGGATAAGCGCACTGAAATCAAGATTGGCGACATCCTCCCCCTTCTTTCCACTTCAGCAGGAAGCTTCGATGCAATTCTGCTCGATATTGATAATGGGCCCAGCGCGATAACGGACACGGGCAATAACCAACTGTATACGCGCGAGGGCATAGAAATTTGCAGACGCGCGCTCCGCAAGCAGGGCACTCTGGCGATTTGGTCTGCTGAACCAAGTAAAGAATTTGAAACGCTTTTGATGAGTTGCAATTTCCAAGTTCGTCGGTATAAAGTCCCGGCATACACAGGGACGACAAAAAACTCGCGCTTTATTTGGGTTGCAGCGGAAGATGTGAAACTACTGCCACCCGGTGGTGGCGAACCACGCCCCGCGAAGAAGAAAAAGCCGAAGGGAAATAGGTATTCGTACAGGAAGCGTTAGCTCTATTTGCCAACAAGATCGTTCTCCATAAAAAAAACTCCGCCGAAATTTCAGCGGAGTTTTTGATTTAGGCTATTTCTCTCTTATTACGATAATGTTTCAGGGCTTCCCAACCAACCATTTTCTGATTGGCTTCGTCCCAAAGGCGCAGGCGCAGCGCTTTTAGGCTGCTCCAAATATTAATCGGTTTTATATGAAAGAGGGGGTTTTCTTCAAAGCATTGCTGCAACTTATAGTTGGGGATGCGAGAACCCAAATGATGAACATGGTGATAGCCGATATTGCCAGTAAACCACTGCAAAATGCCAGGAAGTTCGTAAAAAGAACTGCCCTTCATCGCCGCTTTGTAGAAATCCCACTGCTCCTCGCGTTCCCAGTAAACGCCATCGTAATTATGCTGGACGTAGAACATCCAGACACCTGCCGATGTGCCAAAAAGCAACACGGGAAGTTGTACGAGCAAGTAGCTTTTCCAGCCCACCAACCAAATCAAAACAGAAATGATCGCTGCCAAGGCAATATTCGTCCACCAGATGCTGGCTTTTTCTTTTTTGCCGTGTGAAGGCAACGGAATGCGCTTAACAATGGTAAAAAGAACCACAGCGCCAACAGAAAACATCATCAATGGATGGCGCATGAAGCGGTACCAAGCTTTTTTCCAGAAGGGTGCAGCAAGATACTCTTCAACGGTCCATGTGTCCACATCGCCAATACCGCGCTTGTCCAGGTTTCCAGCGTTAGCATGGTGGATATTATGCTCATGCCACCAAAGCTGCCAGGGAGTAAAGGTTAAAATCCCGGTAATGATGCCCACGATCAAATTGGCACGGCGTGATTTGAAAAATGAGCCATGCCCGCAATCGTGAAAAATGATGAAAGTGCGCACCATAAATCCCGCCGTAGGAATTGCCAAGAGCAAAGTCAGCCAGTACGAAACACCCACGCTCCAAAACATAAGCGCATATAGCCCAATATAGGGCACCAGCGTGTTCACAAGCTGCCAAATGCTGCGCCCGGCTTCAGGTTGATATTTCTTGATAATCTTACGCCAATCCACCCCATCAAAATGGTTGATATTCATGAGTTTTCTCCTTGAATTTTCGTCTATACCCTATTTTACACTGTCCGCTTGGAAAGAGGAAATTTGGCTGAGTTTTGACACCCTAATAAGGTAAAATTGGGCGTCAAGCTGGGAAACACACCCATGGCATTTCAACACGAAAAGAGTATAAAAGATGCAAATCTCGTCTAATCAAGCACCTAATTGGCAAATTCAATATCGTAGTCGCTGGAAAAAATATGTTTATCGTTTAATCGCAGCTGAGGTTTCAGCCACAACAGAATTTTGTAACGAATGTGTGCAGGTCTCTCCGAAGGAACATGATACCGGTTTATTATTTGAAGCGATACGCTGCGAGAAAAAATCAACTGTGGCAGATATTGAAGAAATCAAAAATCACCGCGAAGAAAAAAACAAACGCTTTGCGTTTCTATTCAATGGCAATTTCAATTACTTATCCGACATTCAAACACAGTTAACTACCCTTCACAACAAGCTATCACGACACTCGCGTCTCTTTCTGATCACTTACAACCCCTTTTTCGGTTTTTTGTACAATCTAACAAGCCGGATTGGTATTCGGAAAGCTCCCAACCCGGATGTTTTTATCACAGAAAAAGATCTGCGCACATTTGCAAAACTAGCGAATTATGAAATCGTGCGAATACGTCCGTCGGTTTTTATCCCCTTCCAAATCCCTGTTCTTTCTGATCTAGTTAATAGCTTACTTACTGTTTTCCCCGTAATCAAACGTTTCTCGTTTGTTTGGGTGGTTGTTCTGCGTCCGATCATTGCCGAAAAAGGCAACCCGTCTCTATCGATCATTATCCCTGCACGAAACGAAAGCGGCAATATCCAAGATGCGATAAACCGTCTGCCGGAATTTCATAACACAACGCTGGAGGTTATTTTTGTGGAAGGAAATTCAACGGACGACACTTGGGAGCAGATCCAAAAAGAAGTTCAGCGAAGTCACAAGCCAAATCGTTCTATTAAAGCCTTCAAGCAAAACGGCAAGGGGAAAAACGATGCTGTGCGTGTCGGTTTCGCAAACGCAACCAGCGAACTCGTCACTATCCTCGATGCAGACCTGACCACGCCGCCCGAGACCCTGCCACGCTTTTATACCGCCTATCGCGAAGGACTTGCAGATTTCATCAATGGCAGCCGCCTTGTTTACCCAATGGAAGATGAAGCCATGCGTGCTCTAAATCGCCTCGGCAACATTTTCTTTGGCAAAACTCTATCGTGGGTTTTGGGGCTGCCCATTAGCGATTCTTTGTGCGGCACAAAATTATATCCCCTGCATGACTACAATCGCTTTGTACAGTGGCGCGAAAAATTTGGAGACTTCGATCCCTTTGGGGATTTCGAAATGCTTTTTGCCGCATCCGAATTGGCGCTTGGCGTGGTCGACATCCCCATCCGCTACCGCGCACGCACATACGGCGAAACAAATATCAGCCGCTTCCGCAATGGGCTTGAACTCGCCCGGATGACCACGATCGGTTTTTTCCGTGTACTGCTGGGAAAGAATAAGTAATTTTGTTACAAAAAACGTTCAAGCTGAAATTCTTCCAAAGAGCCTAAGCGCAAATACTCGCCAGAAAATTCTAACTTCGCTGTTATTGGATTGGGAACTGCCACAACGGGGACGCCCGCTGCAATTGCCGCTTTGACGCCATTCGGCGAATCTTCAAAGATGATTGCCCGATCCGCGCGGACGTTCAACTTGCTTAGTGCCAACAAAAAGAGTTCCGGCGAGGGCTTGGTGAGGGTTACATCGTCCGAGCAGATGATATGCTCGAAGCGCTCGAAAAGCCCGAGGCGCGTAAGATGCGTATCCACCCATGCGTGGGGAGAGCTGGAGGCAACCGCGAGCCTCAGTCCGCGTTGAGCGGCTGTGTCGAGGATATCGATCACGCCGGGGAGGACGGGGTTGGCGGCAATACGCTTATCAGCTTCGGCGCGCCACCTGTCCAGCACGGTTTGACGAGAGATGTTCTCACCGGATAACTGCTCTAAATCGGAAACGGGATCAAAGGAGTCTGCCCCGCTCCCACCGATGATCTTCCCCCATTTTTCGATGGAGAGTTCCGCATCATATTCTGCGTAGATTTCACTCAAAACGTTAAATTCGGGGGTTTCAGTGTCTAGGATCAGACCGTCAAAATCAAAGATCAGGGCTTCTATTTTTGTCATAGTGGACAATTCTAACAGAAAAAGTGCGGCAACTTCTCAGGCCGCCGCACCTTTTCAATCAAGAAAGAAGTACTCGGTTATTTACATGTCCAGTCAGGGGCGCAGGTCAAAAACATGATGTTATTTGACTCGTTTGTTTCCCAAATAAGGTTATTTGTATCGATCACAACCTCGATGATCTGCGTTCCGCTAACAGGGTACCCCGTATCACAAAGTGCTGAGCCTGTCGGAATTGTACAGGTTGCTTCTTTTACTTTGCTCCCATCCGCCCAGACCGTATAAACATAGTTACCGCTCAAACTCCCGACCGGGTCTACCCCTACACGGACGGCAATATTGTGATTCGCCAATTGAAAGAATTCGATCAACACCAAGTCTCCCTGTGGCTGAGGAACAGGCGAGGCTGTTTGTGTGAATGTTGCTGTTGGCAATAGAGAAGGTGTTGGAGAGGGAGTGGGAGATGGTGGCGGCACAATTTCTGGGAGACCACTAGTGTCGCCTTCCACAGTCGCATACTTCCCCCACAGCCAGCATGTGACCGTGTCCTTTTTTATGATCCAATACCCAGGATTGGCGGATGTATACCTTCCTACGACCTCTGCTTGTTCACCTACCAATAACGCGCTCAAATAATCAAAATTAGCGCCTGGCCCGGTGCGACAATTTGTATCGACACTGACCGTAACCATGGGAACAGATGGCGCTACAGTAGACGCAAGCGTGGGGAGCAAAGTCGCTGAAGGCAGGGCTGTTGATTGTTGCGGCGCAGACGGGGTTTGGAGCGCAAATTGTGTTAATGCGATGGATGTAAATGTTGCATCAATGCCGATTACGGGCGTGGGGGTAGATATGGCAGTTGGCAATGTGCACGCCAAGGTAATGATAAATAAAACACTAAGCCAAAAGAATAAAACGATACGCTTCTTCATCAGAGCCTCTTCCTTATTATCTATGCTCAGACATTCCCCACAAAAACTCTTATCCAGTATAGCATGGGCGCTTTTAAAAACAACACATGACCAAATGCCTATATTGGGCCAGGAAAAGAAAAATCTCCCGTTGAGAGGTTCTCAACGGGAGATTTTATAGATCGTGTTTATGGTATTGCTAGGAAGAGAGCAAGACCATTACCGCGCTAGAAGCCCAATCAAAGAGCGGGCCGGGAACAATGCTGAGGATAACTGTGAGAGCAGCCATGAAGACCCAAGTGAAATTAAGCCAGGGTTCGGAATTGGTCTTCGGCTCGCCTTCGCGCATGTACATGATAACGACAACACGCAGATAGTAAAATGCAGAGATAAGCGAAGTCAGCACACCGATAATCGCCAGCCAGTACATATCAACAGCAACAACTGCACGGAACAGGTAGAGTTTACCAATCAAGCCCAACGTGGGCGGAAGACCGATCAGCGAAAGCATGAAAACCGTCATCGCAGCCGCCATAAGCGGATTGGACTTGCCTAAACCAGCATAGTCTTCAAGGTCGAGACCTTTGCCTTCAGCATCTTCGAGGGCAATCACAATACCCCAAGAACCGAAGTTGGTAATAGCATAGGCTACGAGATAGAAGATGCCTGCTGCGACGGCTTGGGGAGCGATTTTGCCATTCCCGAAGGCGACGAAAGCCATCAGAATGTAACCAGCGTGCGCGATACTCGAGTATGCCAGCATACGTTTGATGTTGGTCTGCGAAACGGCAGTGACATTCCCGACAATCATCGTCAGGGCTGCCAAAACAGCAAGGACGGGAGCCAAATCAGCGGCAAGGGTTGGGAAGGCAGTTGAGAAGACGCGCATCAAAGCAGCGAAACCGGCGATCTTGGCACCAGCCGCCATGAAAGCGGTGACGGAGGTCGGGGCGCCCTGATAGACGTCGGGCGTCCACATGTGGAAAGGAACTGCGGCGACTTTGAAGGCAAAACCAACCAAGATTAAGGCAGAGCCAGCCAGCATGAGCGGGATATTCGCAGCACCAGCTTTCGCGGCTGTGAAAATGCCGGTTAGGGCTGTGCTACCCGTCGCACCAAAGACAAGAGCGATCCCGTACACCACAAAGCCACCTGAGAAAGCGCCGAGCAGGAAGTATTTGAGGCCTGCTTCGCCGGAGTTATGTTGGGGATGGGCGAAAGCTGCCAAAACGTAGAGCGGGATGGAGAGCAATTCGAGGGCGATGAAGACAACAATCAGATCGGATGCCTGTGCCATCAACATCATTCCGACAATGCTGAAGAGCATCAGGGAATAGTATTCGCCACGTTCGATGCCCATGCGCTTAAGGTAGCTATAGGCTAAGGAAATTCCCATCAAGCCCGAGAAGAGCAGCAGGATGCTGACAAAGGTCGAAAAGCCATCAAGGACAACCATCCCATTGAAGCCATAGCTCTGCTGCCCGTTTTGGGAAAGCGCAAACCCAATGGTTAGCGCCAACCCGGCAGCGGCTAAGAGCGCTGTCCACCCCTTACGGTCGCTGGGGATAAAGAGATCCACCACGAGCAAGACAAGCGCCCAGACGGTTAGCACAATGATGGGCAAAAGTGTGAATAAATCGGCTTGGGTCATAAATCATTCTCTCCTATGGAGGAGTGAGTCAGTGTCAGGTGTCAGGTGTATAAGTAGCAGGTTCTTTCGTGATACTTAGGCACCTGACAGACCAACACGTTTTTTAGTGCATTGCCGCTTGTAAAACTGCAACAAGATTATCAACAGTCGGGGCGATCAAGGCGAAGAAAGGCTTCGGGTAGAGACCGATCCAGAAGATGAAAACCAAGAGCGGAGCAACGGTGATGATCTCACGCACGCTGAGGTCACGCAGGGCATGTCCATGCTCTTTGACGGTTTCAACGATCGAGCCTTCCGGACCAAGAAAAATCTTCTGGTACATGTAGAGCATATAGATCGCAGCCAAGATAACACCGATCGCGGAGAGACCCGCGTACCACGGGGAGCCGATCGCTTTAGAGCCGAAGGCACCAAGCAAAATGGTGAATTCGCCGACAAAGCCATTGAGACCGGGCAAGCCCATTGAGGAGAGCGTCACAACGAGCATGATCGTTCCATAGATGGGCATGACCTTCCACAAACCGCCGTAGACTTCAAAGTCACGGGTGTGGGTCTGTTCGTAGACCATACCAACCAAAAGGAACAACGCGCCAGTGCTAAGACCGTGGTTAATCATCTGGAGGATGCCGCCCTGAATACCCTGCGAATTGAGGGCAAAGAGACCGAGCATCACGAAACCAAGGTGGCTGATGGATGAATAAGCAACCAGTTTTTTGATGTCCTTCTGATAGTAGGAAACGATCGCGCCGTAGATGATACCGATGACTGCGAGACCTGCCATCATCGGAGCGAACTTAACCGCTGCTTCCGGGAAGAGGGGCAGGTTGAATCGGACGAAACCATAGGTGCCCATCTTCAACAGTACACCGGCTAGAATGACCGAACCCGCAGTGGGTGCCTGAACATGAGCATCTGGCAACCAGGAGTGGAGCGGCCACATCGGTACCTTGATGGCGAAGGCAATCGCGAAGGCAAGGAAGAGCCAGGTCTGGATATTAGCCGGGATGCCACCCATAGCAATCAGGTCAGGAACAGCGAAGGTGCCCTGATTAATGCCAAGCCACAGGATGGCGAGCAGCATCAGGAGGGAACCTGCCATGGTGTAGAGGAAGAATTTGATCGAAGCGTAAATACGCTGTGGACCACCCCAGATACCGATCAGGAAGTACATCGGGACGAGAGTGAATTCCCAGAAAACGTAGAAGAGGAATAAATCCTGCGCCATGAAAACGCCGAGCATGCCAACTTCGAGCATGAGGAAGAAGATGTTGAAGTCTTTCTCACGATCCTCGATTGCCGACCAGGTTGAAAGGAGGGCGATCGGGGTCAGGAAGGTGGTCAGGAGGATGAGCAGGATGCTCAATCCATCGACGCCCATGTAGTAGGAGATATTCCATCCAGCGACCTGGATCCACGGCAGGTTGATGACCATCTGCAAAGCAGGGTTTTCTGCGTTGAATTGGCTCAGAAGCCAGAGGGAAAGTCCAAAAGTCACTAAAGATGTCAGGAGTGATACCCAGCGGATGACGACTTTCTTTTCAGCGTTGATGAAGAAAAGAACCAGTACGCCAACGAGCGGGAAGAAAGTGACCAAATTAAGGGGATGCAGCACAAAGTCCATAGTCTGTCCTCGTTTTTTATTCTCTTACTTGAAGAGAAGATATCCTAAAATTGCAACTACGCCCAAAAGAACGGAAAGAGCATAACTGCGCACAAAACCATTTTGTAAGCGACGTAAGCCTTCAGATGAACGCTTCGTCCAGTTTGCCAGCCCATCGGCGATGGCATTGATGATGCCCATATCGACGGGTTCGGACATGAAATGAGCCAGCCATTTGAAACCGGCAAAAATAACGCTTTCATGGAACCAATCGTGCCAGAAATTCCAGTCGAGATCGATGGAGAGGAATTTCGCCAGTTTTTGGAAGGGATCGAGGACAAGGGCTTTATAGCCTTCATCAACGAACCATTTGTTTTCCATGCCTGTGAAGAGAAAGGCGAGAGGGCCAAACATCTTCCGCAGCGGATCATCTTGCCCTTCCTTGATCGGATTCTTGCCGTAGATCAGCCAAGAGAGGAAGATCGCCAAGACTGCCAACAAGGTGGAAATACCAGCAACACCGAGATTAAGGGGGAGACCTTCGACTTCGCCGAGGGTGTGTCCAAGCCAGTGTCCGAGGTTGTGGAAGCCTTCAAAGGGCAGGTTGAGCGCGCCACCCAAAACAGCGAGAACTGCCAAAACCATGAGCGGAACAGTCATCACAGGAGGGCTTTCTTCAGCATGTTTGGCAACTTCGGTACGTTCCTTGCCGAAGAAGACCATCCAAATTTGGCGTCCCATGTAGAAGGCGGTCAGGAAAGCGGCAGCCGAGAGCAAAATATAAACCCAGATATACAAGGGGTCATGCGCGGCATGAAGTTTGGCATCCAGCAGGATTTCGTCCTTCGACCAGAAACCAGCGAAGGGGAAGATGCCAGCAAGAGCGAGCGTGCCCGCCATGTAGAGCCAGAAAGTGACCGGCATCTGCTTGCGGAGGTTGCCCATATTACGCATATCACCGGGATCAAAGACTTCTTCTTCGTGATGACCATCACCATGATCGTCATGATGTCCGTGGGCAAGATGATGATGTCCACGTTCCATGCCAAGGATGACCGAGCCAGCCGAAAGGAAGAGTAAGGCTTTGAAGAAAGCATGGGTAGCAAGGTGGAAAATACCAGCTACATAGGCACCCATGCCAACCGCCGCGACCATGAAACCAAGTTGGCTGATGGTGGAGTAGGCGAGCACTTTCTTGATGTCATATTGTCCAACGGCTATGGTCGCAGCGAAGAGCGCTGTCACGGCACCGATCATGGCGACAATGTAGGATGCGCTGTGCACGACCGAGTAAAGCGGCGCAGAGCGGACAACCAAGTAGACACCAGCAGTGACCATTGTCGCAGCATGGATGAGGGCGGAAACAGGCGTCGGGCCAGCCATCGCGTCCGGGAGCCAGACATAGAGCGGTACCTGGGCGGATTTACCGGTCACGCCGATGAGCATGAACAATGTTATCGCCGAGATCACGACCGGGTCCGGGTGCGCTGCGGCAGCGTCAAAAACGGCATCAAATTGGAGACTACCGAAATGCCAAAAAGTGGTAAAAATCGCGAGCAGGAAGCCGAAATCCCCAACACGGTTGGCGATAAAGGCTTTCTTACCGGCATTCGCATTGGCAGTGCTCTTGCGACCAAGGGTATCGAAGTCGTACCAGAAACCGATCAGCAGGAAGGAACACAGACCCACACCCTCCCAACCGACGAAGAGCATCAGGTAGGAATCGCCACTGACGAGGATCATCATCATGGCGATGAAGAGATTCAGGAAAACAAAGAAACGGCGGAAGCGTTTGACATCATCCTTGAAACGCACATCTTCGTGCATATAGCCGATGGCGTAAATATGGATGAGCGTGCCAACACCAGAGACAACCAGCATCATCACTGTCGAGAGTGAGTCGATGCGGAAAGTCCAGTCAAGTTGGAGTTCGCCGATGTGGATCCACTCCGCGAAGGGTACGGTGTGTAATTCACCGTGTGCGGCATTTAGCGAGTATGCCAGCAAAAGAGAGACGACGAACGCCGACCCTGACGCTAAGCTTGCTACCGTACCAACGGCTTTTTCGCTCATTTTTCCACCGAAGATCATGTTAATCAACATGCCCGATAAGGGGAGGAAAACAAGCAGGGGAGCTAAATAGAAAAAGCCGGAATTTGCAACTTCAGAAAAATTCATATTGGCTTATCCTTTCAGCACGTTGATTTCGTCAACATTGATGCTCTTCTTCGAGCGGAAGATCGCCACGATCAAGGCCAAGCCAACGGCAACTTCTGCGGCGGCGACAGTCATGATGAAGAAGACGAAAATCTGCCCGTCCAGGGGAAGCTTGTTGGGCATAACACTGGCAAAGGCCACAAAAGCGACGTTGGCAGCATTAAGCATCAATTCAACTGACATAAAGATAATCAGTGCATTGCGGCGCACAAGAACACCCATCGCACCGATAATGAACAAAATAGCCGAGAGGGCGATGTAATAATTTACAGGAACCATTATTTTTGCCCTCCTTCCTTTGTATTGAGGGTCAAAACAATCGCACCGACCATCGCAACCAACAATAGGATCGAAGTAACTTCAAAAGGCAGCAGGTACTTGCTAAAAAGCATTTCACCGATCGCTTTCGGACCAGCAAAATCAGCAGAAGGATTATTGTTGATTAGACCTTCAATCGGTTTCTGGAAGAAAACCACATATGAAGATTCAACAGCCAAAACCAGCGCAAGTACAACGGCAACGGGTTTCTGCCAACCTAAGCCTTCACCTTTCGGCAATTCTTCCGTGCCCAACAGCATGATGACAAAGAGGAAGAGCACCATGATCGCGCCTGCGTAGACCGTAACCTGCGTCAGCGCAATGAAAGGCGCGCCCAGCAAAAGGTAGAAGACCGCCACTGTCGCGAAATTCAACACGAGAAAAAGTGCCGAATAGACAGCATTGCGGTTGAGCAGCATCCCCAATGCTGTAGCGATTGCCACAACAGCGAGTATCAGAAAGAGAATAAGATCAACTGTCATAAATCACCTATTTCGTGGGATCTTTCATCTCAGGAACAGAGCGGGTGAAAGTACCCGGTTCTGTTTGCTGCGGGGTCGCTTTCCCATTAGAGGGCACAGGGACAATCAGCTTCTCTTTGGGATAGATTGCTTCCAAACGGGTGCCAAAGGTGACATCATATTCATGTTCCAACACAATAGCTTCGGTCGGGCAAGCATCTTCGCAATAACCGCAGTAAATACAACGCAGGAAATTGATCTCGTAAGTGCTGGCGTAGCGATCACCGGGAGAGTAACGCTCCTCATCGGTATTCTCTGACGCTTCCACAAAGATCGCATCCGCCGGGCAGGCTGCCGCACACAGGGCGCAGCCGATGCACTTTTCTAAACCATTATCGTAACGCTTCAGTTCATGACGACCTCGATAGCGTGGACGCACATCGCGCTTCACTTCCGGATACTGGATCGTAACCGGCTTATCGAGCATCATCCTGAACGTGGTCTTCAGACCACGAAGCAACTCAACGAGCATTTGCCTTCCTCCTTAGAGAAAGATTTATTGCCTGAACAGCAATAGCGCCAGCACCCAAAGACAGAAGCGGGATCAACCACATCATATCTACGAGGATGCCAACTGCGGTAATGAAGACCAGCGCCAAAGAAAGCGGCAACATGATCTTCCAACCCAACGCCATCAGGCGGTCGTAACGAATGCGGGGCCAGGAGGCACGCACCCAGATCATCACAAAGAGAATGAGGAAGATCTTAATAAACATATATAGCGGGCCAAGAGCAGGGATCGCATCCACGCCGGGGCCACGGAAACCGCCTAAGAAAAGCGTCGCCGTGATCGCTGAAATCGAGATCATCTTGGTATATTCCGCCATCATAAAGAGCGCGAATTTCATTCCGGAGTATTCCACGTTATAACCGGTGGAAAGCTCCTGTTCGGCCTCGGGCATATCGAAGGGGCCACGATTCAATTCAGCCAAGGTCGCCAGGAAGAAAACGATCATCCCGACCGGCTGCAAAACAACAAACCACAAACCGCGCTGTGCTTCGACAATCTCGCTCATCGTCATCGAGTCAGCTAATAAAATCACACCCACAAAAGAAAGACCCAGGGCCAACTCATAGCTAATCATCTGCGCGGTGGAGCGCAAACCGCCCATCATCGCATATTTATTATTGCTCGACCAACCAGCCAAAACCACGCCGTAGACCGCAATCGAAGCCACCGACATAATGTAGAGCACGCCTACATTCACATCGGCAATGCTCAACTGGATTTCGCGTCCACCGATCGTCACAAAACCGCCCCATGGGACAGTCGCAGTGATCAAGATCGCAGGTACAACCGTCAAAATCGGCGCCAAAATAAAGACCGCTTTAAAGGCTTGCGCAGGGATCAGCTCTTCTTTAAAAATCAGCTTGACCGCATCCGCAACCGGCTGCAAAAGCCCTGCGGGCCCTGCACGGTTCGGTCCAACACGGGATTGGATCCGCGCCAGCGCACGCCGTTCATAATAGGTCAGATAGGCAAATCCAGTCAAAAGCACCAGAATCAAAACCAGTGCTTTGATGAAAATTTCCCA
>JBNKMO010000103.1:0-37779 GCA_050293165.1 Anaerolineales bacterium | reverse complement strand
GCCAAATGTTTTGGCTGATTTGGAGTGAGGCAGTTCCTGAGCGAAAGGCGAATGCTTTTGGAGTCTGTAATCGAAGGACGGTATTAGTAAAAGCCGCTCTTCACCCTTCGGGCACAGGCGACTGCGCTTCGCTCCGCTCAGAGACTGCTCTCTTCTATTTCTAAGCTGATCTTCATCCCATTAATTTCCAACAAAGGGGCGGATACGTCATCCACGACTTCGATGCCCGCTTCGAGACAAGTCAACTTGCAGACTTCGGCGACTTCGCCATTCCCGCTAATGCGGACGCGGTCGTAGCCGGCCTCGCTGAGGGTTTGGAGTTGCTCTTGCACGCGCGTGCGGACGCGGCGGTAGAGATTGAAGGATTGTTCGATATAGTCGACGGTCAGACGGGCGCGCAGGGCGATGCCTTTGGGGGTGATGATGTAACGCAGTTTGCGGCGTTGGGCACGCTCGACTTTGACCAGTCCTTTTTCGACAAAGCGTTTTAAATGCCAATTGACCGTCCCGACCGCAACACCGAGTTGGGTGGCGAGGGAGGCTTGGGTGACATCCGGGTCTTGCTCGATCTGCTCAAGCAGGGTGAGTTCGCGTTGATCTTCTGTTTGCATAATTTTATAATTCAGCCGCTGAATTATAACTCTTTTGGGGTGGAGGGCAAGAGGAGAATGGTAGAATTGAAAATCTTGTGAAAAGTAGTTTTTATATTTTGTGTACAGATTATCAAGACGTTATACGAGCGCTTATATACATCGCGATAAATGGTATTGGAAATTGGAGGATGTAGGAATGGGAAACTCTACTCAGGAAACTAATAACGATATTACATCTTTTGTTAAGTCTGCAATGGATAAGTGGAGTAAATCGCTTATTAACTGGACAGTGCCCAGTGATTTAGTCAGCAAATGCCATATTGAAGAAATTGAAGATTTTTCTGGCTTTCTTGTACAATATATCTTACTACTTGGAGAAAGAACTGGCGAAACAACTGATATTCCATATAATGGTGGCGTAATATCGCATCGAATAACTGATTTGTCCGATGAATCATTGTGGATTTATGGAAAAAATACTCTTACTGAAATTCCTTTGAAGTTTGATACGTCAAAAGGGCTTTTTAGTTCAAAATGGAAACCTTTTTATATTGGTACTGGAACAACTCGTAAGTGCCCAACTTGTAAAGGAAAAGGATATTATGTGTGCAGCAGGTGCAAAGGGAGGGGAAAAATTCTTCAAAGCATTCCATTTAGCCACGATAAGTATTGGGAAGATTGTTCATGTGGAAACGGGTATGATGATTGTTTCCGCTGTTCCCAATATGGATGGATTGAAGATGCCATAAAATGCAAAACATCATATCGGACAAGTTCAGAATTCAGGGTTATATATTTGGGCCCAAATTTTGATGGACTTTCTTCCGAACAAACAAAGCGAAGGATTCAGGACTCCTTTGGTGTTAAAGTGCTTCAAGAAGTTTTTGACTATCCAGTTAATCAATTACGCCGTATGGCTGCTGGCGGTGTGGACAGTGCTGAGTATCTACAATTGCAAAATACAATTAGAAAAAAGCTAAAAACCTTCGTGCATCAAAAAGTTTCAAACACGGAGCGCGGTGTTCAAAACTTATATCAGGCTTTAAATGTATTGCTTGACTCTATGCCGAATCCAGCCCAAGCAAACAAAGTACTTGAACATGAAATCTTACCTGTAAGAATTCGTTTTTCTGTTTATAGAAAGCATGTATATAAAGTGAAATACTCATACAAAAACAAAAGATACTCATTGTTTGTATACGGTAGTGAACAGAAAATACGTGCTGGCGAAAAGCCACGAGAATTCACTACGAAGGCAAAAGCGCTTGTTTCAATACTTGTAATATTTATTATCTTCGTATTTTTAATCTTTTGTGTTTTGATAATATTTTGGCTATGGAACAATGGCGATTATTTATTGAATCAATTGGCCAGTATTATAAAAAACATTATTTGACAATAATCAAATTTCTATCCGGCCAATTGTGAGCTTAAATTTTTGTTAAACTGTGATAAACACCATAATTTCTTAGTTGTATTGGGTAAAAGCAAGTGCTAGACAAGCCCTGCTATGTGAAGTGGGGTTTTGCATAATAGTACTCACAATCAAGTTATCATCCAAAAGAAGAGGTAATCATCAATGAAAAGAACCATCCTAATCTCAGGCGCAGGCACAGGAATTGGGCAAGCAACCGCAAAAGGCTTAGGCGATAAAGGCTATAGCTTGATCTTGCTGGGCAGAAATAAAGAGAGATTGGAAGAAACGTGTGCCATGCTGGCTGAGCCTGCGGCGCACGCGATCATCGCGGCAGATATCCGTAATGCTGATGAGATCAAAAAAGGGTTAGAGGAAGTCAAGCCCGTTTTGCATGGCGTGGTCGCCAATGCGGGGCTGGGCGGTGAAAATCAGTACGGCAAAAATGATCGCTGGCAGGAAATCGTTGATACCAATTTGACAGGCACCTATCAACTGGTTGAAGAAGCACTGCCCTATTTTGCCGCCAAGGAAGACGGCGCTCGGCATGTGGTCATCATCTCGTCTATTTTGGCGCGTTTGGGCGTGCCGCGCTATACGGCATATTGTGCATCCAAGGCAGGTTTATTGGGCTTGATGCGCTCGTGGTCAGTCGAGTTGGCGGCGCAGAATATTCTGGTCAATGCGATTGCGCCGGGCTGGGTCAATACCAGCATGGCACGTCAGGGTTTGGTCGAGATGGCAGAATTTACGGGCAGAGACTACGATGATATTCTCGCAGAGCAAATGTCAATGGTGCTGCTCGGGAAAATGAGTGAGCCGGAAGAAATTGCGGAATTAATCGCATATATGATGAAACAAAAATCCATCACGGGGCAAACAATTGACATCAATAACGGCGCGGTCATGCCGGCGTAAGCTGATTAGATGACAGTCACCTTAAAGGTGACTGTCATCTCCATAGCCCTCTTATAACCTTCACCTTCCCTACAGGAGTTCCTGCCATGTCCTATCCCATCCTTGAATTTGACGAAACCAAAGAAGCTTTTATAGAGCCATCCAAGGTGATCGAGCCGCGCGACATCCCTGAAAAGATCGTGATCTGTTTTTTCAGTGAAGTGATCGAGAAAGTTATCGAAGAGCATAACGCCAGGATGCTGGTTAGAAATAAATGGGAAGATGGCCCGCATCCGGTTTACGAGATCGAATATAAAGGTCAGCGTTTGGGATTTTTCCATCCCGGGATCGGCTCGGCTTTATCATCCAGTCTTCTGGAGGAAGTGATCGCCTTTGGCGGGAAGAAGTTCATCGCCTGCGGTGGCGCGGGCGTCCTGCAAAAGGATATCGCGGTTGGGAATCTGGTGCTCGTCTCAGGCGCTGTGCGGGACGAAGGCGCATCCTATCATTATCTTCCGCCAAGCCGAGAAGTAGATGCGCAAAAGGATATTATCCGTGCTTGCGAAAAAGAGTTGAAAACGCAAAATATTCCCTACATGCTTGGGAAAACATGGACCACAGATGCCCCCTATCGAGAAACCCGCAAGAAGGTCGCTCAACGCAAGGAAGAAGGCTGCCTGACCGTCGAGATGGAAGCCGCCGGGTTGATGGCCGTCGCTCAATTCCGCGATGTCGCCTTTGGCCAAATTCTGTATGGCGGAGATACGTTGAGCGGAGACGAATGGGATAATCGCAGTTGGCAATCCAGAGACGATGTGCGTGAGAATCTATTTTGGCTCTGTGCCGACATTTGTGTTTCTTTGTAATTCCTACACAACGGGACTTCGTCACGAAGTCCCGTTTTCCTTTAAGCCCCATTTTTTGAGAGACGGGAAATGGTAGAATGAAAAAAATCATGCTTGGTCGTTTCTAAATGAAATAGGAGCACAGCAATGAGCAAAACAGAAGAAAAAACATCGAAGAAAAAGAAGCCATCTCAGGGAGACAACGAAATTATTGACATCCTGAAGATGGAATATGCATCTCTCCTGAACCTGTATACGCATACAGAGAATTCCATCAACAGTATTTTCAATTTCTATCTCACTTTTCTATCAGCCATCGCAGGCGCGGCAATCGTCCTTTTGCAGATCAATAATTCAGCCCCGTCCATGTCCTATCCAAGTATTGCAGGATTGCTGATATTTGCAGTTTTGGTCGGTGTTATCACGCAAGATTCTGTTGTTAATAAAAATATTGATTTATACAACTTCACCCTTGGGCTTAATTTACTAAAATACCGTCTGTTTAAAGATGATCTTGCAGAACAGGCTTACATCTTCTATCTATACAATTTCTGGGCAGATATCAGTCCGACGTCTGCGAGAAAAACCGACACCATCGACAAAGTTGAGGGAAAATTATGGTGGCTCGATCCCCTCGGCACACACCAGCTTTTTATTAACATCGTAAACAGCCTTGCACTTGCCTTTCTTATGGTCATTATTGTCCTGCTTTTGTCTGGAAATCGCGCCCCCATGGAAAGAGTTTTCATCGGAGGCATAATCGTGCTGGGGATTTCATTCATTACCAATACAGTCTATGCACGCATAAAATATAGACGTGGCGTAGAAAAATTTACGACGGCGTCAAATGCACAACTTCCCTGGTTGAGTAATTAAAAATAAACGGGACTTCGTTGAAGTCCCGTTTTCATTTCAAACAGCGGGCTATTTTTTCTTGCGCAGGCCAAAGAAGGCACCTGCCGCGACAAGTAATACGACCAGCCCGACGAGCCAATATCCGCTACGGGAAGAGGGCGCATCCGCTTCTTTGGACGGGAAGTGGGCGTCGGTCGGTTGCGCGCTCACATTCGTATGCACGAAGACCGCCGTCGAGCGTGGGGGCAAGTTGAAGGTTCCGTCCGCGTAGGTGGCTTGGGCGTTATGGGCATCTTTCAGTAACGGATGCAGTTTTAGTTCACCCAGACCATCAGCTGTGAAGCTGACCTCTTCAGGGGACGCGTTCCACAGCACGACGACCTGATCGTAGTTCATGTCGACTCGATTGTTGAGGTCATCTTTGATGGACATGGCGATCACGCCCGGAATTTGGCTGGGTCCCGTGTTAAGGAATTCGACCTGCGCCTTGATCTGCTCGGCAGTACGCAGCCTGAAGAGCGGCGAGCTTTGGCGGATCGATGTCCACTGCTCGAAAAGTTCGAGCGACGAGGCCATCTCTGCGGGTCCAGGAGCGATTTCGGGATTTCCCAGGTAGGAGCCGATCACGTCCCATGCGCCACCGTTTTTGTCTTCGACAGGCAGACCGCGTCCCCAGCCGTTATCTTGCAGCGTCCAGTCGAGCGCGTTAAACCAATCACCGGAGTCGTAACTATCACGATCCATCGACTTCGAGCGCAGAATTTCGCTGCCCGCGTGGAAGAAGGGCACGCCCTGCGAAAACGCGACGAGGCTCAGGGCAAAGCTCTGCGCCTGCACGCGCTCTTCGAGCGTGGCGGCGGCGGGGAGCTTGTATTGGATGGCGTCGAAAAGGGTCTCGTTGTCGTGCGCCGAGACGTAGACAATATTTTCTTCGGGATTAGCGGCGTAGGCGGCGGGGCTGCCGTTGTAGGAAATTTCCGCGCCCGTGACGGTCTCGCCGATGGCGTTGACGAGTTCGTAATCCACAAGGTTGCCCGCCAGCGTGATACGAATCCAGTCTTTTTGCTCAAGCAAGGTGCCAAGCTGCGCCCCGACGGGGATTGTGGTGTACTCGCTCGGATCAGTGTACAAACCCGTGGCAAAGCCCTGCTCGCGCTGGTCGGTGAAGGGGCTGCCGCCGCGCGCCGCGTCGCGGATGCGGTCGTTGAAGGTGCCGATGCCGTTGCCCGTCATGTTGAGTTGGGTGGCGTTCACGCCACGCGCATTGTCGGCGACCTCGCCAAAATTCCAGCCTTCGCCGTAGACGTAGACTTTTTCGCCGTCCACGCCATCAGTTGCGGGGGTGAGTTCGTTGAGCGCTTCACGCAGTGCGACCATGTCGTCCACCATGTGATGCCCCATCAGGTCAAAGCGGAAGCCATCGACCTTGTAGGCGGTTGTCCAAGTGAGTACCGAGTCGATCATCAGCTTGCGCATCATCGCGTTTTCGGTGGCGGTGTTCTGGCAGCAGGTACTGGTCTCGACCGCGCCGTTATTGTTCAGGCGGTAGTAGTAGCCGGGCACGATCTTGTCGAGCACCGATTTATCGCTCTGCCCGCTGGCGTTGGTGTGGTTGTAGACCACGTCCATCACCACGCGCAGACCGTTCGCGTTCAGGCTCTGTACCATCTCGCGGAACTCCAAAATGCGCTGTGCGCCATCAGGATCGGTACTGTAGGAGCCTTCGGGGACGGTGTAATGATAAGGATCATAGCCCCAGTTAAAACCATCGGTGGCACGGATTTCATTCACGGCGGCTTGCTGGTCGGGCGAGTCGGGTGCCATCGTCGCCAGCTCAGCAAAATCGACCGTATTCTGCTGCGATCTATCTTCGTTAATCGTTGCAATATCAAAGGCGGGCAGCAGGTGGACGTGCGTCACGCCCGCGTTCGCCAGTTCGGTCAGGTGCTTCATCCCGTTGCTTTCGGTTTCCGTGAAGGCCACAAAGGTGCCGCGCTCATCGGCGGGCACAGTCTCGTCCATGACGCTAAAATCGCGGATATGCAACTCGTAGAGCACGATATCGGTGAAGGCATCCAGCGCTGGCTTGGACTCATCCACCCAGCCAGCGGGCATCAGCGCGGGGTCGTTCAAATCCACGATCTGACTGCGGGTCGAGTTCAGCGAGAGTGAGAAAGAGTACGGGTCGGTCACCAAATTATGAACTAGCGCGCCCTCTTGCCGCACAAAAACTTCGACATCGTAGAGATAGAATTTATTCTTCCAATCGGATTGGCCCGTGATTGACCAAACGCCCGTAGCGGGATCGTAGTCCATAGGCAGGGATTCGTAGTCTGCGGTTGTGCTGTCATCAAACAAACGGATCGCTACGGACTTTGCGGTGGGTGCCCATACACGGACAGTGGGCACATCCCCAATAAATTCCGTGCCGAGTACCACGCCCGAGGCAGATTCCGCGTAAAGGGCATCGAGCACGCCTGAGGTCTGGAGCGAGGTCGCGCCCTTCAGCGATCCAGCCGGTGACATGGCAGATACAACGACTTGTCCGCGCAAAACCTCGGGGATCTGATCCATATACTCATCCATCAGCTTGAGAATGCTCATCCCCTCCAAATGCGGGAATCTGCTGACAAGCTCAGGTCGCATGACGGTGCCAACATAAAGCAGCGGCCAAGACTCGCCACCCTGAATGCCTTCTCCGGTTAGTTGTAAATCGCCATCAGGCGAGTAATTCAAAAAATATTGATCATCGGCGCTCAGCTCGGCATCCCAGACGAGGAAGTTGCGGCTCAGCCAATGTGCTTTGGCGCTGCCCTGAATATTATAGGAATCTTCGAATGCGCTCATTGCAGCCCCCAGAGAAGTATATTGGGCACTGCCTTCGATCAGCCAGATTTCACGCCCGCGGGCATTGAGAAACACCTGACTGGTGGGGCCGTTTTCTCTGACATCATTGTTGCTGATAAGGTAATTCAGGCTTTCTGCGCCTGCCGGCATATCAATGATCCAATAAACGCCATAGTCATCCTGCCCCGCAGGCTGAGACGGTGTTTCCCATGTCACGCCTTCGTTGTCCCATATATGCAGTTCCCAACCTGCATATTCTCCGTCCACACGTCTGTAGTGGATGATAGCTTTGTCATCGCCATCAGTGGGCACGCTCTCGCCGGTAAGCTCTTGCACGGCGCTGCCCTGCTTTAGCCAAATTTCGCAGCCGACTTCAGAGAAGGTCATCACCTGATCGGGGCCGGGGTCTTTTTCATCCCCGTTATGGACAATGTAATTTAGCAAGGTGGCGCCTTCTGCCATCGGTACATCCCACAGGAGGCCATATTCGTCTTCGCCGGTTGGCATGAAGGGCGAAGTCCAGGTCACATCATTAACGGCAGTGGGTCCCCAAATATGCAGTCCCCAGCCTTCGTAGTCCATGCCGCTGCGCTTGTAGTGCAAGGTCGCAATTTCACAGCTATCCTGTCCCTGTGCGGCGACGGGTAACGGCGCGGCGATGTCTGCCAGCGCGCTCTCGGCATCGAGATACTGTTCGGCGCTACCCTGTACCAGCCAGATTCCGCAGCCTACGTCGGAGAAGGTCATCACCTGATCGGGACCGGGGTCTTTTTCGTCCCCGTTATGGACAATGTAGTTCAGGAGAGTGGCGCCTTCCGCCATCGGCACTTCCCACAGGAGGCCGTATTCGTCTTCGCCGGTCGGCATGAAAGGCGAAGTCCAGGTCACGTCATTAACGGCGGTGGAACCCCAGATATGCAGCCCCCAACCTTCGTAGTCCGCGTCGCTGCGTTTGTAGTGCAGCGTGGCAATTTCGCAAGTGCTCTGTCCCTGCGCTGCGACGGGCATCGGCGCGGCGATGGGGAAAAGCATGAATAGGATCAAAAGAGTTTGTAGAATTTTTTTCATCGAAATCTCCCTAAGTTGTTTGGACGTACGAAAGCATTGTACTCCAAGAGCAGAAAGAACTGGGACTTCTCATGAAGTCCCAGTTTCTTTGTTTAATTCTCTTCTTTGTTTTGAAATTGAAAAACTAAATCTTTGGTCCGCCCTCACTGACTTCGGCGGGGGAATCATCAGCGAACTTCTTGAAGTTTTCGATGAAACGGGCTGCCAGTTGACGGTATTTGTCGTTGTACTGTTCCTGGCTATGCCATGCTTCGGCAGGATAGAGCACATCTTCGGGCACGTTGGGGCAGGTCTTCGGGACTTCAAAGCCGAAAACAGGATCGGTGTAATACTCCACATCTTTGAGCGAGCCATCGAGCGCAGCGGTCAGCAGGTTGCGGGTATGGCGAATGCTGATGCGCTTGCCGACGCCATACGCGCCGCCGACCCAGCCTGTGTTCAGCAGCCAGGCAGTTGCGCCGTAGCGTTCCATTTTTCGGGCGAGCAGATCGGCGTAGTAAGCGGGGTGATGCACCATGAACGGGGCACCGAAACAGGCGCTGAAGGTAATCTCCGGCTCTTCGCCGAGACCGACTTCCGTGCCGCCGACTTTCGACGTGTAGCCCGATATGAAGTGATACATTGCCTGTTCGGGCGTCAAGCGCGCGATGGGCGGCATCACGCCCTGGGCATCACATGTCAGGAAAATCACATTTTTGGGATGTGCGCCCAAGCCTGAAGGGAGAGCGTTTTCGATGAATTCCAGCGGGTAGGATGCGCGCGTATTTTCCGTGATCTCATCGTCATCCAGATCCAGCAGACGAGTGACGGGATCATAGATCACATTCTCCAAAATCGCGCCAAAACGATGCGCCGCCTTGTAGATTTCGGGTTCTGCCGTTGGCGAGAGTTGGATGACTTTGGCGTAGCAGCCACCCTCGAAGTTGAAGACACCCTCGTCCGACCAGCCGTGCTCGTCGTCGCCGATCAGCCCGCGGTTGGGGTCTGCCGAAAGCGTGGTTTTGCCCGTGCCCGAAAGCCCGAAGAACAACGCCACATCGTCGTCATCGCCCTGATTCGCGGAACAGTGCATGGTCATCACGCCCTCGAGCGGCAGGAAGTAATTCATGACGGTGAAGATGGACTTTTTGATCTCGCCGCCGTAGGCCGAACCACCGATGATGGCGAGCCGCTGCTGAAAGTTGATAGCGATGAAAGTCTCGGTACGCGTCCCGTCCATGGCTGGGAAGGCGTTAAAGGAGGGGATTGCCACAACCGTAAAATCGGGCACGTGGGTGCGATACTCTTCGGCATTTTTCGGCAAAATAAACATATTGCGCGCGAAATGGCTGTGCCACGCCAACTCGGTGATGACGCGCACGCCCATCTGATGATCTTTTTGCGCACCGGCGTAGCAATCCTGTACAAAAAGATCGCGTCCCTGCACATAGCCCTGCATACGGCCAAAAAGTTCGTCGAACATCTCGGTGCTCATCGGGCGGTTGTACTCGCCCCACCAGATATGCCCTTCGGTAGTCGGCTCACGGACAACGTATTTGTCCTGCGCGGCACGGGCGGTATGTTTGCCAGATTTAACGATCATCGGACCGGCTTTGGATATCTGCCCTTCGCCACGGAAAACAGCTTCTTCGTAGAGCGCTTCGGTCGGTAAATTCCAATATGCTTTGCGCAGATTGCGGAAGCCGTGATGGCCGAGACTATAATCGCATTTCAGGGCGCTCGCCTGATCTTCCGCCGGGGTCTTGATATTGAGGAGGTTATTCATTTTTTATCCTGTCTCTAAATGTCTATCGCAAGAATCCCTTGTAGTAGCGACTTCAGTCGCTTAACGGCTAAAGCCGTTACTACAAAGGCATCTTTAAATAGGCTAAAGCCAATCACGGATCAGTTTGCGGTCGCCGATGTAGATCTCGTTTGGCGCGTTCGGATCAAGCGCCCAGCGCAAACGCTCAATGCCTTCGATAATATCCTTCACCGAACCGGCATAGCTCAAACGGATATAGCCTTCCATACCAAAGGCTGCTCCCGGCACGGTCACGACCAGCGCCTTTTCGAGCAGGAAGTCCGCGATCTTGGTCGAATCGCCGCCATAGGCGCGGAAATCCGGCATGATGTAAAAGGTGCCATCGGGCGGGATCACTTTCAGGTCGCTGAAGGCTTTGAGTTCGTTCATGATGATCTTACGATTATTCTCAAAGGTGAGTTGTAAATTGTGGACAAGACCCTGCTGTCCACGCAGGGCGCCTTCGGCCGCAGACTGCATGACGATCGACGGATTTGATGTCATCTGCGCCTGCACGTTGGTCATTGTCAGGATCAATTTACGCGGTGCAACCACCCAGCCAATGCGAAACCCGGTCATCCCGTAGAGTTTCGAGACACCGTTTACCACGATCACATGCGTGTTCTCAATATCTTTATTGGTAAAGTTCCAAGCAGGTTGCCACTCATTTTTACCGTAAACCAGCTTGTGGTAAATATCATCCATGATGAGATAGATACCCTTGGTCTCGCAGAACTCGACTAATTCCGCCAAAAACTCTTCGGGGTACATCGCACCGGATGGATTATTCGGACTGTTGACGATGATCGCTTTCGTGTACGAACTGACCACGCGCTCAATCTCAGACATGCGGTGATAAAAAGTCCCGTTTTCGGGGCTGACCACTACGGGGTTGGCATAACACATCTTGACCATTTCCGGGTAGCTGACCCAGTACGGCGCCAGCAGGATGACTTCATCCTGTGGATTGAGCAAGGTGTACAGGATATTGAAAATGGATTGTTTCGCCCCCGTGGAGACGATCACATTCTCCGGCGCAACGACGCGCCCGTAATTCTCTTCCGTGTAGCGGATGATCGCTTGCTTCAGAGAAGGGATGCCGTCCACGGGCGTATATTTCACATCTCCCTCGCGTAAGCGAGCTGCTGAACTCAATACAGCGGTGATAGGCGTTTTATTCTTCGGTTCGCCGATCCCGAGATTGATCACAGGTTCCCCTTTTGCGCGCAGCAAACGAGCTTTCTCGTTCAGCGCAAAGGTCGGGGAGGGAGCAATGCCGCGTGCTTGCAGGCTAATGGACATGAGACCTCCGGTTTGATAGTTGGATTAAGGTACGCTACCATTCTACACACCCCAAAATAGTCCTGCAATATCATTTGTCATGAAAAGCGGGGTATGCTTTGCTTATTCGCCCAAAAAAGAATTTGCGAGGAGGATGCACCTCCGACGAAGCAATCTCACTGAACAAGAGACTGCGTCGTCGCAAAAAGCTGCTCCTCGCGGAGTCATTTATGCTATAATTCCCCTGTCCAACTAGTAAGGAGACGAGAGAATGACGGAGACACTGTAGAACATTTGATTTTCAGGGCACCACCCCCGCTTAAAAATTTTCAATTTAAATTGATGCTTTCAGCCGAGGCTTGCCCTCGGTTTTCTTTTTAAGTCCTCTTCAGAGGAAAGTCCCCGGCAGGGGAAAAACTACTACAGGTTTCTATCATGCTTACAGTCCATCAACTCTCCAAACACTACGGCATCCAGCCGATCTTAAAAGACATCTCATTCAGCATCAGCGAAGGCGACCGCATCGGACTTGTCGGGCCGAATGGCTGCGGGAAGACCACCCTCATGCGCATCCTCGTCGGTGACGAAAAAGCGGATATGGGAAGGGTTACGCATACCTATTCAGACATCCGCATTGGATACCTCGCTCAGGGCATGGAACTCGATCCCGAGCAGACGCTTCACAACGCCCTTGCACCTGCTACCGCGTCCGGACATCTGCTCGAAGAGGAGGTGGCCAGCCTCGCATCCGCCCTCGCCGCTGATCCCGCCAACCCGGAACTTCAGGAGCGTTTCGATCAACGGTTGATGTTGCTCGCCACCCCACGTCCACAACCGGAATCCATTTTGGGTCCGCTCGGTCTCGGTGATTTCCCGCCTGATACCCCGCTCGAACATCTTTCCGGTGGACAAAAAACGCGTCTGATGTTGGCCCGCATCCTGCTCGACGAGCCAAATCTGCTCCTGCTGGATGAACCGACCAACCACCTTGACATCCACATGCTTGAGTGGCTCGAAGATTGGCTGCTGCGCTTTAACGGTGCGACCTTGTTGGTCTCGCACGACCGCGCCTTTCTGGATAATGTCGTCACATCCATTCTGGAACTTGACCCGCTGACGCAGCAACTCAAATCCTATGCGGGCAACTACAGCGAGTACGCCGAGCAAAAACGGGTCGAGCGCCAAAAGGTGGAGGAAGCCTACGCCGACCAGCGTGCCGAAATCCGGCGTATGAAACAGGATATCGTCCGGACGAAGGAGCAGGCTCGCCATGTTGAGATCACAACCACATCACGCCAACCCGGCGTGCGAGCCATCGCTAAAAAGGTTGCCAAGAAGGCGAAATCACGCGAGAAAAAACTCGACCGTTACATCGGCTCCGGTGAACGCGTCGAAAGACCGCGCGACCACTGGCAGATGAAGCTCGACTTTCAACAACCCATTCACCAATCTACAAATATTTTGATCGCTGAGAATCTGGCAATTGGTTATCCCGAACACGCGCCGCTGCTCGAAGGTTTGAATTTATCCATCTACGGTGGGCAGCGCATTGCGCTCACCGGCGAAAACGGCACCGGAAAAACGTCCTTGTTGCGCACCATCACGGGCGAACTCGCGCCGCTGGCGGGCAGCCTGAAGTTGGGGCAAAATATCAAATTGGGCTACATGGCGCAAGAGCAGGAGTTTCTTGACCTGTCGCTTTCTGCAATGGAAAGCTTGCAAAAAGTGACCACCTTCAACGAGACCGAAGCGCGCCATTTCCTGCACTTCTTTCTCTTCAGTGGCGACGATCCGCTGCGCGCGTGTGGCAATCTTTCCTTCGGTGAACGCGCCCGCCTGCAACTGGCGCTGCTGGTTGCACAGGGTTGTACTTTTCTCGTCCTGGATGAACCCATCAACCATCTTGACATCGCCTCGCGGACGCAGTTCGAGGAAGCCTTGTCGAGCTTTAACGGCAGCATTCTGGCTGTCATCCATGATCGCTATTTCATCGAGAGCTTTGCGTCGGATATTTGGGAAGTTGCGGAGGGGAAGATTCTTTTTCGTTAAAAAAACGCCTAATGGATTGCGTAAGCTGCTGGCCGACTTAGTAAACGCAAGCTAATTTCACTTTGAAAAAACTGAGCAAAAATCGTGCTGTTTAGACAGAGCCGAAGGCGTGGCAACTTAACGCGGGGGTATGGCCTGCATTTGATCGTCGATATGACAATCAACATGGCGGCAAAGCTCACCTGCTATCCATTAGGGTAGTTTTTCAGTTTTTTTTATATCGGCACTAAGGAGGCGGTAGCCACCATCTGGCGCTTCCTCAAACGATGCACTCAGGTGTGCTTCAGCGAGGATTTCAGAACCAGAGATAGTAAGTATGATATCAATGGGTTCTCCAGCGGCAAGAGCCTGGGCAACAATTTTGTTTTTGGTATTGATCGGGCCATAACTTGTAAAGCTAGCGAATCTAGACAAGCTTGTTTCGGGGGCAGTGCGAGGAGCGAGTGTGCGAACACTTATAATCTCCCCATTGATTGTCAAAGATGCCTTGGCTTCCTGATCTAGGGGGAGACCAAGATATTCCCAATTATAAAGAAAGCTCAGATACCGCACTTCGCTGAATTCCTGCCATGAGTATTCTGGGAAATTTGGATCATCTGAGGCAAGGGACGGATTGCAGATTAACCAAAGTGAAATTAGGAAATCGCCGGATCTGACGGCACCTCCCGCGAGGGCCGGAGCCTCGATTTGCTCGTTGATGCCCACTAGCAAGTGTGGGGTGCTGCCGTTGGCCCTTATGCAAGCGTGTTTCGACAGAGATGCCCGCTCCGGAGGGGAATTTTGCTCAGCATTTGAACAAGTGGTGATAGAGGATAAACACACAAAGAAGGTAAAGATGAAAATTATTCTGATCAGCGGTCTATTTGTAAGCATGAATCTATCCTCCTATTATTGATCAGACATGTGAATTATTTGCGGGCTAACCACAGATACCAGAATAATACTGGATAACATTCCGGGTTTTGCTACTCTACAGAAGAAGTTGGCATAAAAATCTATATCTTCCCTCCCCAGAATTATACTGGAAAAAAACTTCCGTTGTCTTTTCCCTGAGTTCACAGAGCAAGTATGGGGCATGGAAGCGGCGCGTAAATATCAAAAAAGGGACTGCCTTTTGGGGACAGTTCTTACTGTGACGCAAAAGGCACAAAGTTTCTGTCTTTGTGGTTAAATTAGATGTGTATCTTTTTCATCAACAAAGGAATAATCTTATGACAAAAAAACTCGCTCCTTATGGTCTTTGGGAATCACCTATCACCCCTTCATTGCTCGGACGAAAGATCCGGCTCGATGATGTGCAATGGGATAGTGATGGCAGAACGCTCGTCTGGGCGGAGGGGCGTTCAGGACATGGCGTGCTTGTTGCGAAAACGGGCGATGATGCGGAACGCGATTTAACGGGTGATATTTCGGTACGCCCCACACTCGGATATGGCGGAGGCGAGTTCAATGTCCGTGCGAATCAGGCGATCTTTGCCAGCAGTGGACGCTTGTACCAAATCCCGCTTGAGAAGGGGCTGCCGAGCCCGGTCATCCCCGCATTGGGTGAACTAGCTGCGCCCGCTATTTCTCCTGATAGCCAGCGCGTACTTTATGTCCACTCCTATGAGGGGCAAGATTCGCTCGTCATCGCCGATCTGGATGGTGAGAATTTCCCGCAGAAAGTGGCGCAGGGCGCTGATTTTTACATGCAGCCGGTCTGGCATCCGGGCGGCAAGAAGATCGCCTGGGTTGAGTGGGATCACCCGCAGATGCCCTGGGACGGCACGCGCCTGATGCTTTCGGATTTTGAAACGCAGGTTTGCCTGACGGGATGCGAAGATACGCCTGTTTTCCAGCCCGAGTTTTCGCCGGACGGGCGTTATTTGAGCTATATTGCGCAGGATGGGGAATGGGAAAGTCTCTATCTTTACGATCTGGATGAGGGCAAAGTGCGGACTCTGGTCTCGGGCGCGGTTCTCTCGCTGCCCGCCTGGATCCAGGGTATGCGGATGCACGCATGGGCATTTGATTCAGCCCATATCTTTTACGTCCGCAATAATGGCGGCACACATTCGCTCTGGGTGGTGGATGTGGAAAGCGGCAAAACCGCTGAAGTGAAGACGCCCTATACGCACATCATCCAATTGGCAGCCTCGCCTACGGACGGAAAATTGGCTTTCATCGGCGAGTCGCCACAAATCGCGGCGCAGGTTGCCGTCTGGGAGAAGGGCGAGATCAAAGTCATCAAACGCTCGATGGCAGATAATCTTGTGAACGACTACATGCCCTCGCCTGAAAAAATCACTTGGGCTGCACCGGATGGCACACCCGTGCACGGACTCTACTATCCGCCCTCCTCGGCGGCATACGAAGGTGAAGGCTTGCCGCCGCTGATTGTGGATATTCACGGTGGGCCGACTTCGCAGAAGTATGAACAGCATCAAGCGAACTCACGTAATGAAGCGTTCTTCTACACTAGTCGCGGATTTGGAGTCCTGCAAGTCAACTATCGCGGCAGCACGGGCTATGGGCGTAGCTATATGCTTGCCTTGCGCAAGCAGTGGGGCCCGTTGGATGTGGAAGATGCGGTGGG
Organism: Anaerolineales bacterium; assembly: GCA_050293165.1. GTDB lineage: Bacteria > Chloroflexota > Anaerolineae > Anaerolineales > Villigracilaceae > Desulfolinea. Next base: position 21,572 of record JBNKMO010000103.1, on the reverse strand, counting down.
GGGCGCAAAAGCGCTCGTTGAACAGGGCAAAGCCGATCCGAAGCGACTGGTCATCATGGGCGGCAGTGCGGGCGGATACACTGTCCTGAATGCACTGACCCACGAGCCGGAATTCTTCAAGGCTGGCATAGCCATGTATCCGGTGACGAATTTATTCACGCTGGAAATAAATACCCACAAATTTGAAGCGGACTACAACGCAACGATGGTTGGCAGGTTGCCCGAAGATGCGGCTTTCTTCAAGGAATGGTCAGCGGTTTTTCACGCGCATAAGATCAAGGATGCGGTTGCCCTTTTCCACGGTACAGAAGATAACGCCATCGACCCCGAACAATCGAAGACGGTTGCGGCGGCGTTAGCGGCAAATAAGGTGCCGCATATTTTCAGGTTGTACGAAGGGGAAGGTCATGGCTGGCGCAAGGCGGAGACGATCGAGCGTTTTTATAAAGAAGTGGTCGAGTTCTTGCAGCAGTATGTGATCTTTGGGTAATCATGAATTGAATGAATAACTGATGTTACGCAGAGATGAGCAATGGACTGTCGTTTTCCCTCATCCTAACCCTCTCCCTTTGGGAGAGGGTTAGGATGAGGGTAGCCCCCAAGCCTACGCAAGCCCCTTTTGCGTAACATCAGTGAATAAAAAGCAGGGGCGGGTCTGAGACCCGCCCCTGCTTTTTTGGACTATAGACTTTGCAAGAATTTATTATTTTAAGGCACCGCCGTCGTCGGGATCGGTGTATCACTGGGGACGGGCGTGTCGCTGGGAACAGGAGTATTTGTGAATGTCGCCGTGGGGGGCAGCGTGTTCGTCGGGCTGGGAATGAGAGTTTCTGTTGGGGTGAGAGTCGGCGTGCTGCTGGGGAGCGGGGTCGGGGTTTCTGTTGGGGTGAGGGTTGGCGTTGGGGTCGGAGTAGGCACGTTTAGGGTCACGCGGACGAGACGTTCGGCGTAGCCGTCGCCTTTATCTGCCTTTAAAGTCAGGCGTAAAGTCACCACGCCGTTGGGGACTTCTTCCAAATCCCAAAGATAAAGTTCTTCAGACTTTTTGTGCTGGGCGTTACTTTTATCCACAAGTATTTCCCAACTCTGTGGATTATCGCCTTGACCGTATTCAAGCGTCCAATTGCCAAAATTGCTGCTGGCGGTGACGATCCCCTCGATAGAGAGACTGTTATCGCTGATGATCTGGCCATCGTTTAGCTTGGTGAAGCGCAAATCAGGATGCGAGTCGTTCTCGCGGCATTCGCGTTCGGGGGCGAATTTGACGTTTTTGGATAGGTCGTGACTTTCGAGCCAGTTCTTGCCGTCTTTGGTGCCGAGCCATTTGCGCGCCCATGCGTCGTCCACGCGCATGACGCCATCAACTTTGGTGAATTCATCGCAGGAGGGGGAGGCTTCGAGGCCTGTCCAGGTGTCGAGTTTGACTTTGCGCCATAAGTCCATGCCAGCAGGGAGCGGGGGCTGATCTTCGGCGAAAAATTCAGACTGTTTGCCACTTTTGCAGGAATTGGACGGGATCGTGCCCGAGATGGAACAGATCACTTCGGTGATAATCCCTTCGGGCGGCTGGAAGTCGCTGGGGGCGCCGCTTTTGATCTGTGGCACTGCGGCTTGCATGAACTCCGACCAGATCGGCGCGGCGCCACTCAAGCCGGTGGTGTGATTCATCGGGGTGTAATCGGCGTTGCCGACCCAGACGCCAACGGCCAATGCGGGGGTGTACCCCATCGTCCAGTTGTCGCGGAAGTCGTTCGATGTGCCGGTTTTGGCAGCGGCAGGGAAAGGCAGATGCAGATAGGAATTGGGCCCGAACATCCACGTGCGCGCGGCGTTATCCGACAAAATGGAGGAGATCAGGAAAGCGTGCTCTGGACGAAGAACTTGCTCCCCTTGTGGAGGCGTGTACTCGTAGACGAGTTCTCCGTTATGGTCGAGAATCTTGGTAATCGCGACAGGTGGGATTCGGACGCCTTCATTTGCCATGACGGAAAATGCTCCTGTCATCTCAAGCAGGCTGACATCGCCGCCTCCGAGGCTGAGGGCGAGACCGTAATCGGGGCGTGTCAGGGTGGTGATGCCGAGACGTTCAGCGAGGGCGATCATGCCCTCTTTTTCTTCGGTCTCAGGGTTATCGTAGATGCCGACGTAGTCGAGGGCTTTGACAGCGGGGATATTGAAGGAGTTTGCTATCGCCACGCGGACGGTGACTGCGCCGTGGAACCTTTCATCATAGTTGACGGGTTCGTAAGGCTCACGGGTATCGTTCGGGTCGCCGGAGGGCGGAAATTGTGAGGGCACGTCCCAGATCAGGGTGGCGGGCGTCCAGCCTTTTTCAAAGGCGGTCAGGTAGACGAGCGGCTTGATCGAGGAACCGGGTTGACGGGTGGGGCTGGTCGCCATATTCACCTGCCCAGAAATGTCGCCATTGTAAAAGTCGGGCGATCCGACCATCGCCAGTATTTTGCCGGTGGATGGTTCTATTGCTACCAATGCGCCGTTCTGGACATTCCGATCCGATAACGAGGCGATCTGTGCGGTGACAATCCGCTGAGCTTCATCTTGCAGTTCGGGGACGAGGGTCGTGTAGACGGTGAAGCCGGAGCGGTAGATGGTTTGGGCATCGTACATCTCTTCGAGTTCGCTGCGCACAAAATTGACCCAATGTGGGTAGCGGATGGAGATATTTGGCGGAATGAAGTCGTAGCTTTCGATCTCTTCGACGGCCTGGGAGGCTTCGAGTGCGCCAACGCAGACACGTTCGGGACTGTTGCTAACTTCGATGCAGTTCTTTTCCTGACTGAGATAGTAGGAAAGCAGCACTACGTCGCGGTGACGGGCAAGGGTCTCTTCGCGGTTGGTGTGAATGTCGTGGATGGATGGCGATTGCGGCAAACCGGCCAAAAAGCTGGCCTGGGCGAAATCCAGTTTGTCAGCGGTGGTGTTAAAGTAGGTCTCAGCTGCGGCTTCGATGCCATATGAGAGGCTGCCGTAATTGACTTCGTTGAGATAGAGTTCAAGAATTTCGTCTTTGGAGTAGCGGCGTGTGATCTCAGCGGCGAGGATGATCTCGCGCGCTTTGCGCCTGTAGGTTTGGTCGTAACGTTCATCTGCGAGCAGGAGCATACGCGCAAGTTGCTGCGTGATCGTGGATGCACCCGAAACAATCTCACCGCTGGTGTAGTTCTGCCATAGGGCGCGCATCAGGGCGACGGCGTCGAATCCCGGATGGTTGTAGAATTCTTTATCTTCGGTCGCGATGGTGGCTGCGAGCAGATTGGGGGAAATATATTCGAGCGGGATGTAGGTGCGCCGTCCCGCGTTGGGATCGAGGATTTCGTAGAGAATATGCCCTTCACTATCGAGAATGCGCGTGGTCTCAAATTGGGAGGCACGTGCCTGCAGATCTTCCACATCCGGCAGTGTCGAGGCGATGATATTGTACTGGTAGAGCGCATACGAGCCGCCGATCAAACCGATGATGATGATGCCGAAGAGTAGGACGATGAATCCGCGCAGCAGGCAGCCCCAGTTGACGCGCCGATTTTTCAGGTCTTGCAGCAAAGCGTTCCATTGTGCGCTGAGTTGTGCACGCCAATCGGCGCTTTGCCGGGCTTGCGCTGGTTTAGCAGATTGGCGCGGCTGCTGCGAAACAGGTTGATACGCTGCGGGTGTAACACGCGTCGCGCCCAGATCCGTTTCATCTACGCGCTGGGGCAGCGAGTCGTAGATCGGGTTGTCGGGCTGCGCAGGGGGAGGCGTTTGGTTTGGGTAGGGTGGTACAGGGACATCTACACGCGTCTCGTCTTCGGAGGCGATCAGGCGGCGGATATAGTCCTCGTGCTCTTCTTGGGGTGTGGGCATTTTTGTTTCCCGATGTAGGGGCGCGATAGTTCGCGCCCCTAGCGTTAGACATTATTCAGGTTTTGACATCACCAAAACAGACCAGACACCTTTCATCGCTGTCTCGCCGTTTTGGTTCTGCACATCAAATAAAAGCTCAACTTTGCCACCGCCGAGACGGCGCATGGCCTTGGTTTCAATGATCTCCATCTCGACGTGGATGGTGTCGCCAATGAAGATGGGTTTTACGAACTTCCAACTAACGATCTCACGGAAGGCTATCACGGTACCTTCCAGCACGCCAGTGCGGAGGGCCAAACCAGATGCTATCGAAAGCCCCAGCAAGCCGTGGGCCACGCGCGCACCGAAGGGTGAGTTTTTGCTGTATTCAGCATCGGTGTGGATCAGATTATAATCGCCGGAGAGTCCGGCAAATCCTACAATGTCGCTTTCAGTGATCGTACGTCCGGGTGAGATCATCTTCTGCCCGACTTCAAATTCTTCAAAATACATGCCGCGAGCGGCGGGAATATTCGTCATCTTTTTCTCCTTAGCGTATGGGTTTCAGTACCAATAACACCCCATACGGCATTTCGTCGCCGTGATTCTAGCACAAAACCCTTTGAACTCCCTCAAATCTAACGTACAATAGGGCCATGCGCGAATGGACATTAGGCTTTGCCGATCCACTTTCTCTTACCTTGGCGGCAGATGCACGTTTCTCAACCCCCGATTACTCCAACGATCATATCTGGGAACTTGAACTAGGCAGCGGCGAACCGGCCGCGCTTTCTTTACGTACCACCTATGGTCTGCGTGCGCGTGCGATGCGCATTTTCCCGCGTTTTCGTGAAGATGGCAGAGAAGTGAGCGATCCGGCTGAGTTTTTCAACCCGCCGGTTATCAGCGCCTTTTACGCGAACTTCATCGAAGTTCGCTTTTCCCCTTTTGAAGATGTTGATGTAATCGCCGAATATTGGGTGCCGGATTCGCACAGCATTTGCGGACGATTGAGCTTCGCCAATCGCACCACCGACGAACGTGAAATTCAATTTGAGCTGGCGACATCTCTCTCCCCGATCGACGGGCAGAATTTCAAACCCCAGCATATTCAGGCAGTCAACGTGCTGTCTGGCGAAACAGGTGGCCTCGCGCCTGTCATCTTTCTGACAGGCGGCCCCGCCCTTGGCACAGGGCCGCAGCCCTCCCTCAACCTGAGCGTGGATTTGGGCCCCGGCTCGAAGCGCCACTTTAGTTGGGCGCAGGCAGCCCTTGCGGATCAGGAAACTTCCTTTGATCTCGCTCGCCGCACTGTTGCACGTCCCTTTGACGCGGAGCGTGCGCGCATCGAATTGACCAATGCCAGCCAAACAGTAGATATCGAGACTGGCGACGCTTCCTGGGATGCCGCCTTTGCCCTCAGTCAACAAGCGGCTTTCCGACTTTTCTTCGCTGGCAATCAGGTGCTGCCACACCCCAGCTTTGTCACTGCCCGCCAGCCCGATCATGGCAACTCCCTCAAAGGTGACGGGAGTGACCATCCCCCTAGTTGGAGCGGACAGTCGCCCCTTGAAGCTTACTACCTCGCCAGCCTGCTGCCACGCGTTCCTGAGTTGGGCGAAGGCCTGCTTGAAAATTTCATTGCCAGCCAAAAAGAAGATGGCAGCATTGACCACAAAGTCGGTTTGGCAGAACAGCGCAGCCAATTGCTTGCTGCACCCTTCCTTGCCTCTCTGGCATGGAAACTTTACGAGCAGAGTGAAAATAAACACTTCCTGACAGAGATTTACCCTGCCCTCTCCAAATTTTTCTGGGCGTGGTTTGCGCCCGAACATGATCGCAACAGCGATACCCTGCCTGAATGGCAGCACCCGCTCCAGATCAGCTTTGAAGATCACCCCCTCTTCAATCATTGGCATAATTGGGCGCGCGGCGTCGATATTTCTGCCGTGCATAGCCCCTCGCTTTTTGCCGCTCTTTATCAGGAAGCCGAATCCCTACGCAAGATCAGCGGGTTGATCGGCAAGAATAACGACCAGCAAGTCATCGCTGTTCAGGCGGAGATATTGCGCACAGGCGCGGCCGCCTGTTGGGACGCACGCCGCGCCAACTACCGCTACCTCGACCGCGACAGCAACCTTGCTTTGCGCGGCAAGATTTTGCACCGTCAAAAAGGCGGAGATGAGATCAAGTTCAAAGAAAGCTTTGAGAAGCCCATCCGCTTGCTGGTTGAGATTCATACGCGCGATGGTTCCACCCGTCGCCCGGAAGTGGAGATTCGCGAATTCATCACCAAACTCGGCGATGACGAAACCCTTACGCCGCTTGATTTCAAGCCTACCAATGCTGGCGCTGCCGCCACGAGTAAAAAAGTTTTCTCCAAAGTTGGCAAAGTAACCCTCTATGGCGTCGAAGAAAATGACAAGGTCATCATCCGCACATTGGATTTGAGCGGCGACGACCAAACCCAACTGCTGCCCCTTTGGGCCGGGCTAATGGATGAACAACAGGCGAACACGCTCGTAAGCCGAACATTAACCAACGCTGAAAAATTTGACCGCCCCTTTGGCTTGCCAGCCTGCCCCGTCCCCCCGACGAAAGATGCCGAGGCGACCTGCCTGAGCGTGCATCTCCCTTGGAATCAACTGGTGGTTGAAGGTTTACTGCGTTATGGCTACGAGGCCGAAGCGACGCGTCTCTTTGCGCATCTGATGCAGGGAATTTTGTTGAACTTGCGCCAGAACAATGCTTTTTACCAATATTACAATGCCGAAGTCGGTACGGGCGTGGGGGAACGCAACGCTCTGAGCGGATTGGCCCCCACGGGACTTTTCCTCGAATTGTTGGGGGTGCGCATCCTGTCAGATACGCGCGTGCGGCTTGAGCGGCAGAATCCCTTCCCGTGGGCGGTTACGGTACGCTATCGCGGGTTGGAGATTAAACGGGAAGCACAAAAGACCACGATCACGTTCGCGAAGGGCGAGCAAGTTGAGGTCAAGGACGAGCTTCCCTGTATCGTTTCTTTGCCCGTCTAATTTATTAATATATCCCCTTTAGTTGAGAAAATAATGGAACATACTGCCAGTGGAATTTTGGATGCTGAGAAAGTAGCTTTATTGCTGCTTCTGGCAGCCGTAGTCGTTTCTGTCGCCGCAAAGTGGGTGCGGGTTCCGTACACTGTCGGTCTGGTACTGATCGGATTTGCGATGACACCGCTCGAACTTGGTGTCGATATATCGCCGGAATTGATCCTCGATTTACTCGTGCCACCTCTGATTTTTGAAGCCGCCTTTCATATTCGTTTCGCTGACTTGAAACGCGACTTATGGCTGATTTTGTTGATGGCGATACCCGGTGTGCTCGTGACCACCTTTTTGGTTGGCTGGATTGTTTCTTTTGTGCCCGGGATTGCGCTGCCAACCGCATTGATTTTTGGCGCCTTGATCGCTGCGACTGATCCGGTGGCCGTGGTGGCGCTTTTTAAACAATTGGGGGTACCCAAACGCTTACAGCTTCTACTGGAAGGCGAAAGCCTCTTCAATGATGGCACAGCGATTGTCATTTTTGGTCTAATGCTCAATGTGTTGACAAATAAGACCGAATTCAGTCTTAGCTTGAGCATACTCGAATTTTTCAAAGTGGCTGGCGGCGGGGTTGCCGTTGGCGGGATTTTAGGCTTTGCCGCATCCCGTTTTATTAAGTGGATCGATGATTCTCTTGTGGAAACCGCAATCACCACGGCGCTTTGTTTTGGCGCTTTCTGGCTCGGCGAAACGATTGGTGTGAGTGGTGTCTTGGCGGTGGTTACGGCTGGCATTGTTAACGGCAACATCGGACCTTACGGTATGTCGCCGACGACCAAGATCGTGGTGAATAATTTTTGGGAGTATCTTGCCTTTTTAGCCAATTCAGTCATCTTCTTACTGATTGGCTTGGCGGTCAAAGTAAATCATCTTTCCGAGTATGGGATTGCGATTGGGGTCGCCATTATCGCAACTTTGATTGCGCGTGCTGTGGGTATTTACGGGTTTTCACTTTTCTCGAAAGATATTCCCACCAATTGGAAGCATGTTTTGAATTGGGGTGGTCTACGCGGGGCGATTGTACTCGCGTTGGCGTTGGGGGTTCCGAGTGGCTTTGAGGGGCGTGAAGCTATTCAGGCGATGGCCTTTGGGGTGGTTCTTTTTACCTTGCTGGTACAAGGTTTCTCGATGGAGAAATTGGTCAAGCGCCTGAATTTAATCCATCGTACCAATATTCAGGATCGTTACCAACGTCGTCACGCTCGTTTTATCGCCAACAGATCGGCAGCCGAGCATCTTGAGAAGATGAGCCAACAAGGGCTGCTTTCAAACCATATTTGGGAGCAAATGCGTCCTCTTTTTATGGATCGTGAGATGGTGCATATTAATGCTTTAAAAGAGTTGATGGCAGATAACCCTACTGTTGAGATTGAAGAACTGGACGCGGCTCGCCGCGAGGCCCTAAGCGTGGAACGTGCTTCGCTGGGCACCCTTTTCCGGAATGGCGTTATCTCTGAAGAAATTTACTCTGAACTTGTCCGTGAGGTAGATGAAGCGCTCACAGAGCAGCATGTCAACTGGTCACAGCTTTTGCAGTTGGGCAATGGCAAAAAGATTGATGTGACGAAGATGATGGCTGTCATTATTCAGGAAGATGATCTCCAAAATGCGCTCAAAGGATTGAGCGGAGCCGGTTTTGGCGTCGATCAACTACCCAGCACAGGCGGTTTTCTTAGCAATCATAATGTCACGCTTGTAATTGGTCTCCCGGCAGGGCGTGAGCAGGATGTTGTCAAAACGTTGAGCACTCACTGTAAGCGCCGCGTGGAATACGTTCGTCCTTCGGGCGCCATTCTGCCCCTGCAACGTTCGACCCCTGTGGAAGTAGGGGGGGCTACGATCTTTACTTTCGATATCGAGGCTTATTATGAATTCTAAAGATATGAAAATGGTTCTCGCTATTGTGCGAGATTTAGATGAAGACGAAGTTTTACAGGCGCTTGTTGAAGAGAATTTCCGTGTCACACGTATCGCATCCAGCGGCGGATTCTTTCGACGCGGTAATGCGACGTTCATGATTGGCGTGGATGCTGAACGAGTGGATCAAGTCATTCAGATTATTCGTGATCATTGCGCCCCCACGCTCGATCTTGCCGTCAAGCATGCCACCGTCTTTGTGCTGGATGTCGATCGTTTCGAGCAAGTTTAAGAACTTGCGCTTAGCCCTTACAAGTTTCTAACTTCATTATGTTTGGTCTGCTGCGTCCCGCCAACATCATTCGTGACCTGCCAAAGATCGCCGATCTGGTTGAGCTTTGCTTCCACCAAAATATGGATAGCGAAGGACAACGGTATGTCCAACAAATGCGTTCCGCCAGCAAAAATCGACGCTATCTGCAATGGGCATCCAGTTCCCTGCCAATGCTCGGCTATGTCTGGGAAGATGAAAAAGAAATCGTCGGCAATATCAGTATTGTCCCCTTTAACAAAGGTAATTTTTTGCTCGCCAATATCGCTGTTCATCCAGACCACCGACGGCGCGGTATCGCTCGTCAGCTAACGCAGCGCGGTATACAGCACGTCCGCGAGCGTGGTGCAAAAGCCATCTGGCTGCATGTCGAAGAAGGCAATCTTCCCGCAATCCAACTCTACCAGTCACTCGGGTTTCAAGGGCAAACCCTGCGCACAACCTGGAACGAAAAAAAGGATCACACGCCAACTGCTGCACACTCAACTTCCCAAATAACTTCCAAGATCGGACGTTTCTGGCGGCAACATCTTCAATGGCTTGACCAAAGTTACCCAGACCGGCTGCGTTGGTATCGTATGCCCGATTTTCAGATTTTCGGCCCCGGTATCAAATATTGGCTTTACCGGTTTTTTGTGGAAAATGACATCCGCCAATGGGCAGTTCAAAAAGACAATAGTCTGCAAGCCCTGCTCAGTTGGATGCCAACAAACGCGCGACGCACGCCCCTCTGGCTTGCCACCACGCCCCAAGCGGATGCAGCATCTCTGACAGCCATACTGCTACATGCCCGCCACCAGCTTTTATCCCAACCATCAGAACTTTATATTGACTATCCCGCCGGTCAGCACATAGATGCTTTCACCCAGGCAGGCTTCACTCCCCAGCGTACCCTGCTCTGGATGCGTGCCCCCGGCAAAGAGTAAAACAACTAGAATTGCAACCTCAAAATTAATCTCGCGTATACTATATGAAATAGAAAAGGAGAAAAAATGCCTCGCTTTATTACTCGTTGGTTTATCAATGCCGTTGCTATTGCAGCGGCTGTGTATCTCGTCCCCGGTATCGAATTGGGACCCAAATTATCCTCCCTGATCTGGTTGGCACTCATCTTTGGATTGGTGAACGCTCTTCTGCGCCCCATCTTGAAGCTCTTTACCTTCCCGCTGATTGTCCTCACTTTGGGATTGTTTTCCTTGCTAATCAATTCCTTCCTCTTCTGGCTGACAAGTGTGATTGGGCAGGGATTTGATGTTGGGTTGTACATTGCCCCTTCCGTCTTCTGGAACTCCCTTCTGGGCGGTTTGGTCGTCAGCATCGTTAGCACCATCCTGAGCGTTATCCTGAAAGATAGCAAAAAGCGTTAAAGATAATTGCCTCCCTGGTCTTCCCTTCTTACAGGGAGTTAGATGGGCATATTAACAAGAAAAGCCGAGCGTTTTGAAAACGCTCGGCTTTTTTGATCTTAGGTGGAATGATTAGTTTTCGCCAGCGATAAAGGCTTCGGTCATCTCTTTGCAGACACTGTCGCGGAACTGTTTGGGTGGGGTCTTAAAGAAATAGGACGAAGGAGCGACGATGGGGCCGGACAAGCCTCGGTCGAGAGCGATTTTCGCGCAGCGTACTGCGTCAATCATCACGCCAGCGGAGTTGGGGCTATCCCAAACTTCGAGCTTGGCTTCCACATTCAGCGGCACTTCACCGAAGGTCGTCCCTTCCATGCGGACATAGCACCATTTGCGGTCGCTCAGCCACGGCACGTGGTCGCTGGGCCCAACGTGGACGTTATCTGCGCCAATGTCGTAGGGCAGCATCGAAGTTACAGCACCGGTCTTCGAAATCTTCTTTGATTCGAGGCGCTCGCGTTCGAGCATGTTCAGGAAGTCTGTGTTGCCGCCGAAGTTGAGTTGATAGGTGTGGTCAAGACGCACGCCGCGATCAACAAAGAGGGTCGTTAGCACACGGTGCAAGATGGTTGCGCCAACCTGCGATTTGATGTCATCGCCAAGGATCGGCAGCCCTTTTTCGCGGAAGCGATCTGCCCAGTATTCTTGCGATGCGATGAAAACGGGAATCCCGTTCACAAAAGCGCAGCCCGCTTCAAGCGCCTGCTCCACGTACCATTTGGTCGCCATCTCAGAGCCTACTGGCAGGAAATTGAGTACGACATCCGTTTTGGTTTCTTTGAGCAGTTTTGCAATATCGGCTGTTGGGCCAGGTGCTTTGGTGATCACTTCTTTTAGATATTTGCCCAAGCCATCATGGGTCATGCCACGCACAACGGGCACATCCATGTGGGGAACATTGGCAAAGCGATAGGTGTTATTCGGGTCAGCATAAATCGCTTCAGAGAGATCTTTGCCAACTTTGGTGACATTGATATCAATCCCCATTGTGATTTCGATGTCGCTGACATGGTAGCCGCCCAAATTAACATGCATCAGACCGGGGACGGTTGAGTCTTCGGGGGCATCTTTGTAGTAGTGAAGTCCCTGTACCAATGATGATGCGCAATTACCGACACCGATAATCGCGACACGTACTTTCTTCTTACCCATTCAATTCTCCTTACTAGTTTTATGTTGTCTGTATTTTGTTGTGCTTCACAGCATTACTTCTTTATATCAGGTTGTGACTTGTATATTCAAAACGAGTATAATCCACTTGCTTGGAATTCTCCGATGATAACGAACGAACGCCTAAACCGTCTTGAACGCCTGCTTGAAATTGTCCGAATGGTTAGCGCCGATTTGGATAATTTCACGGTGCTGCAATCAATCATCTCTGTCGCCAGCGAGTTGACGCAGAGCGAAGTTGCCTCCATCCTGCGCTACAACGAAGAGGATGGACATCTCCACTTTATTGCAGCCCCCTGGTTTCACCGTGATTCAATTGAACATGTGCGCGTGCCATTGGGAGAAAGTATTGCGGGCTGGGTCTTTCAGCATGGCAAACCTTTGGTCATTCAAGATGTAAAAGGCGATGAACGTTTTTTCTCAGAAGTTGATCTGGCAGCTGAGTTTCAAACACGTTCGATTTTGGCTGTGCCGCTGCAAATCAACGGGAAATCAGTGGGGGTTTTCGAAGCCATCAACAAGACAAGCCGCGCCCATTATAACGGAGAAGATGTCACAATCCTAGAGACATTGGCTTCCCTAACAGCCCTGATTGTAAAAAATATCATGCTCGAAGAGCGGATCGGAAATTCGCAAGCCGAAGCCGAGCGCTTGGAACAGATGAAGCGAGACTTTATCGCCGTCTCTTCGCACGAGTTACGCACGCCTTTGGGTTTGGTATTTGGGCATGCAACATTTCTCCGCGAAGTAATTGATGAGGCCCACCACGAACAACTGGATACCATTATCCGTAGTGCTACCCATCTCAAAGAGATCATCGAAAACATGTCTGACGTGGACAACTACCAAAGCGGCGCTGCCCGTTTGCGGATGCGAAAGTTCTCAATTGACACTTTATTGCAAGACGCCATCATTGCTCATCAACCCTTGGCCGATGCCAAAGGCATCAGCTTGCACGCTGACTTGAAAACGCCGGATTTGCTCCTTGAAGGGGATGCTGCAAAGATCGAGATTGTCATCAATAATCTGCTGAAAAACGCGATCACGTTCACGTCCACGGGCGGGCACGTTTTTGTCGTCGCCGAGCAGATTCCGGGCTATGCCAAAGTCTCGGTTGTTGATGACGGCATTGGCATTCACCCCGAAGATCTTGAACGCGTATTTGAACGTTTCTATCAAGTCCAGTCGCATCTCACTCGCCAGCACGGCGGGATGGGACTGGGCCTTTCAGTCGCGAAGGTAATGGTTGAGATGCATGGGGGCGAAATATGGGTGGAGAGCATCCCCGAAAAGGGTAGCCGCTTCACTTTTATGTTGCCTCTTGATCCTAAACAAGTAGACGCTGCGCAGAGCGTTTTTCTTTCCTAAATGATCCCAAATTTAATTTTCCTTGGTCGTCTTGACCGCGAATATATTCTGCCGATGGAGGGCGCTCCGATTCTGGATCGTCCTGGCGGTAGCCCACTTTACGCTGCGGGTGCTGCTGCTGTTTGGGAAAAAGAGATTGGACTGGTAGCTCGTGTTGGCGAAGATTACCCCTATGCCTGGCTGCGCTCATTTAATGAGCGCAGCATTGATATCAAGGGGGTTCAGGTTGTGCCCGGCAGGCTGGACCTGCGCTCTTTCCGCGCGTATGGGACCAACCGCGAGCTTTCTCGTTCGAATCCCGTTGGGCACTTTGCGCGCCGCGAACTAACCTTCCCAAAGACCTTATTGGGCTACCGCCCTCCTGAAAAGAAAGAAAAGGCCAAGGTTGAACGCCCTGCTACCTCCCCGTTGGTGAACGAAATTCCGAAAGAATATCTCGAGGCCAAGGCTGCTCACCTTGCGCCGATCGATTTTCTGAGTCAGGGGCAGTTGCTGACAGCCTTGCGTGCAGCGGGGCTCTCCATCATCACACTTGATCCTGCTCCTGAATATATGTATGCACATCGCCATCAAGACCTGCGCCTCTTTCTGGATGGCTTGACCGCATTCACGCCCTCCGAGGAGGAGATGCGCTCTCTTTTCTGGGGCGAGACTCATGATCTCTGGGCGATGGCTGAGGACTTGGGGCGCTTTGGTTGTCGCTTCATCGTCATCAAGCGTGGGCGTGAGGGACAACTTCTCTACGATGTCGATGCGAAAAAACGCTGGGAGTTGCCTGCCTACGCCTCGCGCGTTGCCGACCCCACTGGCGCCGGAGATGCTTTCTGCGGTGGCTTTTTAGCCGGTTTTCAGAAAACAGAAGATGCGCTGCAAGCCGCAGCTTATGGCAATGTCTCAGCCTCGCTCAGCATGGAGGGCAGCGGCCCCTTTTATCCCCTCGAAGTCTTGCCCGGTTTGGCGCAAGCCCGCCTCGATGCCCTGATCGGCATGGTACGCAAAGTCTGATGGCTGACCTGATCCGAAATATCCTTGATCTGGCAATTGATATTCAGCAGATCCCTGCGCCGACTTTTGCTGAAGCCAGACGTGCCCAATTTCTGCTCGATCTCTATCTCGAAGAGGGATTGGCAGATGTGGAGATCGACTCGGTCGGCAATCTCTATGGATGTTTAAAAGGGGATGGGGATGCCGCGCCGCTTGTTATCTGTGCGCACCTGGACACAGTTTTCCCCGCAGATACGGATCTGCGTCTCACCCGTGACCCGAAAGTGCTGGCTGGCCCCGGAATTGGTGACAACTCCCTCGGCGTGGCCGGAATGCTCGGCTTGCTCTGGCTGCTACGTGCCCAAAAGAAAACGATGCCCGGCGATATTTGGCTGGTTGCCACCACTGGGGAAGAGGGCTTGGGTGATCTCTGTGGGATGCGTGCCGTTGTTGAGCGGTTTGCAGATGCGCCCATCGCGTATTTGGCTTTGGAAGGAATGGCGCTCGGGCATATCTATCACCGTGCGTTGGGGGTACGGCGCTATCGCATTTCCGCGCAAACCGAAGGCGGGCATTCGTGGGGACATTTTGGTCGCCCTTCGGCAGTGCATGAGTTAGCGTTATTGGTTAGTCAGTTGACAAATATCTCCTTGCCTGAAAAGCCGCGCACAACGATGAATGTGGGTATCTTTTCTGGCGGGACGTCAATCAACACCATCGCGGCGCAGGCATCTCTTGAACTGGATTTGCGCTCCGAGTCGCCGAAGGCCTTGGCGGAATTGGTTGAAGCCGTGCAGATTTTAGTTTCATCGGCGAACAAGCCGAATGTCAAGATTGTTGCGGAGCAGATCGGGGATCGTCCTTCTGGCGGGATTCCGGCATCCCACCCTTTGGTGGCATTGGCTGAACAAGCGCTCATCTCCGTTGGCATAGAGCCGATTTTGACGATAGGTTCTACGGATGCGAATATCCCGCTCAGTCGAGGTTATCCGACTGTGTGCTTGGGGATCACAACAGGTGGAGGGGCGCATACGCTGCGCGAGTTTGTGCATGACGCATACGTGCAAGATGGCATGCAGCAGTTGCTTTATTTTGTGGAAAATCTGTGGACTTAAATGCGAAGGTCACGCCAAAAGCGTGACCTTTTTTGATGGGGGTTAACGCAGTCCCAGCACTTCGTAGACGGTGATGGGCTTGCTTTTTCCCTTGACTAGCAAGGCTTCCAGTTTGTCAACGTAAATGTGTTTTTTGACACGTTGATAAGCCTCTTCGCTAATCATGATTTGGTTTTTGCGCGAGTTTTCCTGAATGCGCTTGGTGGTGTTGACGCTGTCGCCGATGGCGGTGTATTCGAGCTTTTTCTCGGTGCCGATCAAGCCGAGAACGGCTTCGCCATAATGAATGCCGACCCCGAAGGAGAGGTGCGCCTCGGGTGGCAACTCGCCATAGAGTTTTTCAATCGCACCGCGAATAGCGAGGGCTGTTCGCACAGCACGCA
The DNA here is from genome assembly GCA_050293165.1 of Anaerolineales bacterium. Taxonomy (GTDB): domain Bacteria; phylum Chloroflexota; class Anaerolineae; order Anaerolineales; family Villigracilaceae; genus Desulfolinea. The sequence continues at coordinate 6,035 of JBNKMO010000103.1, read as the reverse complement.
GGGTGTGATCAGATTGCGGCACTGGAGCGTTGTACCACGCCATAACCGCGTCGCCGAGAAATTTATCGACTGTGCCTTCTTCTGCGAGAACGGCTTCGGCGGCGGCGGCGAGATAGCGGTTTAGGACGGCAACGAGATTTTCAGGACTTTGTTTTTCGCTGTAGCTGGTGAAACCACGGATATCGGCAAAAAGGATTGTGATGTCGGTGCGCTTGCCTTCCATCTTGATGCTGTTCGGATCAAGCTGCTGAATTACGGCCGGAGAAACCATTCGTTGGAAGAGACGACGCTGTGCTTCGAGTTCTTTGCGCTCGGTTAGGTCGTCAAGCACGATGGCGACACCCTGTGTGCCCTCGTTGGCATCTTTGAGCGGGGAGAGATTTAAACGCCAGTCTACCAGACCACGTTCGGGCATTGTATGGCGAATCTCAAGATCAACGATGGGTTCGTTGCTCTCGCGCATGGTTGCCAAATAAGGCAGCAGATCTTCTGCCAAGGAGGGGATAATTTTATCAAGTTGTTGCCCAACGATGTCGGTCGTATGCTGTCCGATGATGCCTTCAGCCGCTTTATTGCAGAGCGTGATCTGGTCCTGCACATCGGCAGTGATGACGCCGCTGGCGATGGATGAAAAGATATTATCCATCAGGTTTTTCAGTTCGGTCACTTCGGCGAGGGTATGCCGCAGCGAGGTAAACAAGCGTGCGTTCTCAATGGCGATGGCAACCTGGTTGGCAAAAGTCGCCAGCACGTTGCGTGAAGCTTCGGTAAAGATGCCGGAGCGAACGCGGTTGTCGGCGTAAATCACGCCAATAAGTTCATTTTTAACTTTCAGAGGCACACATAAGATCGAACGCATATTATGCGCAATGATGCTTTCCTGTGCGCCAAAACGGGGGTCTTCCTGTGCGTCTGTCGTCAGGATTGATTCACCACTTTCAATGACGCGGTTGATGATCGTGCGGCTGGTAGCAGAGGCTTTCGAGTTGATAGACTCCTGTTCCCAGTTGCGCGCCGTGCGGATAATCATTTCCTGATTCGCGTCGCGCAGCATCAAAAATCCGCGTTCTGCGTTAATCATGCGGATGACGGTGTCCATCGCAATGCGCAGCACTTCGTCCACTTCAAGTGACGAATTCACCATCTGGCTGATATTTGCCAGCGCGACCATATTTTTTAATTCGTCATCGGCCGCAGCGATTCTGCGGCTGAGTTTGTAAAGCTGTCGCTCAACTTCTGAAAGCTCGTCAATCACCGTGCGGGGAACACCTGGCGTATTTGCTCTTAACGTAGCCCCGATACGCCCAACCTGGCGGCTAAGGCCAAGCATACGATCTTTTATATTTAGAGGAGAAGTGTTTTCATCTTGCATCTTGCAATCCCATTGTTCTTATCAACGCTTTTTCATTTTGCGCTTTAGCACCGTCCAGAAAATCTGGGAACTGGCACGCCGCGCGGTTTCAATATCCCCTTCTGCCGGGGAGAATAAATTCTTTTCATGTTCGTTTAACAACTGCGTAATCACTTCAGTTTCTTCGGGCAGGATTTCGATTAACATCTCTGCGCGTTCACGCGGGGTCAAATGCAGCGGAGCGCCCGCATCCAGCCAGTGTAGACTGCGGTTAATGGTCTGGAAGGCACGCTCAATCGGATTCGCTTCCAGCCAGGCCAACCAACTGACCAACCAAGCTGGCGCAGAGGCATCTCTGCGTTCGTAAAACCGGATCACTTGCCGCACACCGCTCGTGAGAAGAACCTGCTTTCGATTAAGTTGCCATATACCGAAGAAAGCAGCTACCGCTAACAGGACAATCATACCCCAAAAGAGCGCGTGTGAACGACTACTTTTGCCTGTTTCCTCCTCTATAGGTTCTGGAATTTGGATGTCTTCCGGCTCTGGCGTGGGAACGGGTTCTTCAATCAAAAGTTCTTCTTCGTCCAATAGGCCACTTCTCAATATCCCGCTAAGTTCATCTTCAGGAGGCAATTCCCCGATTGGACGGATTAAGCGTGTCTGGTTGCCGGTTGGCTCAAACTCGACCCAACCGATTTCGGGAAAGTAGACTTCGGGCCAGGCGTGCGCATCCTTTTGGATAATGGCGTAGTTGCCACCTTCGACTCGTTGTCCTTGTGCAAAGCCGACCACCAAGCGTGCCGGGATGCCGAGAGAACGCAGCATCACCACTTCAGCAGATGCCGCATAATTGCAATAGCCTTCTCGCCAGGTGAAGAGAAACCATTCCAGCGGATCGCGCCCAACCGGCGGGGAGGGAATTGTATCGCTGTATTCGATCTCGGTGCGCAGATAGGTCGTGATGACACGTGCCTTATCGTAGGGAGAAACACGTCCACGGGTAAGATCGCGGGCAAGTTCATGGATGCTTTCCGGAAAATCTTCGGGGAGTTGCAGATAGCGCGCGGTGACCCAGTCGGGGTATTCTGTTGCGGCATTACGCAACTCGACAGCGGTTGGTGCCAGGGGTGCGGCGCGGATGGAATAGACATTGTCGGCGTGCAGGTTTTCGGTAGCGCGTAGCAAGTTCAAATCGAGGGTGTCATTGGGGAGGGTGGTATAGGTCGCAAAGGTCTCGATGTCCGCCCAATAGGTCTGATGCGGCGTTAGCAGATTCGGCGTTAAGCTCGCTTTATTTGTGAAGGTAAATTTGGCAGTTTCGCTTTCCGGGTCTATTGGTAAAAGCAAGGGCGTCTGCGCTGGCAATCTTTCGGTGGTGCTGTCAGGAGCAGATGTCCACGCGCCGTCGATGTAGGTGTCGTAGCTGCGCACGCGCCAATAATAGCGTGGCGGGGGATCTTCGATCTCAGGGACTTGTACAACAGCGATTGCATTCGTGCCCTGATAGCTGCGTTCGCCGAGCGCGAGCGATGTGCCATACAGCACTGTGCCGCGTGCCTGTCGGGGGTTATCGACCGAGGAAAAGAGGTTGTCTAAATTTTTACGTGTATTCTCAAAGCGGTAGGTGGTTTTGTCCCACCAGCGCGCGATGCTCTTCCACTCGGCATCGGAGCTTGGCAAGTTCCAGGTGAAGAGCAGTAATACGGCGATGGCAAGCGTGCTGAAAATATTTAGATCGATCTTTGCATCAGGGATGATAAAGAAATTCTTCTTTTCCCAGCGTTCGCGGTTGGTGAGATAGTCGAGGCGCGAGAGGAGCAACAGGGCGAAGAAGAAGTAAAAGCCGAGAATCCATAGTGGAGAGTCGAGGCTATGGTCGTTATATTGGAGAGCCAGAATGGTGAGAGTACTTGGTAGCAACGCGGCGAGGCCGTGTTGATGGCGAACAAGTACGAAACTGGCATAGACTGAGATGATCCAGAAAAGCAGCCCCAGCAAGATTAACACGATCAGCGAATCTTCAACCGGCGCTTGTGCGCGGACAGTTGCGAAAGCCTGCGTGATACGTGCACTCATTTCGTAAATGCGCTTTTCGTAGGGCAGCAGCGGTGAGATAATTGAGACAATCTGTTGGGCTACGAGGGTGATGCTGTAGCCTAATATCAGGATGAATACGCCCGCTTTTTTGAATTGACTGTAGCCCAACACCAAGCCAAGCAAAAGCCCTAATCTGGCGAGATTGGTAACTACTGACAGATCAGGCACCCAGTCAGTGATGCTCAGGCGCGCAGCCGCGATCAGGGCTGCAGTTGCCAGCAGAAAAAGGGCAGTTGTGTCGAACCAACGCTGATGTGACTTTTGCATGCTTTGAGTGTACAATGAAAGAGTCTTTCACGCAAATAGGCTGTTCCACAACCCAAAGGAAATCGTATGGACGACATTCTCAATAACGGGATTCCCCTTATCTTATGGTTTCAAAGTTTAGGCGATTGGCTCACGATACCGATGAAATTCTTCAGCTTTTTAGGCACGGAGAATTTTTATTTACTCGTTATGCCGGTGATCTATTGGGGCTTTGATGCGGCATTAGGACTGCGTTTGGGCATGATGCTCATGTTATCAAGCGGGGTCAATACGATCTTCAAATTTGCCTTCCATTCACCGCGTCCTTACTGGGTCAATACTGAGGTGCAAGCACTCTCATCTGAAGCTTCCTTTGGCGTGCCTTCGGGACATGCGCAAAATGCACTCACCTTGTGGGGTGTTTGGGCAAGCTATTTGCGCAAGGCTTGGGTATGGGTAATTGCTATTTTTGTTATTTTGGGGATCAGTCTTTCGCGTCTGTATTTGGCAGTACATTTTCCTTTTGATACTTTGGTTGGCTGGGTAATCGGCATTTTGCTCTTGGTCAGTTTTAATCGTGCCTGGGAGCCAGTCAGCGTTTGGGCGCAGAAACAGAGCCTGGGCAAGCAGATCGGGGCAGCCTTTTTCGCTTCAATCTTGCTCCTTCTCGTAGGTTTGTTTGTGGCATCCACGCTTAAGGACTGGATTCTGCCTGTTGTGTGGGAACAAAATGCTGCACGAGCGGGCGGCGAAATGCCTGATCCCGTTTCGTTACGCGGGTTGATTACTTCATCTGCAACCTTGTTTGGCATTTTGGCTGGCGTTGCATGGATCGCACCCAAGGGCGGTTACCATGTCGCATCGCAGATACAACAGCGTATCCTGCAATATGTAGTCGGCATCTTGGGGCTCGGCATCCTGTATTTGGGGCTAAAATTTGTCTTTCCTGCTGGAGACGACTTGATCGCCTATATCTTCCGCTATATTCGCTACGCGTTGGTCGGTTTTTGGATTTCTGGCTTTGCGCCTTACATATTTCTTAAGTTGAATTTAACCAACTAGAGTTTAAATTCAGGTAGACACTCTGTTATAATCGCGTAGATTTATTTTTGATTATCCCCATTAATGGAGAACTTTTTTTGGCATGACATTAGAACGAGGCGCGCTCTTACATAATCGCTATCGTATTGCAGAGATTCTCGGGCAGGGCGGAATGGGATCCGTCTATCGTGCGGTGGATGAGAATTTAGGTGTGGATGTTGCCGTAAAGGAAAACCTCTTTACGACAGACGAATACGCACGCCAATTTAGGCTTGAAGCCGTTATCTTAGCAAATTTACGCCACCCGAATCTGCCTCGTGTGACCGATCACTTCGTAATTGGCGATCAGGGGCAGTATCTGGTGATGGATTATATCGAGGGCGAAGACCTGCGTCAGCGCATGGAGCGTACAAACTTCCTTCCTGATGAGGAAGTCATCCTGATTGGTGCGGCGATGAGCAAAGCTCTTAACTATCTCCACACCCGTAAACCCCCAATCCTGCATCGTGATATAAAACCTGGGAATGTCAAGGTCACCCCGGAGGGCGAAGTTTTCCTGGTTGATTTTGGTTTGGCGAAAGTAATTCAGGGTAGTCAGGTTACAACAACTGGCGCCCGCGCAATGACCCCTGGTTACTCCCCACCTGAACAATACGGGACAGCTCGCACAGACCCCCGTACCGACATCTACTCATTGGGCGCAACCTTATACGCAGCCGTTACCGGAGTAATTCCGGAAGATGGTTTGGCACGCGCCATGGAAAATGCCACGCTGACGCCTGTGCGCAAACGTGCGCCCAAGGTTTCACGCCGTTTGGCAGCCGCCATCGAAAAAGCGATGGAAGTCGATACCGATGATCGCTACCAAACAGCGGAAGAGTTCCGCAAGGCTCTCCTGAATGCCAGTTCCAAAACACAGCGTTTAATTGAAGATGATTTCAGCGTTTCACCTGCGCCCCCAGAAAGTGCTCCCTCCATTGAAAAGCTGGACGTTGATGCTGAACCCGATTCCAATCCTCCCTCTGATTCAGCGCCGATCGGCGTCCCGATCACCCCGAACAGTACCGCTCCAATCCCCACGAATCCAGAAAGTCCAAAGAAACGACGTCAGAGAGAGCGCGGAAAATTTCTCCGGTTTCTGCTTTACCTAATTCTTTTCTTTGGTGCAATCAACGCCGCGCTTTTCTATTTTCCACAGTGGAAGGGATTGTTCTCGAGCACAACCCCAACAGCGAGTCAGCCTATGGTGCCGGTTGCTGCAGCAACCGCTACCGCGAGCGAAGCAGCGGTTGATATG
>JBNKMO010000102.1:0-18131 GCA_050293165.1 Anaerolineales bacterium | reverse complement strand
ACGCAATACGCACTACGAAATACGTTACTTTTTATTCCGCTTCAAGGCGGATGCTGACGTTAGTCACGTCGCCCATCGGGAAACCTTGAACAACGATTGCTTTGCCGCTTGCATGACCGTCAAAGACGAGATTTAAAGATGCATCTGTAATGACGGTCAGAATTTCGCGTTCGGTGTAGTCCGGGAAGGCGAAACGGTAGAAGGTCACCACGTCGGGGATGCTGAGCGCGGTCTGGAAGTTGGTCACGCCATCGCCGAGGGCCATTACATTGCTGGCGTCATCAGGAAGCGGAAATTCTGACGTGGCAGCCGTTTCTTCTGCCGGTTCCTCGGCGGGCGCTTCAGCGGCTTCTTCCACTGGCGCTTCGGCTGCAGGTTCCTCGGCGGGTGCCTCGACAGGCGCTTCAGCGGGCGGGGCGGATGTTGCAGCGCCACCACCACAGGCAGCCGTAAAGGCAAGTACGAAGATCGTGATAATAAATAGGGCGTGTTTTGTTTTCATCTTTTCTCCTTTGGTACACAACATAGAATAATTTGGATTTGCGAGTGGAGCGACATGCGCTCCCCCAAATGGAGGAAGCAATCTTGTTGTTGAGAATAAAAAACTGCTTTATCGGGGAGCCGACTTCCTCGCAGAATCAAGGGTGATAGTTTACATTAAATCTTTCATCACCGCCAATAGCAATGTGATGTTTTCTCGGCGGCTCGAGTAGCCCATCAAGCCGATGCGCCAAACTTTATCTTTCAGTGCGCCAAATCCGCCCGCGATCTCGAGATTATAGTCATTCAGTAATTTTGCGCGTAATTCATGTGGTGCAATCCCCTCTGGGACAACAGCCGTTGTAAGTGGAGGCAGACGATATTCCATGGGAATAAAAGGCGGTGCACCGATTTCTTCCAAGCCTGCCCAGAGCAGCTCTGCATTCGTACGGTGACGGGCGTAGCGTGCATCCAGACCCTCTTCGTAGGTGATGCGCAGGGCTTCACGCAGGGCATAGTGCAGAGTCGCTGATGCGGTGTGATGATAACCATGATTGATCCAATAATTGGCGTAGCTTTGCAAGTCAAGGTAAAAGCTCGAGACAGGGCCCTTGCGTTTCGAGATTGCCTCGCGTGCGCGTGCGCTGACCGTGATCGGCGCTAGTCCAGAAGGCGCAGAAAGGCTCTTCTGGCTGGCGGAATAGGCGATGTCCACATCCCACTCATCGACGAGCACAGGGATGCTCCCGAGCGATGTGACTGTATCCAGCACGACCAGCGCGCCTTGTTCGTGAGCGGCTTTGGCGATCTCGCCGATATGAAGCTGCTCAGCGCCCGTCGATGTTTCAGCGTGGACGATGCCGAAAACTTTGTAGGGTTTTGCTTTCAACGCAGCTTCTACTTCTTCCACACTTAAAATCTCGCCCAGCGGACGCTCGACCGTATCCACTTCGGCGCCCAAGCGTGATGCAATCTCTGCCAACCTCGTACCGAAATAGCCGATCACTGCGACCAGCACGGCATCACCCGGTTCAACCAGATTTGCCATGGCCGCTTCCATTGCAGATGTGCCCGTGCCAGAGAGTGCAAAAGTCCACTCGTTTTTGGTGTTGAAGACATAGCGCAGCAACTCTTGTTCTTCGGCGTAAATCTTTAGCAGGGCAGGGTCAAGATGTCCCACCGGCGGGGTTGCCATGGTGCGAACCACGCGCGGCGCAGTCATGCTTGGCCCAGGCCCCAGCAGCACGCGCTCGATTGGGTTCAGGTCTTTGTATTCTTTCATACTGGCTCCTGTTTTCGTCAAGATTCCCTATAGTGTACATCAAAATTGTTGTACAATCACCCCATGACCGAAACCGAAATGCTCACCAGTCGTAACAACTCGCTTGTCAAAGAATTTCGTACCCTTAGCCAGGCCAAAGCTCGTAAAGAAAGCCGGCTTTTCCTTGTTGAGGGGATTCATCATGTCGGTGCCGCGGTTGAAGCGGATTGGGACGTGGATACAATTCTCTACGCCCCCGATTTGCTGACCAGCGAGTACGCTCACGACCTTTTGCTTGCTTCCGCCCAAAAAGGCATTCGTTGCCAGTCGGCCTCTGCCGATATATTCCGCTCATTGGCGGGTAAGGAAAACCCGCAGGGGATTCTTGCCTCCGTACAGCAGCGCGTAACCACACTGGCAGGTCTGAAAAACTTCCGACATGGTGCAGCAGTGCTCGCGCCGCAAGACCCCGGCAACGTCGGGACAATTCTGCGTACACTTGACGCGGTCGGTGCGGATGCGTTGATCCTGCTTGATGGCGGGGTGGATATTTATCATCCCAAAGTGGTACGAGCGAGTATGGGGGCGCTCTTCTGGAAGCCGGTTGTGCGCACATCCTTTGGCGAGTTCGTTGGGTGGACAGAGAAAAATGCGCTGCAACTTCTCGGTACTTCCGCACGTGGAACGAGTGATCTGGGCTCGCTAGAGTTGAGGGATAAAGGCTGGGTGCTATTGCTTGGCAGCGAGCAAAAGGGACTTTCTGCAGAGCAGATCGCAGCTTGTGACAAACTCGTTTCCTTGCCAATGCGTGGGCGTGGCACATCGCTCAATTTGGGGGTGGCAACAGGTGTTTTTCTCTACGGATTAATGCAAAAAACGCCGCGCGAGTAGCGCGGCGTTTTTTTGTTTAACGGCACCAAACCTAAATTAAGGGCGTTACGGGACTATTGTCTACCAATCGTCTTCGTCATCGTCGGCGAGGTCGTCATCTTCCTCGTCATCGAAACCCAGATCTTCAGTTTCCCAAGTGCCGAAATCGTCGTCATCATCTTCTTCCCAGGGTTCGTCGATGACGTCTGCTTCGCCAATCGGGATATATGTGGCGCAACCCAGATCGGGGTCAATTTCTACAGTGGGGGCGGTGCAATAACTGGCGTCGAGAAAATTGCAATCTATATAGAGGCAGCGGATACGAGGCATGGGAGTCTCCTGTTTTTACGTTATTCTTCCTTCAGGCGGAAGATCGATGCGACAAAGATGATTGTAATCATAATGGCAGATAAGACACAGTACGGACACCAGGCGTGGATGACGTAAGCTTCAAGATAGGAAAGGTATGCAGAGTAGAACACGCCAACCATGCTGATGCCGAAGATTGCCAGAGTGCCATTCTCTTCCAGAAACGAGCAGCGTGTTTCTGCAAGCAAAATGGTAATGATAATCAGGTAAGCGGCTAAACCAAAAAGGGCGATAGGAATGCCATATACTTCAGAGTAGACGCTGGTGTTGACGGTGAAACAGTCGCCAAGGCCAGGGGCGCAGAGTGTTTCGTTATGCGAGAGTTTTACCCACGCAAGGTAAATTGAATCGAGTGCGCCGATGATAGCGGCTATGAGTGAAATCAGGGTTGTCTTTTTCATAATATCCTATAAAGTGTTTGAATAAAAGGGTTTTAAGTGAGTATCCATAGATCAACTTCTGCGTTGATGGGTAGCGATTTTACCCCTGCCGGGATAATCAGTAAAGCATTCGCCTGCACCATTGAGAAGAGATTGCCTGAGCCTTGATGCCCGGTCAGGTGGACACGTAATCCGCCGTTTTCACGCTCGACTTTTGCGCGCAGGTAGCTTTCTCTGCCGTCGGATGTGAGTGGCTCGCTCAGGCGGGCGCGGATGAGTTGCTGGTCTTCCTGATCGCTGCTGAGTAGCTTGGCAATGACCGGACGCACAAAAACCATGAAGCCGACGAATGCTGAAACGGGGTTGCCTGCCAATCCGATGAAAGGCAGATTTTGATAATGTCCAAAGGTGAGTGGTTTACCCGGTCGCATATTGATGCGCCAGAAGTCGAGCGCGCCATCGCTTTCGATGACGGTTTTGATGAAGTCGAAAGAGCCCATGCTGACGCCTGCTGACGAGAGAATGAAATCGGCATCTTTGGCTTTGGTGAGGGCGGCTTTGACAGCTTCGGGGGTGTCGGCGGCGACGCCAAGTGAAATGATCTCGCAGCCTTGCGCTTCGAGCAGCGCCCCGAGCGTGTAGGAGTTGACATCGTAGATTTTTCCTGCTGTGATGGGTTGTCCGATGGGGGTTAGTTCATCTCCACTGGAGAGCAGGGCCACGCGCGGTTTGCGGTAGACGGGCACCTGGGCGATGCCGAACATGGCGAGCATACCCAGGTCCTGTGCGCGCAGGCGTTGACCTGCGCAGAGGATGCTGGCACCGCGCAGCATATCGTCGCCGCGTTTGCGGATATTGGCCCCGAGCGTTGGGGCTTTGAAAATCTGTACCGTTTCGGGGAGTGCTGTGCCGGGGGCGCGGTTATTGAAATCGGTTTCTTCGACGGGGACAACGGCATCTGCACCGGGGGGCAGGGGGGCGCCAGTCATGATGCGGGCGGCTTCGCCTGTTTGAAGGTGATGCGTAGGCATCTTCCCTGCGGGAATATCGTCCACGACCGGTAAACTGATTGGCGTTGCCGAACCAGCCTGGGTCAGGTCTGCGGCGCGAACGGCGAAGCCGTCCATCGAGCTGTTATCAAAAAGGGGCAGGTCGGTTGCTGCTGTGATTTCTTCCGCTAATACACGTCCAACCGCATCTTTGAGTGGCACGTGCACAATATCCAGTTTTTCAAAAGCGGCGAGAATGCGCTCACGCGCTTCGCTTACGGGGATGAGTGCCATTTTTTAGCCTTTAACCGGGTTTATTACGTCGCGCTTCGAGCACGTTGGGCAAGTTTTCGATACGTGCCAGCAGACGAGCGAGTTGTTTAATATCGCTGACTTCGATGATTAGGTGAATATCGGCAACCCCTTTGGTGACCTTTACGTTGGCGTCGATCATATTGATGCCATCGCTGGAAAGGATGTAGGTGATGTCGCCGATGAGCCCTTTGCGATCGAAAGCGGTAATGCGGATGGGAACAGGATAGGTGCGGACGTTCGATCCCCACGTGACCTGTACGAGACGCTCCCGATCTGTAGCGCGTAGGATATTTGGGCAGTCGCTGCGGTGGATGCTTGCTCCACGCCCGCGTGTGATATAGCCGATGATCTCATCCCCGGGGGTGGGGTTACAGCATTTGGCGACGGTGGTCAACAGGCCCTTGAGCCCCACCACACGAATGGCCGTGTTCGCATCTGCGGCAGTGCCTGTGCCAATTGGAATGAGTTCTTCTTCTTGTTGCTTGTCTTCTTCAGCGAGTTGCGTGACAACTGAGTTGACAGAGAGATCGCCATGCCCAATTGCGAGTGATAGATCGTCTGCAGTGCGGTATCCCATTTCGCGGGCAAGGTTATCGAAATTAGTCTTGTCTTTGACACCGATACGTTGCAATTCTTTTTCAAGCAGGGTGCGGCCCTGGGTGATATTTTGTTCGTGATCCTGTTTACGAAACCAGACACGCATCTTTGACTTGGCACGCTGGGTTTTAACCAGACCGAGATTTGCATTCAGCCAGTCGCGGCTGGGGCCGCCGCGCTTTGCTGTCAGTATTTGGACTTGTTCGCCAGTTTTTAATTCGTGGCTGAGTGTAACGAGTTTCCCGTTTACTCGTGCGCCACGGCAGCGATGTCCTACATCGGTGTGGATATGGTAGGCAAAGTCGATGGGGGTGGAGCCGGCGGGTAAGTCGATAATGTCACCATCCGGGGTAAAAACATAAACGCGATCCTGAAAAACGTCGGTTTTCATGCTCTCGACGAATTCGGTCGCGTCGTTTACGTCTGTGCGCCACTCCATCATACGGCGAATGCCGTCGATGCGTTCGTTATATGAGTCGTTTTGCCTGCCCCCTTCCTTATAGCGCCAGTGTGCGGCGATCCCATATTCCGCATTTTCGTGCATTTCGTGCGTGCGGATTTGCACCTCGAGCGGTTTCCCGTCGTCGTGGCGCACGGCGGTGTGCAAGGATTGGTAGAAATTATCTTTCGGCGCGGCAATATAATCGTCAAATTCATTCGGCAGCGGGCGCCAACGGGTGTGGATCAAGCCGAGGGTGGCGTAGCAAGCCGGAACGTCCGGTACGAGAATTCGCACAGCGCGCACGTCACGCACCATCTCAAAGGGTTTATTCTTCGCGGTCATTTTGCGATGAATTGAGTAAATATGTTTGGGGCGTCCTGACACTTCCGCGCTGATATTTTCCTGCTCCAACATTCTTCTCAAATCATCGGTAATTAAACGGATTTGCTCTTCTCTGCCCTCTCGACGGGCAGCGAGATGTGAAGCAATATCTTTATACGCTTCCGGGTTGGTGTAACGGAAGCCGAGATCTTCCAATTCCCATTTGATCTGCCAGATACCCATCCGGTTTGCCAGCGGCGCAAAAATATCCATCGTCTGTTTGGCGATGCGTTTGCGCTTGTGGTCAGGCATATGTCCCAGAGTGCGCATATTGTGGAGACGATCGGCAAGTTTGATCAACACCACGCGGACATCATCATCCATGGCGAGGAAGGTCTTGCGCAGCGTTTCGGATGCCATATCGGGACGGCGACCACGCAGCGCAGCTTTTGTTGGCTTTTTTTCTTCTTGCGCCTCGTGCTCCTGTGCACTTGCTTCCGTTTCTTCATCATCTTCTGTGCGAAGAAATTGATCGTCACGAGAGACACGTGGAAGGTTGGTCAGCTTCGTAACCCCGTCCACAAGATTGGCGATTTCCCCGCCGAAATTTGTTTGCAAGTCGGCCAGAGTGACAGGCGTGTCTTCAACCGTATCATGCAATAGCCCCGCAGCAACCACTGCCGGCGGGACTTGTAACTCTGCCAGTATGGAAGCAACGGCTAAACAATGGGTAATATACGGCTCACCGGACGCACGTTTTTGCGGTCGATGTGCTTCTTCTGCCAGGTTATAAGCGCGTTTTATCAACTCCCTGTCGGCAAGTGAGTAATGGTCTGGGCATTGTTCCAGCAGCCCTTCAAGCGTAATGGCAACCTTTGTACTTTTCATCCTGCATATTGTAGCCGATGCCACGAAGATGTCAATTCAGGGGATGATTCTTGGGCGTGAAAAATAAAAAGAGACGTTTGTGAGAACGTCTCTTTTGCCAGCTAGTTCTTTTTCACGCGTGCTTCGCGCCCAAATCTTTTTAGGTCCCGGTACCCCCAGCGGACGGCCCAAATTCGCATGGCTGCTTCAAGTTGGATTTTTAAGGACATCTTCGATACGCCATATTGGCGGTCGGCAAAATAGATTGGCACTTCGCCAAAGCGATATCCCAAGCTGTGGGCAATGTAAACCATTTCGACGAGAAAAACATACCCGTTGGATTGGATGCGCTCAAGCGGCATCCCTTCAAGTGTTTCGCGACGCCAAAGACGGAAGCCCGTTGTTACATCCCGCAGAGCGAAGCCAAGAATTGTGCGGGCATAGAAGTTGCCAAATGCGGAAAGCCATTTGCGCCAGATGGGCCAATTGGCATCCACTTGTCCACCAGGGACGTAACGTGAGCCAAGAACAACCTCCCGGGTTTTGAGTAGTTCTGCCATATCGATAAGACGTTCGGGGTCGTGTGAGAAATCGGCATCCATCTGGGCGATGGCATCTGCTCTTTTAGCGAGAGCATGTTGAATTCCAGAGAGATACGCTGTTCGTAATCCCAGTTTTCCTTCGCGATGCATTACATCCACTTTTTCTGGATACTTTTTTGCGAGTGAGTCTGCGATTTCACCTGTGCCATCCAGGCTGTTGTCATCGACGATGAGTAGGCTTAGATCGAGAGGTAAAGAAAATAAAGCGGAGACCAATTTGGGTAGGTTCTCCGCTTCGTTATATGTGGGAATGATAACCGTAATGCGCAAGCTTTCTTTTCCTATTTTTTGAGTTGCAATAACTCTTCTTTGAGTTTTTCCGCTGTTTTTGCTTTACCACCACATGATTCAAGCTGTGCGGTTTTGATCGCGAGGCGGTCGGGCCAATTGCCTGCTTGATCGCGGTCACGAATTGGGTAGAAATAGTCGAGAGATTGCTCAAGACGGTTAACAATGCGCTCTGTCAATGCGGGGAGGTTTGCTGGGGTGACCGAAAGGATGAATTCGGTCGCTGTGAGATGCCCAAGGAAACCGTCGGCATTACCGACTTCACGCATGGCATTGAGAATCATTAAACTAACGGCGCGTAAGACATCATCAGATGCAACAAAGCCGTAGAGTTCGCGAAATGCCTGCAAGTTTTCCAGAGAAATGAGCAAGAGTGAATGTTTGTTTTCTTTGATGCACTCTTCAAGGTTTTCGTTGACCAAGGCGCCTTCGGGAAGCCCGCTTACGGGATTAGTTAAAGAGCCTTGACCTTTGCGTTCAAGAGAATTGCGCACACGTAAGCGAAGTTCCTGCACATCAAAGGGTTTTGTAATGTAGTCATCTGCGCCAAGTTCGAGACCATGCAATCGGTCTGCACGTTCGCGTTTTTCTGTCAGGAAGATGATCGGGATTGTATTGGTGCGCCGATCACTGCGTAGGCGGCGAGCGACTTCATATCCGTCTATGTCTGGCAGGCGGATGTCCAGGATGACTAAATCAGGTTGTTCTGTTTGTCCGGCACGAACACCATCTTCGCCCCAATTGGCGGTAAAGACTTCATAGCCTTGTACGCCGAAATATGCGTTTAACATTTCGGCGACATCTGGGTCATCTTCTACGATTAGGATTTTTGATTTGGGGTCTGTCACAGTGAACTCTTTGTTAGGAACTGAGTGGTTCTTTTTGGATAACGAATTCGCAGACATCATCGCCCATGGCGTGACAGCGAGATTCATTCACACGGAACTCGTTTCCGCCAGATATCCATTTTAGACCCTCTTGGAGAAGTCCCGTTGCAATGAAACATACGGGCTTGTCCATCTCGGTACGTCCCCAGCAAACAGGGCATTTATGGATGGTGTAGATAAACTCAGTATCTTTCTCTTCGACAGTACTTGCTTGATCACTGACTTGGGAGAAGATTTTTGCCATGGCTGGTAATCCGATACGAAGCTTGGCCTGAAGAGGGAGTACTTTGAATGCTAAATCACCAACGCCTGCCAATGCACCAAAATCTTTAAGTGCATCAGAGAAGGTAGCGCGTCCGGCACGCAGTGCTAAACCGCGACCGCCGCGAGGTCCGTACATTTCTTCGAGAGCGATTCCAAGAGATGAAAGTTCTGCAAAATCGAAGCCTTTCTCAAGATTGTCAGGGGGATACCCATCTATGTATTTTGTTAACCCTGCAAGGTTGAGAATGGCATTAAGACCATTTCTGCCCATAACATCTTCAAGAGCTTTGATGATGATTAGACCAAATTTGTTCGGATAAAATAAACCGCTTACTTCAACAGGACTCATGCTGGCTCCACTATATCAGTTTTTCTAGGTCTTCAACTGCGCGACGCATGTCAAGGAAAATCAAGCCAAGTTTGGCTTTTTCACTGGCCAAAGCGGTGAGAACAGCTTCCTCTCCGATAGCCATAAGGACAACAAAGCCATTTTCGCCTTTGATGTAAACTTGTTCAAGTTCTCCACGCCCCAATTCGGTCGCAATTCGCTCACCGAGGGAAAGCATTGCTGCAGACATAGCTGAAACACGATCTTCTTCGATTTCCTGTGGTAGAGCAGATGCAATACTTAACCCGTCCACGCTGACAATTGCTGATGCTTCAATGTCAGGGGAAGAGACCTGCATTTCACGCAGGCGATCAACCATTTGTTTTGTGCGGGATTGAGACAAAAGAACCCTCCGTAATTTAGTAATGGGCACACCGTAAAAACAAGTTTCTAAGGTGTAAATATTTTTATTTTTTTCTCTCGCTGACAGGAACTAGTCTTCTTCCTTTTTGAGAGAGCGTGCTTTGTGATAAAAACACAACACTGGGTGAAACTTTCGAAGAGTAACCGTAATTCTTGTATGCGAGAGTTCTAATGTTAAAAAAGTTAAATCTGTTTTTCAAATTTAGCACAGGGCAGAAATTGTGTCAAGTTGAAGGCTACTTGGCTACATCTTCTGACTTTACAGAGCCTTAACAATCAGTGGAAATGCTCTGTAAAGTACATATTTAAGAAAACAAATCGGCTCTCTTTAAAATAGAATTGCCTCAGGCCGGTCTATAAGCCGCATTTTGTCCAGAGAGAAAACTCTCTTGGGCGATCATCTATCTGTGCAGCCTACCCGAGACGAAAAGCGCGGGCAGCGCATCGTCTCTGCTTGGCCTTGCTTCCGATGGGGGTTACCTGGCTACTTACATTGCTGCAAGTACCGGTGGTCTCTTACACCACCTTTTCACTATCACCCGTGATGGGCTACTTATTTTTCTGTGGCCCGATCCGACAGATTGCTCCATCCCGAGATTTCCTCGGCACCGTGCCCTGCGAAGTGCGGACTTTCCTCGACGCCGCAAGCAGCGCCGCGATCGCCTGACCGACCTGAGGCTATGGGATAATACTCTTTTGCAGGGCGTGCGTCAACATGATGAACTATAATTGCACTGGTATTAATGAAGAAGCGTGATTTTTCCCTTGACCCCTTAGCTTTTACACGCTAAAATCTGACGGCTTTTTACTCAGCCTACATTAGGAAATACTTTGTTCGAAACACTCACTGGAAGACTAAATCAGGTTTTTGACCAACTGAAGCGTCGTGGTAAACTCTCCGCCGCCGATGTGGATGCTGCGATGCGTGAAGTCCGCTTGGCATTGCTTGAAGCGGATGTCCATTACAGCGTTGTCAAGGATTTTGTCGCCCGCGTCCGTGAGAGAGCTGTGGGTGCGGAAGTGAGCAAAGCCCTGAATCCCGGGCAACAGATCATTAAAATCGTGCATGGAGAGTTGATTGCCACCCTCGGCGATCCCGCTCCGCTTCAATTTAGTGGAGAAAAACCGCGCGTGATTTTGCTGGTTGGTTTGCAGGGTGCGGGTAAAACCACCGCCGCCGGTAAATTGGCTAACCTTTTGCGTGGACGCGGTGAACGTGTTATGCTCGCAGCGGGTGATCCCTACCGTCCTGCGGCAGCGCAACAGCTTCAGTCACTAGGTGAACGCATTGATGTGCCCGTCTTCTGGGAAGAGGGTCTCAAACCCGAGAAACTTGCGCAGAAGGCACATAAGCAAGCCGAAAAAGGCGGTTACAGCGTTCTGATCGTAGATACCGCTGGTCGTTCACAATTGGATGACACGCTCATGGATGAGATTCGGGCAATTGCCAGGAATACCAATCCTGTTGAGACGTTGCTTGTGGTCGACTCGATGATTGGTCAGGAAGCGTTGCCGATTGCACAAGGTTTCCGTGATGCACTCCAGTTAACGGGTTTGATCCTGACCAAGATGGATGGTGACGCACGTGGGGGGGCGGCAATCTCCATTCGGTCGGTGACGGGGGTTCCGATCAAGTTCCTTGGCATCGGAGAAAAATTGGATGCCCTAGAATCTTACGATCCGGGGCGACTCTCATCCCGCATCCTGGGCATGGGTGATATGATAGGCTTGATCGAAAAAGCGGAAGCTGCTTTTGATCAAGAAAATGCTGAAGAGCAAGCTGCAAAATTGATGAGCGGTGATTTCACTCTCGAAGATTGGATGCAGCAGATGAGCCAGGTCCGTAAAATGGGCCCGCTCGGACAGATCATGGACATGCTCCCCGGTCAGATGGGGCAGGCGGCACGCAATATCCCGCCTGAAGAGATGGAGCAACAGTTAAAGCGCACAGAAGCCATCCTAAATTCGATGACTGCGCAAGAACGCCGAAATCCGGATATACTGAATGCCAGCCGCCGCCGACGGATTGCTGCCGGTTCCGGAAATCAGGTACAGGACGTCAATCGGCTGATGAAGCAGTTTCGCGAAACGCGGAAGCTCTTCAAAACACTTCAAAAATCTGGCGGACGTGGTCTCTCGCGTCTGTTTGGTTAAGATCAGAAAAAGGCAAGAAGACAGCGCCCCCTTTCAGCGCCCTCAACTTTTTGTTGGAGTATGATCAATTCAAAATAAAACAAAAGTAAATTCGAAGGAGTTAATTCGATGGTTCGTATTCGTTTACGCCGTGTAGGCATGAAGGGGCAACCTTCTTATCGTATCGTTGCTGCAGAGAAAGAAAAACAACGTGATGGTCGCTTTTTGGAGATTTTGGGCTTCTACAATCCCCGCACAGAACCCTCCACCGTGGAAGTTAAAGAAGACCGTATCTATCATTGGTTGAAGAACGGCGCACAGCCCAGTGACTCTGTGAAGCAGATCTTCACATACTCTGGTGTTTTGGAGCGCTACGAACGCTTCAAAGCTGGCGAGGATGTTGCCGTGTTGATGGCTGAATCTGAAAAGATGATGGCTGAACGCAACACCAATCCCCGCACTCGCCGCGATTAAAAATAGCTGGTTGAATTTAAATTTCGGCAAAGGCAACATTGTCTTTGCCGAAACGCTTAGAAAGGGCGTATGATGAAAGAGTTAGCAGAATATATTGCCCGTTCGTTGGTAGACCATCCCGAAGAAGTCGAAGTGCGCGAGTTTGTTTCCGGTCGTCGTGTTGATCTGGAACTGAGCGTCGCAAAAGACGATATGGGGCGCGTAATTGGCAAGCGCGGCAGAGTCGCCAACTCCATTCGTGCCTTGCTGCGGGTGGCCGCTGAGCATGAAGGGAAACAAGTTTCCCTGGATGTCATGGAACCATAATGGCAGCCTCGAGACTTTCAAAGAATGCCAATACAGGCTCACCCGCAGAAGGTGAGCCTGTATATTTAGCCGTCGGATTATTGCGGCGCCCGCACGGCGTTCGGGGTGAGATCATGCTGGAGATCCAAACCGACTTTCCAGAGCGGCTCAAGCCGGGCGAAACTTTCTACATCGGCAGTGAGCGTATGCCTATTGTCATAGCTACACGGCGTCAGCATAACAAGGGGCTTTTACTCTCCTTTGAAGGCATCAACGACCGAGATGAAATCGGACATTATCGCAATAAGTCTCTTTATGTAAATCTTGCCGACTGGCCTCCTTTGCCAGAAGGCGAATATTACGATTACCAGCTCATCGGGCTGGACGTTGTTGTTGAAGAGACTGGCGAAGTCTTGGGTAGGTTGATGGAAATCATCGAGACGGGCGCAAACGATGTTTATTTGGTGAAATCGGAATCTGGACGCGAAGTGTTACTTCCGGCGATTCCCGATGTCGTCCTTAATATTGATATTGCTCAGTGCCAAATGAGCGTTTATCTGCTCCCGGGCTTAATTGAGGAAAGTTAGTCTAGGGGCATGAAACGCTACTGGATCGGGATCAACCTTGTCAAAGGGATCGGCGCAGTCCGCTTGCGCGCCTTGCTCGATTTCTTCGGCGACGCAAAATCCGCCTGGGAGGGTAGTTCTGCTGACTTGCGGGCGGCTGGTCTTAGCAAGAATCTGGTCGAACGCTTTCTGAAAGCACGCAGCGACGTTGATCTTGATACTCTTTGGGATGAGATCGCCGCTAAAAATATTCGCGTGATGACATGGGACGATGCTGATTATCCCGCCCGTCTGCGCGAAATATCCCAGCCGCCACCGATCCTTTACTTGCGTGGTGATTTTGTTGAAGACGATGCCTGGGCAGTTGCCATCGTTGGTACGCGCCGTATCACTTCCTATGGACGACAGGTTACAGAAGAGATTGCAGCATTCCTCGCCCAAAATGGTGTGACCGTTGTCAGTGGTCTCGCGCGCGGGGTTGACGGGATCGCACATCAGGCGGCGCTAAATGCTGGGGGGCGCACCTTTGCAGTTCTCGGTTCGGGCGTAGATCGTGTTTATCCGCCCGAACATCGTAATTTAGCGGAAGCAATTATCGGGTCAGGGGCGATCCTGAGTGATTATCCACCGGATACACCGCCCGAAGCCTCCAATTTTCCGCCGCGTAATCGCATCATCTCAGGTCTCTCAATGGCGACGATTGTGATCGAGGCGGGCGAAACCAGCGGCGCGTTGATTACCGCTAATTTTGCAGTTGAGCAGGGACGCGAAGTCTTTGCGGTGCCGGGGAATATCTTCGCTCCGCAGAGTAAGGGCCCAAATCGTCTTATTCAGAATGGTGCGCATCCGCTTTTGAAAACGCGCGATATTCTCGAAGTGCTTGATCTGACGCGTGTTACTGAACAGCGCACAGCTCGTAAAACTTTACCCGCGGATGGCACTGAAGCCCGGCTTTTGGGTGCGCTCTCGTACAAGCCGCTGCATGTAGACGAAATCCGTGCAAAAACCGGATTAGCGGTTGAGAAGGTTTCCTCCACGCTGGTAATGATGGAACTCAAAGGCATGGTGCGTCATGTTGGCGGAATGAATTATGTTGTGGCGCGTGAAATGCAAGCCGATTATGATGTCTAGAAAAGAGCTTGCGTAAGTTCTTTTGTAAAAGCAAAAGATTTTACGCAATATCTTTTCACTAAAATAGAAGAAAGCTTATTGTTATATGTCAAAAACTTCAAATACTTACGCGGTCATCATGGCTGGCGGGGGCGGCACAAGATTGTGGCCTCTCTCACGCCGTGAAACGCCCAAGCAGGCGCTGAATTTGATCGAAGATGAGTCTCTTTTCCAAACCACTGTGGATCGCTTGCAAGGATTTTTCCCGCTGGAAAACATTCTAGTGGTCACAGTCGCGGAACAGGCAGCTTTGCTCAAAGCACAGGTGCCTGACTTACCCGAAGAAAACTTTTTGATCGAGCCGGCTCCGCGCGGAACTGCTTCGGTTGTTGGTTTTGCCGCTGCTGTGCTGCATCATCGCGACCCTGAAGCTGTGATGGCGCTTTTTCCCGCCGATCACTTCATTCGCAACCGTGATCTTTTCTATCATCTGCTGGGTACGGCGGTGAAAACCGCTCAAGACGGCTATCTCGTCACATTGGGCATCACGCCGACCTTCCCGGCGACGGGATACGGGTATATCCAGCGCGGTGAGAAAATCCCTGAAAGTACGAGCGCTTATCCCGTTTACCATGTCAAACGTTTCAAAGAGAAACCGGGAAAACAGGAAGCCTATCAGATGAGTGTTAAGGGTGGATATTCGTGGAACTCCGGGATGTTTATTTGGCGGACGCAAACCATCTTGTCCGAGATCGAACGCCAGATGCCTGCGCTGAAATCCGCTTTGGATAAAATATCCGCAGCGCTCACGGGACCGGAACTTGATTCCATTATCCGAAACGTATGGCTTGATCTTGAGAGTGAAAGCATTGACTACGGTATTATGGAAGATGCCGCTAACGTAGCCGTGTTGCCTGCTGGTGGCTTGGATTGGAGCGATGTCGGTTCGTGGGATGCTCTTTTTGACGTTGTCCTGCCTAACGATGCGGAAGGAAATATTTTGATTAAGGGCAACCATATAGCAGAGGATACGCAAGAGACGCTGGTTTATGGAAATAACGATCAACGCCTGGTGGTGACCATCGGAGTTGAAGACTTGGTAATTGTTGATAGCGGCGATGTGCTGCTGGTTGCCAAAAGAGATCAGGCGCAAGACGTACGCAAAGTTGTCGAACGCCTGAAGGCTGAACATAAAAACGAATACCTGTAGGAGGATATTTTGGAAGCCTACTGCATGAAATGCAAGACAAAACGAGAAGTTTCTGAAGCGGAAGCGACTTTTAACAAGATGGGCGCGCCAGTTACGCGAGGCGTTTGCCCTGAGTGTGGCACGAAAATGTACCGTACCGGACGAACGGATGCGCATGAAGGCATGGCGCCACCACCGAAGGTCAAGCGTGAACGCAAGCGCAAAGGCAAGTTGGTGATCGTCGAATCGCCTGCTAAAGCGCGTACGGTTGGGCGTTTTTTGGGGCGCGGATATACAGTAA
Organism: Anaerolineales bacterium; assembly: GCA_050293165.1. Taxonomy (GTDB): domain Bacteria; phylum Chloroflexota; class Anaerolineae; order Anaerolineales; family Villigracilaceae; genus Desulfolinea. Next base: position 2,390 of record JBNKMO010000102.1, on the reverse strand, counting down.
AAGCTTCGGTTGGGCATGTGCGTGACTTGTTACGTTCGCAGCTCTCCGTAGATGTTGAAAATGACTTCACCCCGAAATATCGTGTACCAAATGACAAACGCCCGGTTGTGAAAGAGTTGAAGAAGCTCGCCAAAACCGCTGAAGAAGTGTATCTCGCCACCGATCTTGATCGCGAAGGTGAAGCGATTGCCTGGCACCTGATGGAAGCCGCTGAGATCGAGCCGGAAACTGCGCGCCGTGTTGTTTTTCACGAGATCACGAAAACGGCGATTGATGATGCCTTTTCTTCGCCGCGTGAGATCAATATGAATTTGGTCAATGCCCAGCAGGGACGTCGTATTCTCGACCGTCTGGTTGGTTACGGCATTAGTCCGCTGCTTTGGGAAAAAGTACGCGGTCGCCTTTCGGCAGGCCGCGTGCAGTCGGTTGCTTTGCGTTTGGTTGTTGAACGTGAACGCGAGATTGATGCTTTTGAGCCAGTCGAGTATTGGACGATTGCCGCTGAACTTAAACCGGACGGATTGAAATCCACCTTTGTTGTGAAGCTGGCGCGGATCGATGGCGAAGAACCGGTTTTGGCGAACGAAGACACGGTTAAACCGATCCTTGTGGATATGGAGACCGCCGCGTATGTGATCAGCAAGATCAAGCGTGGCGAGCGACGACGCAAACCGCCGACACCGTTTATTACATCCACGCTTCAGCAGGATGCCTCTCGTCGGCTTGGCTTTACCGCAAAACGCACCATGGCAGTAGCGCAGTCTCTTTACGAAGGTGTGGACGTTGGTGAGGGCGGTGGCACGGGTTTGATTACCTACATGCGTACTGACTCAACCCACATCGCCGAATCTGCTGTTGCGGAAGCGCGCTCTTATGTGACAGATCGTTTCGGGAAAGAATATCTTCCGGCAACGCCTCCCAAGCATAAGACAAGTGTGAAAGGCGCGCAGGAAGCCCATGAAGCCATTCGTCCGACCTCAGCGATGCGTTCCCCTGAGAAGATCAAAGATCATTTGAGTACAGCACAGTTCAAACTTTATCGCCTGATCTGGCAGCGCTTCATTGCCTCGCAAATGTCAAGTGCGGTTTACGATACTTTGCAGGTGGAAGTGCAAGCGACAAGCAGCACACATGAGTATTTGCTGCGCGCGTCAGGTTCGTTGATCAGTTTCCCTGGCTTTTTGGCTATTTACGCCGACAAGCGTAATTTGAACAGGAAGAAAGACGAAAACGGTGACGAGGAGAATGTCCAGATTCCGAATGGGATCGAAGAGGGGCAGAAACAAGAATTAGACCACCTGATTCCTGAACAGCACTTTACCCAGCCTCCGCCGCGGTTTAGCGAGGCATCTTTGGTGCAGGCACTGGAAGAAAACGGAATCGGGCGTCCATCCACGTTTGCACCGACTTTGTCTACCATTCAGGCGCGTGGTTACGTTGAACGCTTCGAAAAGCGTCTTATCCCAACCGAGACAGGGGAGGTCGTTAATGACCTTTTGGTCAAATATTTCCCTGATATTGTGGACCTGAATTTTACGGCTCGTATGGAAGCAGATCTGGATGATGTTGCGGTGGGTGATCGTGCCTGGGTGGATGTCGTGCGAAACTTCTACGGTCCTTTCTCTAAAGAGTTGGCTCATGCTGAGAAAGAGATGCCCACCACAAAACGCGGGCCGGAACCAATTGGACGTGCTTGCCCGAAATGCGGGCATGATTTGGTGATCCGCTTTGGGCGTTATGGAAAGTTTATCTCTTGCAGCGATTTTCCCAAGTGTCGTTATACAGAACCGTGGCTGGAAAAGATCGGTGTACATTGTCCGACTGATGGTGGCGAATTAGTGCGGCGTAAGACGCGCAAGGGGCGCACCTTCTACGGTTGTGTGAATTACCCGGATTGTGATTTTACCTCGTGGAAACAACCGCTGCCTGAGCCTTGCCCAAAATGCAAAGGTCTGCTGGTCGTTTCAAATAAGCAAGAAGCAAAATGTTTACAGTGCGAAGAAGATTTCTTACTCGATGATGTGCAAGTGGAACAAAACTAGAAAATTGAAAGCTCCTAATGTGTTAGCGCAATTAGGAGCTTTCTTGTATAATAGCTTTATTGTCGCTTATTTGTTCTTGAGAGGAAAAGATTATGGATGTCGTCAATGCACTCCTTGGGAAGTTAAAGAATCCGATTGTTGCCGCAGTTGCAGCCTTAGTTCTTGGTATCTTAGTAGGTTTATTCTGGGGGTATAAAGTAGACCCCGTTGTATGGACAGATACATCACCAGAGATACTTCGTACCGATTATCAGCAGGATTACTTGCGTATGACAATTGACTCTTTCTTGGTCAATAGTGATACGACTTTGGCGCTACAGCGTTGGCAAAATTTAGGAGCTAATGCCC
>JBNKMO010000101.1:0-20973 GCA_050293165.1 Anaerolineales bacterium | reverse complement strand
ATCCAGAGGGCGTCGGCGCCAAATTTGCGGGCATAACCAAAAAGCAACCAGCCACGAAAGAGAAATTCCCAGCCGAAAAGGTCGAGAAAGGTGTTCCAGGGGAGACCGGGCAGGAGATGGGCGTAGTAGTCCTGCATACTGCTATCGGCACGCAAAAGCCACCACAGGATGGGCGTCATCAGCAGGATGCCACCGAGAGTCAGCTTTAGCCCTGTGCGCCAGTCGCCGAGTTGAAAGCCGTAGGTGGCGGGGTTTTCTCGAAAAATGAAAATGACAAAGAGAAGGGGAATGAGCAAATAGAGTATCGTGCGGTCGAGCAATTTGGAAGCAGTGAAGGTGTGATATTTATCAAGCAGCAGCAGGGTTGTGCTGACGACGGTGAGGGTGGCGATTTTCCAATCGATGTTGAGTTTTTCTTGAGACATAAAAAAGAACAACCCCTGAGCGGAGCGACCGAGAGGGAGCGCAGTCGAAGGGCGGCATCAATGAAAACCGCTCTTCGACTGCGCATCTCACCATTGTTCGATGCTCCGCTCAGAGACTGTAATTAAACTTTTGCTACACCGATCTTCGCAGTATCGTTCTCGAATTTCTGCTCAACCATCTCCACGCCAGTGGGCGCAGCGGCGAAGCTGATCTCTTCGGCAAGGGTCTCGCCACTGATGTACTCGCGGTGCGCATCAACAGCAGCGCGCAGTTTCTCGGAGGCGGTAAAGTAAATCTTTATGCGGTCAGCCACATCAAAATCGGCAGCTTTGCGCATGTCCTGCACCCGGCGGACAACTTCACGCGCCAGACCTTCAGCGACCAGTTCGGGCGAGAGTTCGGTGACGAGAGCAGCGAGATAAGCGCCATCGGATGCGACGGCGTAGCCCGCTTTGGCTTCGGCTTGGACTTCAACTTCATCCGCCAGAATATCCAGCGTCTCGCCATCGACCGTAACCTGAAGCTTGCCCCCAGTTAAGAAGCTTTTGGCTGCCGTTTCAGGGTCTACCGCCAAAATCGCCTTGCGCACGAGCGGGAATTTGCTCTGGTATTTCTGCCCCAACTGTTTGGGATAGGGCTTCACGCTGTAGGCAACCGCTTCGCTGCTGGCATCCAGCAGGCGCACGGCTTTTACGTTTAACTCGCCCATGATCAGGTCAGCGTAAACTTCGATGGCGTGGCGCTCTTCGGCGCTACCGACGAAGAAGGCCACCTCTGCCAAGGGCTGGCGGACTTTGAGTTCCGCTTTTTGGCGGGCAGCGTGTCCGAGCGAGACCAGCTTCATCACGGCTGCCATCTCGGCGTTGAGGGTTTCGTCGATCAGGCTTTCGTCGAGTTTTGCCCATTCGGAGAGATGCACGGATTCAGCGGCGTTCTCGTCTACAGCGCGCACCAAATTTTGATAGAGTTCATCGGCGATGAAGGGCATCGTTGGCGCAAGGAGCTTGGACAAGGTCACTAGCGCGGTATAAAGCGTATAGTAGGCGGCTTCTTTATCGGCATCCGCTTCGGAACGCCAAAAACGTCGTCGAGACAATCTCAAGTACCAGTTCGAGAGCGAATCGACAAAATCTGTGATCGGACGGGTCGCATTGGTCGCATCGTAATTCTCGAAAGCATCGGTTACATCTCGCACCAAAGTATTCAGCGAGGAGAGCAACCACTGGTCGAGCAGGTTGTCGAATTTCTCAGGCTTCTTCAGCGTGGGCTGGTCGAGGTTGGCGTAGGTCACAAAGAAAGAGTAGACATTCCAAAGCGTGAGCGTGAAAGAACGCACCACTTCGCTAACCAGATCAGACGAAAAGCGACGCGGCTGTCCGGGCGGCGTGGCGGTGTAGAGATACCAGCGGAAGGCGTCGGCACCGTGATTGTCGAGCACCTCCCACGGATCAACGATATTGCCGAGCGTTTTCGACATCTTCTTGCCTTCGCCATCGAGAATATGACCAAGCGAGAGCACGTTCTTGAAGCTAACGCTGTTATTGAGCAAAGTGCTGATGGCATGCAATGAGTAAAACCAACCGCGTGTTTGGTCAACGGCTTCGCAGATGTAGTCGGCGGGATATTGCGATTCGAATTCTGCCTGATTCTCAAAGGGATAATGCCACTGAGCGTAGGGCATCGAACCAGAGTCAAACCAGACATCGATCAGTTCGGGCACACGGGTCATCTTGCCACCACATTCCTGACAGGGAAAGTGGACATTGTCGACGTACGGACGGTGCAGATCAAGATCGCTCTGGTCACTGCCAGAGAGCTTGGTGAGTTCTTCACGCGAACCGATAGCGTACTGGTGATGGCAGTCTTCACATTCCCAAACCGGGAGTGGCGTGCCCCAATAGCGTTCACGTCCCAGCGCCCAGTCGATATTATTTTCGAGCCAGTTGCCAAAACGTCCCTTTTTCGTGTGCGCTGGCACCCAGTTGATCGTGTCATTCAATGCCACAAGACGGTCTTTGAGCGACTTTGTGCGGATATACCAGGTCTCGCGAGCGTAGTATAGCAAAGGCGTTTTACAACGCCAGCAGAAGGGATAGCTATGCTCGTAGTCTTTCACGTCAAAGAGCAGCCCACGATTGCGCAAGTCTTCAGTAATCAGCGGGTCGGCATCCTTAACAAAGACACCGCTCCACGGGCGCACCTCAGGGTAGAAGGTGCCGTCAGGCGCAACCGTCTGGATAACGGGCAGATCAAATTCCAGCGAGACTTCCATGTCGTCTGCACCGAAAGCGGGTGCGATATGAACGAGCCCCGTACCATCTTCTGTGGTCACGAAGTCACCAAGAATGACGTAATGCGCGTCTTTTTCAGGCGGCATGAAGGTGAAGAGCGGATTGTATTTGGTCCCTTTCAGTTTCTTGCCCTTGAAAGTCTCCAACACCTTGACTTCGACCTCGCCGAAAACTTTCTCAACCAGAGCTTGGGCAAGGATCAATTTCTCGGTGCCCCCTTCAGCCAATGGGGCCTCGACCTTGACGTAGTCCACGTCCGCACCTGCTGCAACGGCGACGTTGGCGGGCAAAGTCCAGGGTGTAGTCGTCCAAACGAGCAACGAGGTACCGTCCTCGTCCGCGAGCGGCATGCGCACAAAGATCGAGGGCTCGCAAACATCCTTGTAGCCCTGATTGACTTCATGGTCAGAGAGCGGCGTTCCACAGCGCGGGCAGTAAGGCACAACCTTGTAACCCTGGTAGAGCAGGTCTTTTTCCCAGAAGTTCTTCAAAATCCACCAGACGGATTCGATGTAATCATCCGTGAAGGTGACATAGGCGGTTTCAAGATCGACCCAAAAGGCGATGCGGTCAGTCAGTCGTTCCCAGTCCTGAATATAGGTAAAGACCGAGTTGCGGCAAAGTTGGTTGAACTTATCGATGCCGTAATCTTCGATCTGCTGCTTGTTGGTGAAACCGAGCTTCTTCTCAACCTCAACTTCAACGGGCAGACCGTGCGTATCCCAGCCGCCGCGACGTGAGACATGGTATCCCTGCATAATCTTGTAGCGCGGGAACATATCCTTGAACGCGCGCGCCAGAACGTGATGCACGCCTGGTTTACCATTCGCTGTCGGCGGACCTTCGTAGAAGACATATTCTTTGCCGTCCTCATTCAATTTGGTCGTCTTTTTAAAGATGTCCTGTTTTTTCCAAAATTTCAGGACTTCTTCTTCCATCTTGGCAACATCGAGTTTAGGTGAAACGGGTTGGAACATAGAACCTCCGAAAATCGGGTTTGAACGTTTGTTTGAAGGTTTCGTTTTTAACTTTCCAACCTTCCAACATTCAAACGTTATAACATTAAACAAAAAAACTCACGTCTCGACAGAGACGCAAGCCATGCTCACGCGGTACCACTCTGATTCCCGTCGAAACGGGCACTCAATCCGTACGGTTGAATCTCCTCGTAGTAAGGGCTTCAGCCCTTAACCGCTAAAGCGGTTACTACATCGGTTTTCAACGATACGCTCACTCCTGTAACGAAGAATGATCTCGGCTCACCTACTCAACATCTGTCTTTCAGTTTGCAGCTCCGGAAGGATTTTCAGTCTGCTACTTCGCTCTGGCTCACACCATATCCCAGATTCGCTGACAAGGCACACAGACTTACTCGTTTCCATCATCGCCTTTAGATGGCGTATTATACTCATATCGCAAACGGATGGCAAGCACCATCAACAACTAAAGTAAAATAGCAACAAATCCTTAACGAGAGAACCCCTATGCAAAAAGAAATCACCATTCCCCTCCCATCCCCCGCAAAACGCTATTATCGCCACGGTTGGCAAAGCTGGTCGCTAACCGCCTGGCAAGACGTCGACCAATCCCTGCCAACGCCCAAACCCGCCCTCTTACACCCGCTGCAACACGATGCAGTCTACATCCACGAGAAACGTCCGCATGGCTCGTGGGTCGGCGCCGTCGAGATGCAAAACGGCAAAACTCTCCTGCTTGGCGCGCTTGATCTCGACGCGCACGTTTTTCTCGACGGCGACAAGCTCATCGGGCGCTACGAAAGCGATGGCGGCGAATGGTTCACTGCCGAAGGCGAAGAACAAGATATTTTTGCCAAATACGCTGCCAAATTACAAACTGAATTTGCGAGGCAGCACTACCGCCGAAGCAATCTTCCCGAACACGAGACTGCTTCGGAGCAAAAAAACGCCCCTCGCAGATTCCCGAATGCCCCTACCGTCTGGTGCTCGTGGTACAGCTTCTACACCCACATCAATGAAGAAAATCTTAGCCAGGCACTCGACAATCTCGGCGACCTGCCTTTCGATTTTTTTCAGGTGGATGACGGCTGGCAGCGTGCCATCGGCGACTGGATACCGAACGAAAAATTTCCCGGCGGCATGGATGCACTAACCGCGCAAATCCGCCGTACGGGACGCACGCCGGGACTTTGGCTAGCGCCCCTGCTCGTGGTGCCCAGCTCAAACACCTACCGTCAACATCCCGACTGGCTCCTGCGCGATGAAAAAGGCAAACCCGTCTCCGCAGGCTTCAACTGGAACGAACCGCTCTACGCCCTCGACACCACCCACCCAGAGGTGCTAAAGTGGCTATCCGCACTTATGAAGCAAGTCCGTGCCTGGGGATTTGATTACGTCAAACTGGACTTTCTTTACGCGGGCGCATTGCCAGGGGTGCGGCACACAGAAATGCCACGGGAGCAAGCCTATCGTCAGGGATTGCGTACGATCCGAGAAGCACTGGGCGATGCCTACTTCCTGACCTGCGGCGCACCAATCATCCCCTCTCTCGGTCTCTGTGACGGGATGCGTGTTGGCCCAGATGTGGCATCCCATTGGGCAAGCCAGCGCGACGATCTTTTGCTTGCGAACTTCACTATCCCCGGCACGCGTAATGCCATCCGTACAACCGTCAATCGGCTTTGGCTGCAACCACTCGTCCATACCGACCCGGACGTGGCGTATTTTGCAAGCGCGCAAAACACGATGACCGCCGAAGAAGAGCAAAAGTTGCAAGACTTGGCCCAAGTTTGTCAGTACAAAGCCACTTCTGATAAGCCCATCTGGTGGACAGAAAAAGAGCGCAGTTACCTACGCTCTTTTCTCAACAGCAAACCGCAAGTCGAGCGAACAGGTCGTTACATCTTCACTCTTGACGACAGAAAAGTCGATTTCTCACCCGCAATGGATCTTCCCAAAACGACGCTGCTAGAACGCATCCTTGGCGCTTTGCTCGGCTGGGCTGGCAGCACACCTTTTATCTTACGCACACTAAATAAATTAGGAGAAAAAGAGATCGAAAAGAAGATTAATAACTAACCAAAAGCCCCCGCCTCATCAGAAGCGGGGACTCTTGGTTAATGAAAACAGACCTGCAACTAAAAACGACCATAGGCAACAAAGGCGGCCATTGCCATGAGCATCAAATTCATCACGCCCATCGGAACGATCTCCTTGCGGCGAAGATGCGTCAAAAAGGCACCGGCCATAGTCAGCACAAGCCCAAGAGCAGCCAACGGCGTCAGAATAGGCAAAATGCTTGTGAGCATCGACAAGACCAAGCTAAGCGCACCGAGCACTTCCAACACGCCGATCATACGAACTTGACTCTGCGAGAAGTCTTCAAGCCAGCCCATCTTTTCTGCCATTTTTTCTTTGGCTGCATTAATTTCATCGTTCCAACCATCAAAAACATAAAGGCAAGAATCCCCTGCAAAATCCATAAAACTGTATTCATTTTAAATCTCCAATGATTATTCAATAAGTTGCTACAGAATAGACGGAGATTAAAAGAAATATCTCACTCAATTCACTCGTCGACTCTTTCGCCTAAAAAGAACCAGATCAACACAGCAGAGAAAGCCAAGCTCAACGCAGCGATAGTTGTGATCGTAGTCAGCCCGCTGCGCTCCCAGAGCGTGGTAGCCAGCACAGGCCCAATCGCTAGACCAATGCCACCCGCCAAAGCAACTAACGAAAAAATGGAAGCGCGTGCATCCGGCGCTTGTTCGCCGTAAAGGGGAAAGAGGGAAACGATCGAGTATTCGATCCAGAAAACAGTCAGTACCAGAGCAACGCGGATAGCGATCAAATTCTGTCCGGCCAATGGGATCAGGGCAAAGAAAAATCCTGCCAATACTACGCCGAGCAAACTGCCGCGCTGTTTTCCCAGACGATCAATAATCAAACCAGCAAGAACAGCGCCCAAAAGTTCAAAAATCCCGATTTCGGTCGCCATAAATCCGAGATCAACGGAATCAAAGCCAAAATCCGCACTGAGCCAAATACTCCAAAAGGTCATAAAAATCCCGACGCCAGTAAAGAGCAACATCGCCACCCCAAGCGAGGCCTGCACACTCCGTTTGCGCAACAAAATACCCAGCGGCACAACGCCGCCTTTTTTAGCGGAAGCAGGTTTTGCTTCCGGTAAATAGAACCAGGTCAGGAATGCCATCAGAAGGCTAAGTGCCGCCATACCTAAAAAGGGGATATACCAATTAAAGGCATCAAAAAGCCAACCGACCAGCGGCATAACCAGCATCCCTGAAACCGCGAAGGCAATATCCACCGAGGCAAGGGCTCGCCCTCGTCGCTCAAAAGGCACCAAATCGCTGAGATACGCCTGCTGGGCGGGTAAATAAGAATTGACTGCCAAACCGCTGAGAAAAATCGGCAAGGCTGCCCACCAACCGCGCAAAAAGGCTATTCCCAGCATCCCAAACACCTGTGAAAGCAGCGCGAAAGCCATTATCCTGCGACGTCCATAGCGATCTGCCAGCGAGCCCAAAAAGGGACTTAGAAACGCCGACGAAGAACGCACCATCAAAAGCCAACCAAAGACGCTGATACTGACGTGCAGCCCGGCCGATATTTGTGGCACAAAAGAATAGAGAACCCGAAAGCCGCTATCCACAATTAAACGCATCAAAAAAAGTGAGCTTATCAAACTCAAGCCCACTCCGAAAAAGTTTACGAACCAAAGCTCGCGCGTATTTTTTCTTTCCAAAAGGAACCTCCAGCAGCGCTTAGCCGCTCACGAGCGCTTCACACGCCCCTGTTAATTTAACAAGATCATCCACCCCCAGCCGAATATTCAAACCACGCTGCCCCCCGGAGATGTGAATCTCACCATGTGCACGCGCACTGGCATCCAGAACAACGACAAAGCCTCTATTAATCAACGCCAAAGGGGAAATACCGCCTGCCTGTAAGCGAGTCAATTTCTCCGCGTCCGCCTGCGTAGACAAGAAAACCTTTTTTTCACCCAACGCTTTGGCGAGTGCCTTCAAATCCACTTCTCTCGAGCCGGGGATTACTGCCAAAATTGGCTTGCCAGGCTTACGCAGAACAACGATACTTTTAAAAACCACATCGGGCGAAACATCCAGCAAACGCGCTGTTTCCAACGCGCCCAACTTTTCGGCAGGCAACACAAAAGCCTGATAATCAACTTTGCGGGAATCAAGTAAGCGAGTAATATTGTTAGCGATCATTTTTCATCCATAGCAGAACAATTTTCAGTCTTTCTTATTCTACCTCATCGGATACTCAGGAGCACCTCGTGCCTTCAGAAAAACCATCTCCATTGCGTCTTTTTATTGCCATCAGCATCGCGATTCTCGCCGTGTCTACAGCCTCCATTTTTATCCGTTTTGCACAAGCAGAAGCCCCTTCGTTGGTTATATCTGCCTGGCGTCTACTCTTGGCGAGCATCATCCTCGCGTTTCCGGCACTCAGTAAACACCGCGCCGAGCTGCAAAAACTAACTCGCGCCGAACTCCTTTTAGGACTGCTCTCCGGCACCTTCCTCGCCATCCACTTCGCCACCTGGATCACATCCCTCGAGTACACCAGCGTCACCAACTCAGTCGTACTCGTCAGCACATCGCCGCTTTGGGTCGCCATCCTTGCGCCGATCTTCCTGAAAGAAAAGATGACCAAAGCCGTCATCGTCGGAATGATCCTGACTCTCATCGGCGGGACAATCATCGGATTTAGCGAAGGCTGCACACTGGATGGCGGAATCAGATGCGCACCGCTCTCTGGCATTGGGCTTGCTGAGGCCTCGAAAGGCAATTTTCTCGCCCTGGCAGGCGCGCTGGCTGTCGCGGGCTATCTACTCATTGGGCGGCGATTGCGCGCGAAAAGGTCACTCATCCCCTACATCTTCCTCGTTTACGGGATGGCGGCCATTGTCTTATTGGTAATGGTGATTATCTCCGGGCAAAGTCTCTTCGGCTATTCACCGCTCATCTATCTCTGGCTCTTGCTGATGGCGATCTTTCCCCAGCTCGTTGGGCACTCAACCTACAACTGGGCGCTGCGCTACCTGCCCGTCGCGCTCGTTGCCGTGACCACGCTCGGCGAACCGATCGGCTCAAGCATTTTGGCATTTGCAATCTTGAAAGAGACTCCTTCGCTCTTGCAGATTATTGGCGGCGTGCTTATTCTGGCGGGGATTTATGTGACTTCAAAGAAAGAATAGAATGTAACTTTTTATCTAAAAAACGTGCATAATTAATACAGCAAGGTAAATCCATCTAGGCAAAAAAGGTAGGAGAAAAAAGATGCGGGAACAAATCAACCCATCTGAAGACGCACGCTTCACGCCAAAAGATATTGTTGTCGGAATTATTTCTACCATCGCAGCCCTTCTAACGTGTGGCTATCTTGTCGTGGTACTTATTTTTAATGGCGGGGTAAATGGTCTCATTCACAATCTAAAGCACCCGCCAGATCTAACCAGCCCAGCGACAATCGCTAAAAAAGATGCCGTTACAACAGAGATCAACCAGTCTTTTGAAGAATTAGAAAACGTTCTTGGCTACAATGAGTATGCAACCGCCACACATGATTTTTGTTCCAGAGGTAGCAATGGCTACAAAAGATCTGATGGCTACGGTTATCGCTGTTCGCTACGAACAACAAAATTTTATGGCTTCAACGGTGATTTTCGGCAGGAAATGATCGATTTTGAACAAAAAATTATCGGCGCTGGTTGGGAGTTCCCAGAACACGAAACGACCAATCAGATGCAAGAAATGCTGGCAGAGTATTACGACAATTATTCAGTTCGTCACTCAGGAGACATCGATGTATCTAACTTACCAACACCAGCCTATTACAAAAAAGGGGATGGATATATTTCAATGGAAATAGAGTTTGCTGGAAAGAACACACGCTCTTTCTTTTCATTTGATTACACACAGAAAGTTAGCGGACATTCTCTTCATAAGTTTTTCAGTGAAGAAAATTTCCAAGATGCAAGCATCATCATTACAGAAATAACCAACATAGATCAATTTGTGCTGGCTATTTCAATACAGAAAGACTATTTCCAAAATTAGCTACATTTTAAGGCAACAAACAAAAGGTGCCGAGTATTTTGAAAATACCCGGCACTTTATTTTTAAGAAATCTCTTTTTAGCGATTGCTTTCTTCGTTCAATTGCCGCAAGCGCTCAACCAAGGGCTTTGTGAGCGCTTCTGCATTCATGCGCCAATCCCAATTTCCACCAAGGCGACCAGGATAATTCATACGTGCTTCTGTGCCAAGATTGAGAAAATCCTGCATTTGGGCGAGCACCATATCCGCGCGCGAGTGCCAGAGCGTACGGATCAAATCCCAGGCAATATCACGTCCATCCACACTCATATAACGGCGCGCATAATCGCGATTCTCTTCAGGGGCGCTAGCGTACCAACCTTGGGCAGTATCATTATCATGCGTGCCTGTATAAGCAACGCAGTTTTCGGGATAGTGATGTGGCAGGAAAGGATTGTTATCATCCGAAAAGGCAAATTGCAATATCTTCATCCCCGGCAAGTTAAATTGATCGCGTAACTCGAAGACGTCCGGGGTAATCTCTCCCAAATCTTCAGCGATGATCGGCAACTCACCAAGCGCATCGCGCATGGCTTCGAAGAAATCCGCGCCGGGACCGGGCACCCAACGTCCATGCTCGGCAGTTAAACTATCAGCAGACACTTCCCAATAACCAGCGAAGCCACGGAAATGGTCAAGACGAACAATATCAACCATCGCCAACGTCGCCTGAAAACGCTTGATCCACCAGGCATAGCCAGTCTCCTTGTGGATGCGCCATTTATAAAGCGGATTGCCCCAGAGTTGCCCGGTCGGCGAGAAATAATCCGGCGGGACGCCCGCCACAACGGTGGGCAGCTTCTTATCGTCGAGGTAGAAAAGCTCGGGATTGCTCCAAACATCGGCGCTATCAAAGGCGACAAAAATCGGGACATCGCCAACAATCTGGATGCCATTCTCTTTGGCGTAGGCGCGCAGCGCTCTCCACTGGCGAAAGAAGATAAATTGATAGAACTTGAAGCGCTCGATGGCCTCCTTGTAATTTCGGCTTGCTTCCGCCAAAGTGGCCTCGTCGCGGTTTTTAAGTTCTTCCGACCAACCAGACCACGCGCCACCACCATTGGCTTCCTTGATCGCCATGAAGAGGGCGTAGTCGTCGAGCCAGTTAGCGGAATCAGCACAAAAGGCGGCATACTCTTCACGAATGGAAGCAAGCCCAGGCTCACGTTTGAAGCGGATAAAGGCCCGTTCGAGCAGATTCAACTTCCAGCCGATCACGCGTCCAAACTCGACAAACTCATCCGAAAAATCCAGATGCGCAGAAAGATCATCAGGATGGAGCAGATTCTCATCCAAAAGAAGATCGGGGCTGATCAGGTAGGGATTGCCTGCAAAAGCGGAAAAAGATTGGTAGGGAGAATCACCATAGCCCGTGGGGCCGAGCGGTAAAATCTGCCAGACCTTCGTGCCTGATGCGTATAAAAAGTCGATAAAACGATAAGCTTGCGGCCCCAGATCTCCTATGCCATAGGAGCCGGGGAGGCTGGTAGGGTGCATGAGAACGCCAGAACTGCGCGAAAACTTCATAAAAGGCTGTCCTAAAATCCTTCGTAAAGAAGGAGGGATTGATAGAGCATAGTGTATTGCTTGGCCGAGTTTTTCCATGAGAAATCTTGCGCCATCGCATTGCGCTGAAGGCTTTGCCAATAGTCGTGATTGGCAAAGACATCGAGGCTCTCGCGGATAGCCTTCAGGAAAGCTGTTGCAGTTTCGCCTTCAAAAACAAAACCTGTTTCAGCATGTTTGACAGTATCTTTTAAACCGCCGGTGCTGCGCACCACCGGGATGCAGCCATAACGCATGGCGATCATTTGCGAAAGCCCGCAAGGCTCGTAGCGTGAGGGCATCAGGAAGATATCGCTGCCTGCGTAAATTTTGCGTGCCAATTTGCCATCATAGCGGATTTCGGCTTTTACACGACCACGAAACTTCTTTTCAAGACGTTTTGCACGCTTTTCGAGATCGGGAGCACCCGTTCCTAAAATGACAGCCTGCCAATTATCATCTTTCATTTTGCCAAGCGCGTCTATAACCAAGTCGATCCCTTTTTGTGTGTCCATGCGAGAGACAACGCCGAATAAGGGTATCGACGAATCAGGTTCCAGGCCTACTGTTTTTTGCAAATCCGTTTTGTTCCAAACACGCTCATCCAACGTCGTAGCGGTAAAGTTTGTGGAAATACTTTCATCGGTTGCGGGATCGAAACTCTTGGTGTCAATGCCGTTGATAATTCCCGTCAACGAATCTTTGTGCTCACGGAGAAAGTCTTCCAGGCCGGAACCAAACTCAGGCATGAGCATTTCATCGGCATAGCTTGGGGAGACGGCAACTGTCTTTCCGGCAGACCACAATCCCAGCGGAAGTGGCATCGCACGCCCCCACTCGGGCAGGTCTGTTTGAGCCAGTGTCAAACCGTAGGCTACGAGACGTCCCGTCAAGTCTGGCCCCAGAAACGGAAGATTATGAACCGTTAGAAGCGATTTTGTGCCACGCATCTCACGATCCCAATGTTTGAGTTGCAAGGCATACGCAGCCAAGGCGGTATGCCAATCGTTAACGTGGATGATATCCGGCTGCCAATCAAGGTGTTTCAGCATCTCAAGAGCGGCGAGAGAAAAGAAGGTATACTTTTCCCCGTCCAATGCAGCGTTCGCGGAATAAACCGATCCGCTGGTGCTAATTGACTCGCCAGATACGAAGTAGACCGGCAAATCCTGATTGCGAGTTTCGAATACCTGCGCATTCAAGTCCTTGCCTGCGCGCCGCATAGTAAAGCTCGCCACAGGACGCAAAGTTGCCGAATCGGTGCGCACAACCATATGCAAAGGCAATGCCAAGCGCACATCCAGTTTCACCCCGCCGGTGTCTTCTTCAGAAAGGGCGCGCAACGCACGCGGCAACGATCCCGCCACATCCGCCAAGCCGCCTATTTTCACAAAAGGAGCGGCTTCTGCCGCAAGAAATAGTACCTTGATTGTCTTTGACATAGAGCTTATTTTACATCGAAACAGGTAGTATTGGTATCCACAAATGCTTAACATCCCGCCCGCATCCAAAAAACGAATTGCCCTGCGCGTCACATCCGCAGCCGAGCGCGCCATAAAACAGGGACATCCCTGGATTTTTGAGAGCGCCATCACCTACGAAAGCCATCAAGGCAAAGCCGGGGATTTAGCGGTCATCTTCGACAAAAAGCGCAATTTTCTGGCAATCGGACTATATGATCCCAAAGCGATGATCCGCGTCCGTATCTTGCAACGCCTCAAACCTGCTACCATTGGTCAAGATTTTTTCAAAGCCAAATTGGATGCCGCCAACCAACTGCGCACGCCTTTAGGTGATACCCCCGAACGCCTGACAAACGGATACAGGCTCGTCCACGGCGAGAATGACGGATTCCCCGGCTTGGTGATCGACCGCTACGCTGAGACCTACGTCATCAAACTCTATACCCCGGCATGGATTCCGCATCTCAACGATGTGCTACACGCTCTGGACTCTGTCATCGCGAGCGACGCGACGCGATCATCCTCCACTCAAGAGGAGATTGCTTCATTGGGCTATCCTCCTCGTAATGACAAATACAGGGTAGTTTTACGCTTGGGCGGCAGTGTCAAAGACAACAATTTCGGGCTTGAAGACGGGATGCTCCTACAGGGTGAACCACCCACAGGCGCAGTCATCTTCCACGAGAATGGATTAAGGTTTGAATCCGACCCTGTTCTCGGGCAAAAGACCGGCTTCTTCCTCGATCAGCGCGAAAATCGCGCGCGCGTCGAAAAACTGGCAAAAGGCAAACGCGTCCTGAATATCTTCTCCTATACGGGCGGATTCTCGGTCTACGCCGCGCGCGGCGGTGCAACAGAAGTCGTTAGTCTCGATGCATCCAAGCCCGCCACCGATGCCGCCGAGCGTAATTTTAAACTCAACTTCCCTCAATCAAATATTCATAAAACGATCACCGGAGACGCCTTCGCCGAAATGATACGCATGAAAGCAGAGAAACAACACTTCGAGATGGTCATCATCGACCCGCCCTCCTTTGCCAAGAAAGCTTCCCAACGCGATGCCGCCATCAACGCCTACCAAAAGCTAACGCGTCTCGGGCTGGACATCCTCGTCCCCAACGGGATTCTCGTCCAAGCCTCCTGCTCCAGCCGCGTGGAGAGCGAGGCCTTCTTCGATGCTATCCACATCGCAGCGCGGCAGGCAGGTAGACCATTAAACGAAATCGAGCGCACATCCCATGCGCTCGATCATCCAATTGGCTTTAAAGAGGGCGAGTATCTCAAATGCCTCTTTGCAACCGCAAAGTAATATAGCCCGGGTCACCAGACCCAACTGGCCGATTATCTATACTTGTTAGCGGCATAATCCCCATCAGAGCATTTGTGAGAAAGGCTTCATCGATTTGAGAGATTTCATCGGGGGATATACTTCGTTCGACGACATCAAGCCCATGCTTTTTAGCAGACTCTTTTAACACAAGTTCACGCACCGTTCCAGGCAACGCACCATCACGCAATGGGGGTGTAATTAAAACGTCGTCTTGTACAAAGAAAATATTCGCTGCGCTCGCGCAAACCACATTCCCCTTTGTATTCAACAAAAGAGCTTCATCTGCACCCTTTTCAGCAGCTTCCTGACGAGCAAGGATATTATCCAAATAATTCAGCGATTTGATATTTGCCAGCGGGGAAAATTCATTACGCCGAACAGAACTGGTTATCACATTCATTCCACGTTGATAGAGTTCGGCAGGATAACCAGAAAAATGCTCAGTTTGGATTAGCAGCGTAGGAATTGTACTTCTATCTGGCAATAACCCACGCACGCCCGGCACACCACGACTAACCGTTAAGCGGACAAAAGCATCATACAGCTGATTGGCCCGAAGCGTTTGATAGATCGTTTCTTGAAGCTCGTCATTTGTCCACGGCAGTGCTAAGTTAATCACTTCTGCGCCATTTCGCAAACGCGCAAGATGCCGCCCAAGCCGCATAACTTTCCCCGTCCGCACGCGCATCGTCTCAAAAAGACCATCTCCGAGCGTAAAGCCACGATCACGCGGATCAATATGGGCGTCGTCGTAGGAAAGCAAATTTCCGTTCAGCCAAAGTTTTTTATCCATGCTCATTCCTGATCAATGCGATAAAACCGTTTATCAAATTTACCATGCGCAGTCGTCACAATCGCTTCGATGAGCGCATCGGTCTTTAAGAGCATCTCGTCGTATTCTTCATCCTCGTCTGACAAGATCGTGATTGCCCCACCCGCCCCCATACTTAGCCCTTTCGGCGTGCTAACAATCGTACGGATGACGATATTCAAATCAGCCGTACCATTCACCCCAAAGAAACCGATCGTGCCGGAATAAACACCTCGTGCTTCCTGTTCCAGGCGGTCAATGATCTCCATCGTACGCAACTTCGGTGCACCGGTCATCGAGCCGCCCGGAAAGGCCGCTCGGACGCAATCGACAACGCGCAGATCGTCGCGCAGATATCCACGAATAGTGGAAACAAGTTGATGTACGGTCGAGTACGATTCGACATCCATCAGCTTGGGCACATGCACGCTGCCAACATCGCAAACCAGTCCCAGATCATTGCGCAACAAGTCAACGATCATTAAATTCTCAGCCCGATTCTTCTCGCTATTCTGCAACTCATCACGTAAACGCTCGTCTTCCTGTCGCGTCTTCCCTCGTCTGACTGTCCCTTTGATCGGTTTGGCCTCCACCCAGCGATCTCGATCCAACCGCAGAAAACGTTCAGGAGATGAACTAAGAACAGCATTCTCATCAAATCGCAAATACGCAGCATAGGGTGCTGGATTGATCGTGCGCAGATGCCGATAAAGTCCCAATGGTTCGAGTATTATCTCTGTGCTGACCTGATTCGTCAGGCAAATCTCATACGACTGCCCCTCTGTTAAGTACTCCTTGCACTGTCGAATATTCCTGATGTAATCAGCATGAGAATGACGCAAATAAAACTTAATTGACCTATCTTCATCCAACATTTGCGCTACAGGAGGTAAGGCAGGTAAAGTCTTCAACTTTTTCTCAACCGCTTCAAACCATGGTTCAGCGACATCTGCATGCAAATCATCGCAAAGCTGAACCAGATAAGTCGCACGCTCCAAATGATCAAAAACGATCAATTGGTCCGCGAATATAAAACTGGCATCCGGCAAGGATGAAGAGTGCTTAACCGAAGCGCCGCATTCTGCCTTCATTTCATAGCCCACATAGCCAACAAAGCCACAATTGAAATCAAAAGGGAGTTCCGGTGAAGAAACCGCCATCCGTTCAAGTTCACGATCCAGATAATCAAAAACACTTTCTTCTAATTCCTGAGTTATCCCGCCTTTGGTCACTAAAAGTTTCTTCGCACGCATTTCATATCGAACAACCTGCCCTAAATTCCCAGCACCCGCCCCCATAAACGAAAAGCGCGCCAAACCCTTTTCCACGCGACTGCTATCCAACCAGAAAGCAAAAGGCTCATCCCTATACAAATAATAAAAGACTTGCTCAGCGTCATAATACCCATCCAATTTGCAATACTGGACGGTAAAACTTGTTTTCGCTCCAAGCCCAGTTACTTCCGATCGATGCGGAACAACAGAGTAAGAACGGCGGGACGCTCCCGTCCCCATACTTGTTTCCCTTTGTCGGCTTTTTGCCTGAAAACGAGTCGTAATTCCAGCAAAATTCTCGATCAACTGACGGCCATACTCTGTGCTAACCGACTCCGGATGAAACTGCACACCCCACAATGGACGCGTACGGTGCCGAAGTCCCATCACAACACCATCTTCTGTCCACGTGATCTTCGCAAGCTCATCAGGTAAAGGCTCAGCAACCATCAAAGAATGATAGCGAACCGCACGAAACCCCTGCGGAATACCAGAAAAAAGCTCGTCGGCATCATGCGAAATAGCGCTTAACTGTCCATGCATGATCGTAGGCGCATATCTGATCTCGCCGCCATAGACAAAACCCAAGCCTTGATGTCCCAGACAAACACCCAAAGTCGGCACAAGCGAATCGCGAAGTACGCGATTGCAAATGCCAAAATCCCGTTCAATATCCGGTCGACCTGGCCCTGGAGAAATAACGATATTATCAAAATCTAACTCAACCAGTTCATCCCAATCAAGCTGGTCGTTGCGAATGACCAATGGGGGCGCCCCATTGACTTCAGCCAATAATTGAAAAAGATTGAAAGTATAAGAATCGTAATTATCGATTAGCAAGGTTTTCATCAAGCCGGTTTATCTCTCCGATTGTGCTTTCAGGAAGTTTTCAACATCATCTTTTGAAGGTAAAGAAACTTGTGCCCCGAGCTTGGTCACCGTTAACGCCCCAACTGCATTGGCATACTGCACACTTCGGGCTAAATCTTGAGTCTCAAGCAACGAGACGACAAAGCCTGCGGAAAAAGCATCCCCTGCGGCGGTAGTATCGACCACATCCACTTGATAGGCGGGAAGAAAGGTGAATTCGTCCATGGTGGCGAGCAATGCGCCTTTTCCCCCTAATGTGATAATAACGGTATGCGCTCCACGCGCGAAAAGGGCAGAACAAGCTGCTTTGGCAGAATCCTGATCGGTAACCGAGATATTCGTGAGCAGGCACGCTTCGCTCTCGTTCAGGATCAAGTAATCGATTTTTCTCAGCATTTCATCGGAAATGGGATAAGCAGGCGCGAGGTTCAGAAAAGTCAACAAATCCAATTTAGCGGCGACATTCAGCACATATTCGATGGTTTCGAGAGGAATTTCCATCTGCAAGACAAGCGCTTTGGCATGCGCAAGAGCGGGGCGCAACGTGTCAACGTCCGCTTTGGAAACCTGTCCGTTTGCGCCCGCGACGACCAGTATGCGATTCTCACCGGCATCATCGACAGTGATCATCGCTATACCTGTCGATTGAGCCGGGTCTATTTTGACCGCAGACGCATCAACGCCAACATCACACAGAGCCGAAGTCAGCCTTGCGCCGAAATCGTCATCTCCTACGCGCCCGACCATGGCAACATCACCACCAAGCTTCGCAGCGGCCGCGGCCTGATTTGCACCTTTACCACCAGGAATGGTTTGGAAAAAGTGCCCTGAAAGGGTCTCTCCAGCTTCAGGCGCGCGCTCGGCCTTGACAATCAAATCCATATTCAGACTGCCTAAAACGATGATTTCTGCATTCATAAAGCTCCTTAGCGCACAGATTGGTGCATCAATTCATCAAAACGGTCAGCATCTATTTCCAGGACAATGCTGGTATTCGGGGGAATACCAAGACTATTCTGCCAATCAACAATACTCTGTCCGCGCGTGTATTTGCCCATGCGCTCAATTTGGACATAGCATTTCTGCGCTTTGGTCACAATGCCCGGTTCAATGGCAACTGCCATTGCAAGTCCATCAGGCGCAAAAAGCTTTTCGTGCCCATAATATCCTTTGGTGAAGGTCAATATTTTTTTCGTAATCTTGTTAAAGAACTCACCACGCGACGTGGGCACATTCATTAACTTCTTGACCAAATCTTCGCCAACAGGATATGCCATGGTTGTTTCCCAAGAGAGTAAAGTGATATTCCCCCAGTTTTCAAAGACAATTGCAGCTGCTTCAGGGTCATGATAAAAGTTGAATTCAGCAGATGTGTTTGGCGTATTACCTTGTGCATAGATCGCCCCGCCCATCACGATCAACTCTTTGTATTTCTTTGGCAAATCAGGATCAAGACGTGTTGCCAGAGCAATATTTGTCAGTGGTCCAATTGCCACAAGAGTTAATTCGCCAGGATTTTCATTCCCTAGCCGGATCAAAGCCTGTACTGCATGTTCTTTTTCTACTACGCGGGGCGATACCGGGATACCAGCATCACCTAAACCATCAAAGCCATGCACATGAGTTGCGTCTTCGTGTTCACGCTCTAAAAGAGCACCGTCTACACCTGCAAAGATCGGCGCATCCAACCCCAAGACATCCAAAATCTTGCAGGCATTGGCAGTTGTATTCGCCAACGAAACATTTCCTCCAAGAGTTGTAACAGCTTCTATCTTCACGTCGGGGTGTGCGGCTGCCAACAAAATTGCATGTGCATCATCAACACCGGGGTCTGTATCAATTACTAAGCGCTTCATTGTTCATACCTTCAAACTTGGTTGCTCTCAAAAGAAAAACACTCCCGATCTTGACAGGGAGTGTTGATTATAAAAGAAAACCTAATCTTTCTACGTTATTCGCGAAATAAGCCTGGCATCTTCACGACGTAATCGGGAAAGATATGCTCTAAAGCAGGATTGTTCAGCCGCTTCGCACAAATCTCCCCCAGGATATCACGATAATCGGTAGTCACAGCCAGATCACCAGGACCATAAAGCTGATGCGATTTCAGCCCGGGCCACTGCCCGAAAACGCTCCCGGATTTCAGGTTGCCACTGACCAACATCATCATCCCACCGTGGCCGTGGTCGGTGCCGAGACTGGCATTCTCATAAGCGCGACGGCCAAACTCAGTCATCACCACCACGGTTAGCTTATCGGCGTGATCGAGCATTTCAGCGTGGAAAGCCGCCAGCCCCTGAGCAAGATTCTCCATCAGGCGCGGCATTTGCCCAACTTGCGCTCCCTGTGCAAAGTGCGTGTCCCAGCCATCCACATCGATCGCGGCGACTTCCAGACCTACTTCGGCTTTAATCAGGGATGAGATTTGGTTCAATCCGCGCCCAAAACTTGAATCCGGGTAATTTGGAAAGCGGGAATCGGAGGTTGTGGGTTGAACTTTCTCCAAGGTATCCAAAATCTTGAGTGTCTCTCTCCCTAAACCACTCAACGCATCATTACCGCTATACAGCGAGCCAAGTGTGGCTCGCATCCGCGCAACGGCAGCTTCACTGCCTCGTAGCTTGAAATCTTCAATCGAGCGCAAGGAAGAGACGGGAGTTGAGCCGTATAAACTGCGCTGCGGCAATTCACCCAAACCAATCGCGCGCATCGGGGAGGGGTTATTGGTATTTAACGTAGCCAAATGCCGCCCAATCCATCCTGAAGCGGAACCCTGTTCACTATCCACGCCGCGCTCCATCAATGATTGAGCCTTGAAATGAGAATGGGAATCGTCATGTGTCCCACAAGCGTGAACTATACCGAGATGTCCTTCCTGCCAAATTGGCAACAACGGGGACATAACCGGATGCAAACCGAAAAAGCCATCCAGATCAAGCGTCCGTTCATCGGCATTGGCTTTGTTATCATCGGGACGAGGAATGCCTAGCGATGGGCGCAGTTTATAGTATTCATCTTCCCCATGCGGGACGACCATATTGAGCACATCCGCTGCGCCGCGCAAAAAAACAACGACCAGCACATCCCCGCGTGGTGCGGTTTGCACAGGGGCGAAAGACAAGATCGGTTTTCTTGAAGCATATGCAATATGTTGTTCGGTCATAATAAAAAAACTCCTTTTAGACCACACCAGTAAGATCGACACCCAGGCTTGTTATTAATCCATCCCAGATTCCCCACATCAACAAAGGAACAAGCACAATCGCAACGTAGAGCAAGAGCGCATGGCGCTTGGTCGCCTTTTTCTTTTCGCGCATATCTTCATAGAAAATCAACAACGGCGCTGCCAGATACATGCCATACACGATAAAGATAAAAGGCGCGGTAAAGATCAATGCCATGAAAGCATCGCCACTGCCAGCTAACACCTGCATAAAACATTTCGGGATCAAAAACTCTTGCTCTATGAGCAGCCCTAGCAACCCACCGACGGTGAAAACCTGCGCGAAAGAGAAATCCCAACGCTTATAGAAATACTGCACCACCAGTGCCAAGCCAGCATAAAAGCCAACGTAAAAGATCAGATGCGCCAGTCCCGGGTCTTGATAATCCAGGATCACAAAAACTTCTTCAAACCACAAAAACAGGAAAGCGATCCAGAAAAGCCCAAAACGGGATGAAAACAATCGCGACCTGCGAATTCGCTCCCGAAAGACTGTTACTAGAAATAAGGGATATGCGACGAATAAGGCAGAGAAAAAACGCGATCCGGCTGTAAGGGCGAGAAAGGAGATCCCCGTATAGGTCAAAATGATCGCCCACAGCGCGCCTGTAGAGAAAC
>JBNKMO010000100.1:0-9855 GCA_050293165.1 Anaerolineales bacterium | reverse complement strand
ATAATAGGAAATATACAGTCCAACCACGCCCGAAATGGACGCAAAGGTCGCCGCCAAGGCCATCATCACAGGCAGGCGTTTGGTGAGCAGATAGGCGGTTGCGGCGGGCGTGACGAGCATGGCAACCATCAGCGCAACACCAACAGCCTGGAGCGAGACAACGATCGTCACCGCGATCAAGATGAGCATCAGGAAGTCGAGTAGACGGACTGGCAAACGCAAGGTCGCCGCAAAAATGGGATCAAAGGATAAGACCAGAAATTCTTTATAAAAGACAAGGATAAGCAAAATAACGAGACCACCGAAGGCGCCGATCAACCACAAGTCCCGATCAAGAACAGCGAGCACATCGCCAAAAAGGAAATGGGCCAGATCAACGGTATAACCGTCCACAGTCGAAATCAGTGCAATGCCGAGCGCAAATGTCCCCGCAAAGATGATGCCGATGGCGGTATCTTCTTTAATTTTGGTGTTGCGACTGATCGTGCCGATGCCGAGCGCGCTCAAAATTGCAGCAACCAGCGCCCACCAAAAGAGCGGTTCACGCGCCCCTCCACCGACGAGATAACCGACAGCAACGCCGGGCAAAATCGAATGGGCGAGCGCATCGCCAAAAAACGCCATCCCGCGCAGGACGACGTAGGTCCCGACGACGGCGCTGACAATCCCTACGGCGACCGCGGCGATAAGTCCGCGTACCATGAAGGCGTATTGGAGGGGTTCGAGGAGAAAGTTCATAGAGAGTAGGTAATTAGAGAGGAGAGAGTGATAGTCTAAACCGTAAAACGTGAAGCGTGAAGAGCTTATTATCACGTTTTACATTTCACGCATCACGTTTTAATGATCGTGACCATCACAGCAGGTGTCACCGAGGGCCAGCATTCCATCTTCGGTGGGGAGAAGTTGCAGTGTCCCGCCGTAGGCGCGCATCAGGTTTTCGGAGCGCAGGGCCTCCTCAGCAGGCCCAATGGCGAGCAGATATTTATTGAGCAGCATCACTCTGTCGAAGCGTTCGGCTGCCATTTTCAGGTCATGGAGAGAGATCAAGACGGTCACGCCATCCGCCTGGAGTTGATCGAGAATAGAGAAAATCTCATCCTGAGAAGGGACATCGAGTCCTGTCATCGGTTCATCCATCAGGATCAGTTCGGCTTCCTGAGCGAGGGCACGCGCGATAAACATACGCTGCTGCTGCCCGCCCGAAAGCTGATCGATTTGACGTTTGGCAAGATGACCCATGCTGACCACGTCGAGCGCCTGCTGGACAATCTGCCAATCTCTGGGCTTCGGATTGCGGAACAAGCCCATCTGCCCAACACGCCCCATCATGGCAACATCCGCGACGGTGACGGGAAAATTCCAGTCCACTTGTGTGCGCTGCGGGACGTAGGCGATGCAGATATGCCCAACTGGCGTGTGCCCAAAAATCTGGATTTGGCCTGAAGTGGGCGGCTGTACACCTGCGATGACCTTGATGAGCGTACTCTTCCCTGCCCCGTTCGGCCCGACGATGGCGATGCGCTCTCCAGATGTCAGCTCGAAAGAGACATCTTCGAGGGCGCTGCCGCTGTCGTAGCGCACGCTGATCGACTCAGCGCTTAAAATCGGCGCATTCATATCGTGCGCATGATGCTGCTGGCGACTAAGATGTTGGGTTGTTTTTTTGAGTTCTTGAAAGATAGACATTTTTATGGGGTAGGGGTGGGTCTGAGACCCACCCCTACATAAAATTATTTCAATGCGTTCACAAATGCATTCGTATTGTATCGCAGATAATCCAGATAAGTCGATGCATCGCCATCGGCAGGACTGAGTGAGCCGGTGTAGAAGTAGATCAATTCCGTGCCAGTGTCGTTCGCGACGCGTTCCGCCAAAGAGGTGCTAACCGTGTTCCCGACAAAGATCGTTGAGACGCCCAACTCACGGATGGCATCTTCGATCTGCGCCAATTCCTGCGCTGAAGGCTCGGAAAGTGAACTATAACCCGGAATGATCGCCCCGGCCATCTCCAGCCCGTACTCATCAACATAGTAACCGAGCAAGCGGTGATCGGTAACGATTTTGCGGTTTCCTTCCGGGACTTGGGCAATCTGCTCACGGATCCAGCCGTCGATCTCTTCGAGTTTAGCGGTATAGGCAGCCGCATTCGCCGTGTAGCTTTCGGCATTGGCGGAATCAGCTTCACGCAGGGCTGTCTCGATATTCCCAACCCAAATGATAACGTTATTCGGGTCTGTCCAGGTATGCGGATCACCCATTTCATGGTCGTGGTCATCTTCCCCTTCTTCATGCACTTCTTCGGCGACAGCATTTGGATGATCCAATAAGACGATTCCATCCGAGACTTCGACGATCTTATCGGTCGCATCGGCGCTTTCGAGCAGATGGTCGATAAAGGCTTCCAACCCTGCACCGTTCGCAAAGACGATGTCCGCATCGGCGACTTTGGCAATATCCTGCGGCGTCGGCTCGAAGCTGTGCGGGTCCGCGCCAACGGGCAGCAAGATTTCCACATTTACATATTCGCCACCAATATTCGAGACCACATCGGCAACAATGCTGGTCGTCGCGACCACATTCAGTTTCCCATCATCCGCTGAAGGGGCACTCGCTGTGCCACAAGCAGCTAATAAACTGCTCAACAGCACAAATAAAAACATTTTTCTCTTCACTGTAAAAACTCCTTATTGAAAATGGTTTTCATTATCATTTAGACGCATTCTACTTTTCAAAAAGAGCTTTGTCAAGAAAATCAAAGTTAGAGAAATATTAGAGAAACCAACTTTATTGCAAATGCATGTCCAAATCTGTGTTTTCTTGCCAAGCAACTCTAAAGCCCCTATAATCAACCCCATATGCAAAACAAAGCCGTCCAACTCACGAAATGGCTCGTTCCCATTGCAGCGTTAATCGCCATCGCTGCCTACATCTATTTCACCCCGCCCGGCTTACTGGGCAAGGCAGATGCGGTCGGCTACGCCGTCTGTCATCGAATCAGTGAGCGCTCCTTCCACGTCCACGAAAACCGCCAGCTCCCCATGTGCGCCCGCGACACCGGCACCTTCACCAGCGCCTTCGTCAGTCTGATCTATCTCAGCATCATCGGCAGCAAACGCGGCGGTATGCCCGCCAAAAAGATCGCCGCTGTCCTGATCGCCCTCTTTCTAATTTGGGGCTTCGACGGCGCAAACTCGTACCTTTATCTCATCAAGCAAACCTATCCAGGTGCGCTGCCGCAGATACCGAATATCTACATTCCCAACAACACCCTGCGTCTCCTGACAGGCAGCGGGATGGGGATGGGGATGGCAGCCGCGCTCTTTGCCGCCTTCAATCAGACCACCTGGAAAGAACTGGATATGCGCCCCGCGCTCGGGACATGGCGCGACCTCGGCTTGCTTGCTGCCATTATCTTGGTCATCGATCTCCTGATTTTAAGCGAATCACTGCTCGTCCTCTACCCGGTTGCCTATATCAGCGTTTTCGGTGTTCTAACACTCCTGACCGTTATCTTCAGCGTCGTCTGGATGATGATTATGAAACAAGACAGCTCCTTCACATCTGCGAAGGAATTGTGGATCGCCTTACTGGCAGGCTTCACCCTTGCCCTGATTATGATCCTGGGCATTGACCTGCTCCGTTTCGGATTTACCGGCACCTGGGGTGCCTTCCCAATGGGATAGAAAAAAGACCACAAAAGTCTTTGAGACTTTTATGATCTGACTGCGTAAAAGGATATTAAGATGGAACTACTCACCGGCATTTTCTCTGCTTTCGGGCTTTCAGCCAGCGCAGGACTGAACGCATACATTCCCCTGCTCGCTGTTTCACTGTTGGCAAGATTCACCGACCTGATCGAACTCCAATCCCCGTGGGATACGCTGACTTCATGGTGGGTAATCGGCTTACTTATCGTACTCGGCACAATCGAATTCTTCGCCGATAAAATCCCTGCCGTCAATCATATCAACGACATCATCCAAACCTTTGTACGTCCGGCGGCCGGGGCAATTGTCTTTGCGGCAAGTGCCAATGTGGTTACAGAGATGAATCCGATTCTCTCTCTTATATCCGGTTTACTCGTCGCGGGTGGCGTGCACACTGTCAAGGCAGCTGCCGTGCGTCCAGCCATATCCGCAACTACGGGTGGGTTAGGTCACGCGCCCGTCAGCGTTGCTGAAGACGTTGTTTCCACCTTCCTGTCGATTCTCGCCATCATCCTACCGATCATCGTCGGTATTATATTAGTCTTATTTACCACCACACTTATCTGGTGGCTTTGGCGACGTTCAAACGCTAAATCAAACGCCTAATTGATCTTATCTACAAAAGGAGAAAAGAATGAATGACAATTTAGTTCCCCCCCTCGAAGAGGAAAAGAAGAAACCCAACACTTGGCTCATTGTTGGTATCGTTGCGATTGTGCTCTGTTGTTGCCTGGTCGCATTTGGGGTGCTCGCCTGGAATTTTGGCGATCAGATCATGCACGCCCTCGGCGTTTACTAAGCCAAAAGGCTCCCGGTTGGGAGCCTTTTTCATTCAAGCCACCTGTAGCGGCAAAACGTAAAAATAGATACCGATAAAATGCGCCGCACTGCCTGCCATCACGCATAGATGCCAAGCGAGATGAATAAACTTGACCGTTTTGATCTTGTAAAAGATAGTCCCGCCAATATAAAAAATACCGCCCAAAACCACCCATAAGAAGCCTGAGAACGAAACGGCATCAATGACTTGGCGGGTGGCAAAAAAGACGATACTGCCCATCACAATATAGGCGACGATAAAAAAGAGACTGACACCCTGATTAAATTTGATCGGCTTGAAGATTTTGATCAGAATCCCGATCAGCGCAAAGCCCCACTCCACCCCAAAGATGACCCAGCCAAGCGTGCCATGCAAGGCAATTAACGCCAGCGGCGTATAGGTGCCAGCAATCAAAATATAAATTGCGATTTGGTCAAAGGTAAAGAAAAATTCCTTTGCCTTGCCCGCCGGAAGCCAATGATTGAACATGGACGAGAGATACAAAACCACCAGCGCGCTGCCATAGACAATCGAGGCCGCCAAATGCCAGCCGCTGCCATCCCGCACCGAATACGCGATCATCAAAACCAGCCCGACCAAACCCAACACCGCACCGACAAGATGAGAGACCGCATTCGCCAACTCTTCACCCTTTGTAAAACGCTGATTAAGGGTTGCCATTCTTTACTCCTAAAAACTCCGCCACCCACGCCGAGGCGGGATACTCATAAATTTCTTCCGGGCTGCCGCTTTGCACGATCTCACCATCATTGAGCAGGATCACACGCTGCGCCAACGCAAAGGCTTCTGCCTGATCGTGCGTCACATAGATCGCAGGCACGCCGCTCTCTCGCAAAATCTCACGGATTTCGACAATCAGATATTCACGCAAGCGACGGTCAAGTGCGCCGAGCGGCTCATCGAACATCAGCAATCTGGGACGTGGCGCAAGCGCCCGAGCGAGCGCGACCCGCTGTTGCTCGCCGCCAGAGAGATCGGTGACTCGGCGAGAATCAAATCCCGTTAAATGCACCTGTTTGAGTACTTCCGTTACCCGCTGCTGAATCTCATCGTCGCTGGATTTCGATACGAATGGCAAAAAACGTGCCATTCTACTCAATCTGCGCTTGGCGGTGACTGAGCGCGAAGCAGTCGAAGCCATTTTCAAACCAAAAGCAACGTTCTCAAAGACACTCAGATGTGGGAAGAGTGCATAATCCTGAAAGATCAAACCAAAGTTGCGTTGATGGGATGGCGTTTCCGCAAGGCTCTCCCCATGCCAATATACATCACCTGATTCAGCGTGCTCCAAACCCGAGATAATGCGTAGCAGCGTAGACTTCCCGCTGCCCGAGGGGCCAAGCAAACAGAGCGTCTCGCCGTGAGCAACGTCGAAAGAGATGCCCTTGAGCAAAGGCTTGCCTTCGTAGGATTTGTGGATGTTAGTGAGTTTTAGCATTTTTGATTATTGAGAGAAAAGAGTATTTGAAGGGAGGTGTCTTTTATTTATAGAGGAAATCTCCATTACTTACTGCCGCTTGGTATTTTTTATTATATCCTCTTGACACATCAAACAAACTGCTTATAATATAAATTAGTTTGCGTTTCAAAGCGGTTTGTATATCAATAAAAAGGAGTTGTATAATGACTGTCAAAACCAAGATCAGTTATATATCTGAAAATTATTCGATGTTACACGGATTGAAAGCAGTCCCCATAGGCTTAGTCCTTTTTCTGGTAAGCTTATGGGCAAATAATGCGCACGGCCCTGTAACTAATCTTTTTCTGCCAATAACTTTTGCACTCAGCACTTTACTCCTGTCTATGTCAATTGAGAAATACTACAAAAGCAATTTTGGCGAAGTAAAACCAAAACACGCTGATCACCGCAGATATTGGATAACGCAAGCTGCACTAGGTTTACTAGGATTTTTCGTATGTTGGGTGGACCTGACATTTCACTTGCCCGTTAGTTTCATTGGACTAGGCGTTGCTTCCGTATTTCTGTTCGATAAGCCGAAAGTGAAATTTCCCTTAGATAATTTTTCGATGATAAAACTTATCGCAGCCATTTGTATGCTTTTCGTGAGCGTTTCGCCATTCTTCTTTGGGAGAAATTGGTGGCATGTTTTCGGCGTGCATGGAACAATACTTGGCATTGCAATGTTTGCGAGTATTCTCACGATCATACAGGGTGTAATATGGCACATTTTCTTTATCAAGTCATTACCTGCTATAGGGGCTAACGATGAGTAATGTATTTGAAGAAATCGCAGGATTAAATAAACTAATCCATGAGCCCGCCAGACTTGCTATTATGACTATACTGTCAACAGTTGAAAGTGCTGATTTTCTCGCATTGCAACGGCTAACTGGATTAACAAGCGGTAATCTTTCAGTTCACTTATCCAAACTTGTTGAAGGAAAGCTTGTCAGCTATGACAAAAAAATTATTGGCAAAAAAACAAAAACGGAAGTCAAACTTACTACGAAAGGTCAACAAGCCTTAGACGAGCATTGGTCCAAACTTGAAACCTTCCGTGCTAATGCGCAAAAATCAAACCTTACGTGAAAAACTGACAATTGCTTTATTCTATCCCGCTGATAGTGGCGGGACTTTTTTTATCATCTAAACACCTAACTACTACTCTTTTTTTCACGCTTCACTTGTCACGTTGCACGTGCCTACCACTCCCCCGTCCCTGGCAAACGCAATTTTTCAATCAGCAAAATGCTGATCGTCGTCAAAATCATCAAGATCGTTGCCATCGCCATTGCCTGACCATAATTCAAGCCGCCGGGCTGGGAGAGAAATCTGTAGATCGCTGTGGGGATAGTCGGGTATTCGGGGCGCGCCAAAAGCGATGTTGCGCCGAACTCGCCCAGAGAAACAGTGAAGGCAAAAGTCGCAGCAGCGAGAGTGGCACGGGAGATGATCGGGAAATCGACTGTCCACCAGACCCAAAAGGGGGAAGCGCCCAACATCGCCGCCGCTTCGCGGTAACGCTGCGGGATGGATGCCAAAGCGGGCTGCAACGAACGGATGACGAAGGGCAGCGCGATCATCGTATGGACGAGCGGAACTAATAGCGGGGAAGAAATCCAGTTTAACGGCGGACGGCTGAAAGCGATAATGAATCCCAAGCCAAGGGTCACGGCAGATGCCCCGAGGGGCAGCATCAGGAACGGGTCAAGGGCGCGGTCGAGACGTGTCGGTTTGGCTAATGCCGAGGCAACAGGAAATCCCAACAAGAGGGAGAGCATCACCGTAATCCCTGCATATTGGAGGGAGTTTTGCGCGGCTTGGATGGGCGGCACATAGAAACGTGATCCGCGCCGATTGATAAAAAGTTCTTCGTAATAATCGCTGGTAAAGCCCGTTTCAAGTGTTGCCCGTTCGCCACGATCCGCTTCAAGTTGGCTGACCGAGCGCAGGGGCAGGGCGAGCATCGGCAGAACAAAAAGAGCAAAAAGAAGAGAGATAAGAGAGTAGGTGAAAAGACGTTCGAGGAAGGTTTTGGGACGGTGAGCGAGGGCAATATTTTCCCGTTGCGCAGTTTGGATGCTGGTTCTGGCAAGGGCTTTACTATAGAGAATTGAAAAAGCGAGCGTGCAGAGCAATTGAATGAGCGAAAGCAACGCGGCGACAGGCAGATTGAGCATCGACATCGTTTGGACGAAAATCTCCACTTCGAGGGTGGCGAATTTCGCCCCGCCGAGTAACAGGATGACGCCAAAGCTGGTGAAGTCGAAGAGGAAGACGAGCAGCGCCGCCGCCAAAATGGACGGTCGTAACAATGGAAAGGTGACCTTCCAAAAGGCACGCCAGCGGTCTGCGCCAAGTAAACGCGCAGCTTCGTTCAAACGTGGATCGAGGCGTGAGAGGGCGTTCCCAACCACGCGAATGACGATGGTCGTATTGTAGAAAACATGCGCCAGCAGAATTGCGCCAAGGGTATACAGGATGTTGATCGGCGGGGTTTCAAGATTTAGCCCACGCATCAACATCAAATTCAACCAGCCGCGCGGACCGAGTAAAGCATTAAATCCCGCCGCAACGACAACCGTGGGAAGCATGAATGGCACGGCAGTGAGCGCACGCAGGAGGGCTTTACCGCGAAAGTCGTAACGCGCAAAAAGCCAGGCAGCAGGCAGTCCCACGCCCAGCGTCAGCAGCATGGACAGGAATGCCTGCCAAAGGGTAAAACCGAGGCTCCCCGCCGCAATCTGCAAGGACTCTCGCGCAAGAAAATCAGGCGAATCTACCCCCAACGCCAGAATTTTGACGAGGGGGTAGAAGAAGAAGAGTCCGAGGAAGGCGAGGGCGGGGAGCCAACGGCGCATGGTATTTGAACGTTTAACGTTGCAACGTTAAAGCGCTATTTTAAAACCGTCTCAGTCCAATCTTGAATCCACGTATCGCGATTCGCGGCGATTAAGGCGGAATCAAGGCTGGCTGGTTGGGAGGGCTGCTCGGCGTAGGAGACGAACTCATCGGGCAATTGGGCAGAGGGCAGTACCGGGTAGACGAACATTTGCAGCGGCAGGTCTTCCTGGAATTGAGCAGAGAGCATGAAATCGACGAAGGCTTCGGCGAGGGCACGTTGCTCTGTTCCTGCCAAAATGCCGACAAACTCAATTTGACGGTAACAGGTTTCGGATCCAAGGATCGAGGCGGTCGGGGCATCGTCGAGGGCGGTTTCGGCAAAGATCACTTCCGCAGCGGGACTGCTGCCGTACGAAACGACCATCGGCTGGGCGCCCTGCCCAGAGGAGGCGCTGAAGTTGGTATAGTAAGCCGTCTCCCAACCATCCGCGACAGCGACGCCGTTCTCTCGCAGGGCAGACCAGAAATCGAGATAGCCGTCTTCGCCAAAGTGGGCAATGGTCGCCATCAGGAAAGCCAGACCAGGCGATGACGTAGCGGGGTTTTCAACTACCAGCAAACCATTATATTCGGGCTTGAGCAAGTCTTCGAGCGTGGCGGGCACGTCCAAGCCCTTATCGGCGAAATAGGCTTTGTCGTAGTTGATGCAAACATCACCAAAATCAACGGGAATGACCTGGTTCGACGCATCCAGCTTGAACTCAGCGGGGATTTCGACGAGGGCAGGGGCGTCGTAGGCTTCAAAAATCTCCTCTTCAAGGGCACGCGAGAGGAAGGTGTTATCGACGCCAAAGAGCAGGTCCGCGAGCGGGGCTTCTTTGGTCAAGATCGCCTTATTGAGCGCCGAGCCTGCATCTCCGCTGGCAAGGAAAACGACCTTGGCATTATGCTCGGCTTCAAAAGCAGCCACCACCTCTTCGCTGATGGCAAAAGAGTCGTGC
>JBNKMO010000099.1:0-3158 GCA_050293165.1 Anaerolineales bacterium | reverse complement strand
GCCATGACGTGCAACTTTTGGGGCGCGTGAACGAAGTGGTCACAGTCACACATTACGAGATCACACCGGTAGTGGGCGTTTTTCGCTTCCCGTATTCATTCTTCGTTTCAACCGTTGAAGTAGGTCGCGTTTTTACGATGCCTCTCAATTGGTTGGCAAATCCACATAATTACTGGCAATTTCAGCATCCGCGCGCCAACCACCCGACCATCGCCTATCACCCCTATGATGGCGAATTGCTCTGGGGCGCGACCGCGCGCATC
Organism: Anaerolineales bacterium; assembly: GCA_050293165.1. Taxonomy (GTDB): domain Bacteria; phylum Chloroflexota; class Anaerolineae; order Anaerolineales; family Villigracilaceae; genus Desulfolinea. Next base: position 2,895 of record JBNKMO010000099.1, on the reverse strand, counting down.
GTACAGAATTTTCTAACGACACTCTCTCTTTTGTAAAAAACGAACTTAAAGCAAAAACGGCGTGGCAATTGCCACGCCGTTTTTTTATTCAGACAATCAAGCTTACTCTTCGTCTGTTTCTTCAGTTTCTTCGGCTTCTTCACCTTCGAGCATTTCATCGAGAGCATCAGCCTCTTCAACCTCTTCAGCCATCGGAGCGGAAGCAACAACAATCATGGCGTCCGGATCATCAAGAATGGTGATCTTATCGCCAGTAGCAATATCGCGAACGAAGATACCGTCACCGATATTCGCAAGCACAGAAATATCAACTTCGATGCTATCCGGCAAATCAGCAGGGAGCGCTTCTACTTCGAATTCAGTCAAGCCAGTGACCAAAATAGCGGCGAAGTCGGCTACCGCAGGAGCATCGCCAACCAACTCAATACGAACCTGAGCAGCGATCATCTCGGTCATCGAAACAACCTGAAAATCAACATGGGTCAAAGAGCGGCGGATATAATCCCACTGCTTTTCGCGTACCAAAGTCGGGTATTCTTTGCCATCCAAATTAATCATAATCAAGCTGGATGATTCAGCGTTTGCCAAAATGCGGCTGGATGATTTGTGATCCAAAACAATCGGAATCGAGTCAACGCCATAACCATATACGATGGCGGGCAACTTACCTTCACGGCGCAACACCTTGACCTTCTTGCCAATCACTTCTCTTTTTACAGCTTCTAATACAATCTTATCCATTTTTCGATCCTCGAGCGCCTCTCACCTCGAACCATATCGAGATTACCACACTCTTTTTCATTATCTCGGGCAAGCCGAGGGGTTTGACTATTTTTTACGACGGAAGAGCAACGAGCCCAGCAATAGAACCAGTCCCGAAAAAAGACCGCCTAATGTGCCTGCAAGGATGGCGCCACGAGTGTCGATCATCGTGTGGACTTCGCCTTCAACATTCTGGCCGAGGAAGAGAAGTGCTTCGATCCGCTCCGCCCGGACATCACGACCCGCTACCGTTATGGCATAACCATTGTTCAGCGTGACCTCGTCACCGACAACCAAGCCAGCATTTCCTTGCAGATGAACTTCCTCCGCCTGAATGACAACCGCGCCACCATGCGCCATGTTGACTTCGTCCGCTTTCAACGCGACAACACCGCTCTCATGCGCCGAAACAGTATGCGCTTTCATCGCAACAGAACCGCTTTGCGTCATACCAACTTCATCTGCAAAAACACTGTTTGCGCCGGATTGGTTCATACGCACCATTTCGGCTTTAACGGTCTCTGCGTTAGTGTTGTTCATATTCACAACTTGCGGGCTATTTGATTCTTCAGGTACCTGGTCGCTCATGGAAAACTCCATTCCGGCTACAGACAAAAAATGCGCCTCCCTGCGGAGGCGACAGTTTCAAAGACGGGCGTTATTTTAGCCCGTCAATGGGCTTTCGTCAAGACACGCTCATAGCGTGCTAAATTCCCCAAAACAATTTCACTCAAAGCCCGTACATGCAAATCAGTCGCATTTAATGCAGGGATGTAGGCAAACTCACCACCGCCCGCTTCCTGAAACGCCTTGCGCCCCTCGTACCCGACCTCATCGACCGTCTCCAAACAATCCACTGCAAAACCCGGGCAGACCACATCCAAGCTCGCCAGCTTCTCGCGACCCAGCTCTTTTAGTGCTTCATCCGTATAAGGTTGCAACCATTTCTGCGGCCCAAAACGGGACTGAAAAGTCGCCAACCACTGCCCCTCTGTTAGCCCCAGTTCATTCGCGATCAATGCCGCACTACGCAAACATTGCGCCTGATACGGGTCGCCCTTCTCCACGTACTCCTGCGGAATGCCGTGAAACGAAAAAAGCAGCTTCTCAGAACGTTTATTTTTCGCCCAATATGCGCGCGCATTTTCCGCAACAGAGTGGATATACGCAGCGCTTTCGTGATAATCACTCAAAACCTGCACCGAGGGCATCCAACGCCATTTTTCAAGCTCAGCAAAAACAGCCTTGATGATCGTTCCGCTGGTCGTGTTCGTGTATTGGGGAAAAATCGGGAGGATAAAGAGATGCGTTGCGCCCTTAGCGCGCAATTCCGCCAAAGCAGATTTAATCGACGGGTTGCCGTAGCGCATCCCAACCGCGATATGGACACTGGATTCCGTTATCTGATCGCGGAGCGCATCTTGAAGCTTTGCCGCCAAATCCCGCGTGTGATAAAGAAGTGGTGAACCCCGCTCATCCCAGACACGCTGATAGAGCCGTGCCGAACGTCGTGGTCGCACCCGTAAAATGATGCCATGCAAAAGCGGCAGCCACAACCAACGCGGAAACTCGATCACATCTGCATCAGACAAAAATTGCGCCAGATAGCGCCGTACCGCTTTGGGCGTTGGCCCATCTGGCGTGCCTGTGTTGAGCAGCAAAATACCTGTGGATCGCTTTGACATAACAAGGCGCATTCTACCGAAAAAAAGAAAAAACCTACACACAAGTTTGTGTAGGTTTTGATAGGGGTTTCATAAGAATGGGGACTATATATGTCGCTTCAGTCGATAAATCCAAAAGGCAGCAAGAGCAATTCCTGCATAGCTAAACCCCAGATCGAGCAGAGAAAATGTGCGGCGCGGAAAGAACTGCTGGGAGAATTCTTCAAGGGTGACAAAAAAGGCAAAAATCAGACTCACACGCAAGATAACGGGAGCAGGCTCCGGGATCGGGCGCGAGACGAGTGCCATCCAATTCAGGATAAAGTTCGCTAATCCCATCAAGAGAAAATGCCCGAACTTATCTCCATAGGGAAAATCATAAAGCTGCTTGATACTATCAGGCAACAATCCGGTGTTGGCGAAAAAAACTATCGTCAACAAAAAGAAAACGAGAAGAAAACTTGACCAA
>JBNKMO010000098.1:0-1942 GCA_050293165.1 Anaerolineales bacterium | reverse complement strand
ATACTGTACAGTAATTCCAAATATGATTCCGCGAGGAGCATCTTTTTGCGACGAAGCGGTCTCGTAATTATGAGATTGCTTACCCATTCGGGCACACGTCGTCGGAAGTGCTTCCCCCTCGTAAATTCATCCAAATTTTTGGATTTCTGGCTCCCGTAATGGTAAGATACTGCCAATGGAAAAGCAAAGTTTCTCCAAGTTTTGGCGCATCATTGCTGTCGGTTTTTTGTTGGTAGGGATTATTTGGCTGGCATGGTTTCTGACCCTGCAGGCAACAGAAAACGATGTGCTCGAAAACTATAATCAGCAACAACTTTTGCTGGTTGAAGGCGCTGCGGTCGGGATCGAAGGTTTATTCGACGATCTGGCTGCCAGTCTTGGCGCGTTGGGGGAAATGGCTGATATCCAATATTTCGATGAAGAAGTCGCTCGAAGCGAATTAGCCCGCAAACTGGAAGAATTATCTCCTGTAGGCATCACAGATATTGGTTTTCTGGATGCTGATGGGATTGCACGCGCCTTTGTTGTAGATAGAGAAACAGAGGGGATCGATTATTCCTGGCGCTCATATTTCAAGGAAGCGCAAACAAGTCAAATAGATGATAGGCCTGACCAGATCATCGTCGAGTTGCAAACGATCCGTGCGGGGGAACGGGGCTTTAAAATCGCCATTCCTGTTTTTGAAAGCACTGTCGACGTAGAACATCCTTCCCCAAGCGGGAAATTCGCTGGTGTTGTCGTTGGCAATTTAACCTTTGATACGCTGATCGAGCGTCATATCGCGCCTTTCAAACCACAGGGAGAAGGGCATATCTTCCTCGTGAATCATGATTACGACATCGTCTGGTCATCGAGCGAGGCTATGGATCAGGGAAATCTGCTCGCCAGCAAGCATCAGCCCTTGAGAAGGATCGCCGACCAGATGGATGCGTGGCAGCGTGAAAACGCGCGTGGGGATTTCTATACCTACGAAGATAATACGAGATGGGATTCTCTGGAGTTAATTGCATTTGCGCCGATCAATATCGGGGGCGAGGTGATGGCCGTTGGGCTGCGCACGCCCGAAGGGATTGTTCGACAGACATCACTCTCTAATTTTCAGGGGCAACAAGTTGTTTTTGGCATCAGCATTCTGACCATTTTGATCGGTGTGCTGGTGGGCGGTTTCGTAATGAGACGCGAGACACAGCGTCGCTTTTTGGTGGAGGAAGCCCTCCGTCAAAGTGAAAAAGAACAGGCCATTATTACCGAGCGAAACCGTTTGGCCGCCGATCTGCACGATTCTGTCACACAGGGGTTATATGGCATCATGCTGCATGCCGATGCGGCAAAGGGGCTTTTATCAAAAGGGAAAACGGATAAGGCCAGAGAATATCTGGAAGAGATCAAGGCAGCCGGCAAAGAAGGTCTCGCCGAAATGCGCCTGCTGATCTTTGAGTTGCGCCCGCCTGTGCTGGAAGCGGAAGGGTTGGCCGCTGCGTTGGAAACACGTTTATATGCGGTTGAAAAACGCGCCGGGCTGAAAGCTGAAATTCATTCTGAGATCGAAGGCCGTTTGCCTTTGGAGATCGAAGATGGGCTTTATCGCATCGCACAGGAAGTCTTGAATAATGCGCTGAAACACGCAGGAGCGAAACATATTTGGGTACGATTATCTCAAGCGGATGACAGCGTAACGCTCGAGATCAAGGATGACGGACGTGGATTTGAAGTTGCTTCCGCTATGAAAAGCGGTGGCATGGGCCTGAGCGGGATGCAGGAACGCGTCGACAAAATGAATGGACGGCTGGAGATCGAAAGCCAGCCAGAACAAGGCACACGCATAGTGATAGAGGTAAAGATATGAGCGATCTGATTCGGGTTTTTGTGACGGACGACCACAGCATTGTCCGCAAGGGCATCAAGGCGACGCTGGAGTTGATCGACGACATTGCGTTGGTGG
>JBNKMO010000097.1:0-15226 GCA_050293165.1 Anaerolineales bacterium | reverse complement strand
CCATGAAGATTTTGCCAAGATTACGGCGGCCTATCCCAACAAAGATATTTACTTCCTCGAGTTGGGCTATCCATCCAGCGAGAAATGCAATAGCTCAGAAGGGAGGCAGGCTGCCTTTATCGCAGAAACCTTCCACGCATGGGATACGCATAACGAGCAGATCAAGATGATCAATTTTACCTGGTTGAATGAGATTCCCTCTTCAGCGGTGAAAGAATTTGAAAATTATTATGGCTTCTCAAGCCGAAGCTTTGCTGCCTATTTAGGCTCGCTGGGCTTCCTAAACGAGGACGGTAGCGAGAAAGCATCTTACCGTCAACTAAAAGCCGAGGCAGAGGCACGCGGCTGGTAAACAGAAAAGTTTCAAATCTGACAAAGACGACAAATGTCCCTATAACTTTTGTCGTCTTTCTTGTTTATAATTACCTGATATTACGCAGCAAAGAGTTTTGACAAAGTCTCTGCCCCCTCTGTCCTTTGGACATCTCCCCCAAATTCCAAAAACATGGAATTTAGGGGAGACCAGCTGATGAGTTTGGTTATGTCCCCCTATTTTGCTTGCAAAATGAGGGGACGCCCCAGCAGAGCGAGGGGCAGGGGGGCAGAGCGTCTACCTTTATAATGCAAGTGCGTAACATCAGCAATTAAGCTATCCATTACAAATCGGAGGATAAATGGTAGCTCTCGATATTATTCTCGGTGCAGTACTCTTGTTTTACGGGCGAAAAGTCTTTTGGCTTTTCGTTGGAGTCTTAGGATTTCAAAGTGGCCTGACCTTCTTTCAGGAAACTATCCACCTGAGCGGCGACTTGGGGATCATTCTAGCGATTGCAGTTGGTATCGTCGCTGCGCTGCTGGCCATCTTTCTGAAGAAAATCGCCATCGGGTTGGCAGGCCTATTAGCCGGTGTATCGCTCGCGTCTCTTTTGGCGGCGAAGTTACCAAGTGAATTCTCATGGATCGTGATTCTGATCGGAGCGATCCTCGGCATGGTGGTCTTGATAGCGATCTTCGACTGGGCGTTGATCGTGTTATCCGCTTTTATCGGCGCGGGGATGATCCTCGAGGCCTCAGCAAGCCCAAATTGGGTGGCGACGCTGATCTTCATCCTATTGGTGATTGCCGGAATTTCGATCCAGGCAAAAATCATGAAGAAAGAGGGCTAGCGTCCACTTGCCCTTCGTCCCGTATCTGGTATAATTCCGCCCGCAATATGACTGGTCCTGATCGCGGTTTTGGCTGCGGTCATGGAGACCTGCAAAACAATTAGAAAGGAGCATACGTCATGTCTATTTCAAAAGAGGCAAAAACCAAGGTCATTGAAGAATTTCGTCGTGATGAGAAGGATACGGGTTCGCCTGAAGTACAAGTTGCGATTCTTACCAGCCGCATCAATACCCTCACCGATCACCTGCGTGCCAACAAACACGATGAATCTTGCCGCCGTGGTTTGCTGAAATTGGTTGGTCGCCGTCGTCGTTTGCTGGCTTATATGCGCCGCAAAAATTACGGTCGCTATATCAGCCTGACCGACGAATTGAAGTTACGCCGTAAGTAATACTCACTTGTTTGACCGAGTAGATGGTCACTGTGCCATCTACTCTTTTTTTTAGAAAGCATCCAATGTGTGGATGTGACGGCAGCTCTCTGTCTGCCACAATTAGGTTCCGTCGGTTGGGAATTGAAAGGTGTTGATAACAAGGTTGTCACTAGCTTTCAGTCCCTAACAGGCGGGAAATGGAGAAATAAAATGAAACCAGAAGTAAAACGCTACACCGCAGAGGTGGGCGGACGTTCACTCGTCTTTGAGACGGGAAAACTCGCACATCAGGCTGGCGGCGCCGTCACCTTGCAACTCGACGACGCAATGGTCTTTGCTGCATCTACCATGAGCCCCAAAGCACGCGAGGGCATCGATTTTCTGCCCATGAGCGTCAACTATGAAGAACGCATGTACGCCGGTGGACGCATCCCCGGTTCTTTCTTCCGTCGCGAAGGTCGCCCGCATAGCGAGGCAATTCTTGTCTCACGTCTGATCGACCGCCCGTTGCGACCGCTCTTCCCGAAGGGCATGCGCAATGATATTCAGATATTGATCTATTCGCTTTCTGCGGATGACAATCCCCTTGATATTTTAGCCATTAACGCTGCATCTGCTTCCGTCGCTATTTCCAATATTCCTTGGGATGGCCCGGTAGGCGCTGTTCGTATTGGACGCATCAACGGTGAGTTGATGGTTAACCCGACCTATGCAGAAATGGAACAGTCCGACCTGGACCTGCGCTTGGCTGGCACCAAAGATGCGATTCTAATGGTCGAATGTGGTGCGGACGAAGTTGCTGAAGATGTAATGGTTGCCGCCCTCGAATTGGGTCATGCATCCATTCAGCCGATTTGTGCCACCATCTCTACGATGGCTGCCGAAATTGGCAAAGCCAAAGACGAACCTATCGTTGCATTGGATGATGAAGAACTGGCCGCGAAGGTTTTCGACTATGTCAGCGCTCCGATGAAAGAATTGATCTCCAAACCACTGACCAAAGACGAGTTCTACGGCGGGATGGACGAACTGAAAGCCCAAACCGTTGAAGCGATGCTCGCCGAAAACGAAGAGTTAGCGGAAAAAGACATCAAGAACGCGTTTGGCGCTGCAGAAAAAACAATTGTCAGAGAACGCATCTTAAACGAGGGCAAACGTCCCGACGGGCGTGGCCCGAAGGATATCCGCCCGATCTGGTGCGAAGTTGATGTCAGCCCGCGCGCACATGGTTCCGCTATCTTCACCCGTGGTGAAACACAGGCGTTGACCATTGCCACACTCGGCACGCTGCGCGATTCACAAGACCTTGATAATCTCTCCCCTGACAAAGAACGCCGCTATATGCACCATTACAACTTCCCGCCTTTCTGCACCGGTGAAGTCAAGATGATGCGTGGCACCTCCCGCCGCGAAGTTGGTCATGGCGCACTTGCTGAACGCGCGCTTTTGCCTGTGATCCCTGCCAAGGAAGATTTCCCCTACTCCATTCGTCTCGTTTCCGAGATCATGGCGTCGAACGGATCATCTTCGATGGCTTCTGTCTGTGGCTCGACCATGTCTCTGATGGACACCGGTGTGCCGATCAAAGCGCCCGTTTCGGGCGTGGCGATGGGCTTGGTGAGCGATGGCGAACGCTATCAGATCCTGAGCGACATTCTCGGCACTGAAGATCATCTTGGTGATATGGACTTCAAAGTCACCGGCACCGAGAAGGGCATCACCGCCCTGCAAATGGACATCAAAATCAGCGGCTTGAGCGCTGACCTGATGAAAGAAGCACTCGGACAAGCACGCGATGCGCGCCTGCACATTATGGGCGAAATGATGAAAGCGATCAAGACCCCGCGCCCCGAGCTGAAGAGCCATGTCCCGCGTGTGACCACCATCCAGATCCCCGTCGACAAAATCGGCGCGATCATTGGCCCAGGCGGCAAGACCATCCGCGCTATTCAGGATGAGACCGGCGCCCGCCTCGACATCGAAGAAGACGGCACCGTTTACATCTCTGCTACAAGTGGCGAGAGCGAATCCGCAGCCCGCGCACGCATTGAAGGGCTGACCGAAAGCGCAGTTCCCGGGCGCATCTACACTGGCCGCGTGGTTCGTGTGGTTGACTTCGGCGCATTCGTCGAAATCCTGCCCAATATGGACGGGCTTGTGCACATCTCACAACTGGACACCGTGCGCATCAACAGCGTAGAAGACGTTGCCAAGATTGGCGATGAGATCACCGTTATGGTCACCAATGTTGACCCGACCGGAAAGATCCGCCTCTCCCGCAAAGCCGTACTCGAAGGCTGGTCACTTGAAGAAGCCATCGAAAACGACAAACCCAGTGGTGGTAGAAGCAATAACAATAATCGTGGCGGTGGTGGTCGAAATGACCGTAACAACCGTGGCGGCGGACGCGACAACCGACGACGCTAAGCAAAACAGTTAACCTTTAAAGGGCGACTCCTTGCGAGTCGCCCTTTTTTCATACCAATTCAGGATGAGCAGATCGGCGCAATCTCGCATTCCGGCTTCGTCGCCGAAACGCTCTCCACGCTCAGCTTGCTACTACCCACCCGGCGTGATCGGCAAAAAGGCTGATTACCGTTTAATCCCACACAAGTACCGAAAAGAAAAAAGCACCTCCTGTTAGAAAATATTCAAAACAGGAAGTGCTTTTTTGTTTGTAAAGGAAAAGGAATCTTACTTATACATCCAATCTGTACCCCACACCGCGAATGGTACGCAGGAGTTTTGGTTTTGTGGGGTTAGGCTCAATTGCTCGGCGTAACCAGGAGATATGCACGTCAAGGGTGCGCGTATCACCTGTATACTGGGTCTCCCAAACCTGCTTGAAAAGCTCCTCACGTTCAATCACTTCACCAGGACGTTTCATCAATGCCTGCAAAAGCACAACCAAACGCGGAGTGAGGCGGGTATTCTGTCCCAGACACCGAACACGATTCCGATCCAGGTCTAGCCGAATAGCACCGACATGCAGGAAGTTCTCTCCCTCCCCCGGTAAAAGGGGTTTGATGCGATTGGTCAATTTTTGAATGGTAAAGGGATGTTTAAGAATGACGGAGGCTGTATCTTCGCTAATTTCTTTCTCCGGCCCAACTATAAGAATAATCGGCAGATCAGCAGCTTGCTCCTGAATACTTTTACAAATCCGTACACCGCTGCTGCGCATGGATGCTGCATTAACAACGAGAACGTCCGGGTCAGCGTCTTTCAACAGAGATAAGGCCTGACTTCCGCTTTTGGCAACACGCACATCAAATCCCTTTTTCTGCAAAGGGATTGTAAAAGAAGGAAAGTCTGCGTGCCTTCCTTCTATAATCAGTACGGTTGCATCATTTTTTTGAGACAGTGACATTTTCGCGATTTTATCCAGTTAGGAGAGCCGTAAAGCCCCATATTTTAAGGTTTTGAGATTATACCTTAAATCTTAAAAAAACCAGGATGGTCTAAAGTCCTATTTTCTTTAACATTCGTTTCTCGGAAGATCATTTTTTAAGATAAAAAAAGATGCCACGTTTAATGTGGCATCTTTTGATCTATCAACAACTTTTAGTCTTCGATATCGCTGTCGTCTTCTTCGTCTTCGGCGACATCCTCGTCTTCGACATCTTCAATATCAACGTCTACATCTTCTTCATCAAGCTCATCGAAATCTTCCAGCCCATCAATATCTTCTTCTATCTCGATGCCATTGCCTTCTTTCTCTGCACTGAATCGACCAGGAACAAAGCCAGATCCAGCAGGGATCAGCTTACCAATGATGACGTTCTCTTTCAAACCATAGAGCGGATCTTCATCCGATCCAATGGCAGCCTTGGCCAAAACCTTGATCGTGTGCTGGAAGGAGGAGGCTGAAAGGAATGAATCTGTCGTCAAGGATGCTTTGGTGATTCCCAAAAGAATATTGACGTAACGTGCGGGCTGTTTGCCTTCGGCAAGCAAGGCTTCGTTGCTGCGGCGAATATCCAGACGATCCACAACATCACCGGGCAGGTAATTGCTGTCAAATGGATTGGTGATTTGTACCTTGGAGAGCATCTTTCGGATGATTACTTCAAAGTGTTTGTCGTGAATATTCTGACCCTGCGAACGATAAACCTGCTGAATCTCAGACATGAGATAAAGTTGGCAGGCATCTGAACCTTGAATACGCAAAATACGGTGCGGGTTCAAAGAACCTTCTGTCAGCGGCTGACCGGCTTCAACAAGGTCACCATCTACCACCAGCAAGCGTGCTGTGGTGGGAATATCGTATTCGCTTTCTTCACGCTGTTCGTAGGAAACATAGATCGTATCGCCTTCAACGCGAATTTTGCCGTCGTTCTGGGCTGCAATGGTCGCTTCTTCGTCAGATGCAAGGAGCGCACCAGCCTTGACTTCATCTTCATCACTGACCAAAACTTCCCAGTTTTCAGGAATTTTATAAGTATCGCTAACCATTTCGCTCTGAGACACAGTCACAATGCGCAGGTCAGCATATTTTTCAGATTGAGAGATAGTGACTTTACCATTAATCTCAGTCATCACAGCTTCACCCTTCGGCAAGCGACGGGCTTCGAAAAGCTCTTCAACACGAGGGAGACCGGTCGTAATATCGCTGCCAGCAGCAACACCACCTGTGTGGAAGGTACGCAATGTCAATTGTGTACCAGGCTCACCAATGGACTGTGCAGCCACAATACCCACAGCGGAACCAAGTTCAACGATCTTGCCACGCCCAAGGTCGTTACCGTAACACATGGCGCAAACGCCGTGCTGGAGGTCACAAGTCAGCGGAGAACGAACAACAACTTCGGCCAAATCAGCTTTCATGATCTTGCGAGCCAATTCGTGTCCAATGACATCATCAGGTTCAGCAATCACTTCACCTGTTTTGGGATCAAGGACACGTTCAGCGATCAGACGGCTGTAAATACGAGAACCAAGCGACTGCCCGGCGATATCTTCATCGCGGCGGATAGTAATACCATTCTTTGTCTCGCAATTGTGTTCGTTGATAATCAAATCTTGCGCAACATCGACCAAACGGCGGGTCAGGTATCCGGCATCGGCTGTACGAAGCGCCGTATCAGCTAAACCTTTACGGGCACCGTGTGTGGAAATAAAGTATTCCAACGCAGTCAGACCTTCACGGAAGTTCGAGCGGATTGGGAGCGGAATAATACGCCCCGCAGGATCAGCCATAAGACCGCGCATACCGGCCAACTGCGAGATCGGACCGAAACCACCTTTGGTCGCGCCGGAGCTTGCCATTGTAGCAAGGTTCCCGTTCGGGTCCATCACCTTGCGAACTTCTGCTGCGAGATCATTCGTCGTATCCTGCCAAATCTGGACAACACGCTCATCCTGTTCTTGCTCAGTGAGCAGACCACGGCGGAAATCACGCTGCACCAACTCTACAGCCTGCAAAGATTTTTGCATAATCTCCGGCTTAGATTCAGGTACAGTAATATCGGAAATAGCAACCGTCACACCAGAGCGCATGGCATATTCAAAGCCAATGCTCTTGATACCATCAGCAACATCGGTAGTCACGTCCTGTCCACAGATTTCGTAAACATCAGCGATCAGGTCTTTCACGCCACCTTTGTCCAAGGTCATGTTAACGAACTGAACTTCGGGCGGCATAATACTATTAAAGATAGCGCGACCAACTGTCGTCTCGATCATGCGCGTTTCGGGTTTAGCTAAACGGGTACCTTCTTCGTTGTACCAGGTCGCTGCGCGCAAACGGATATTCGTATGAACTTCCACCTGCTCTAAATCAAAGGCGAGTTTTACTTCTTCAAGCGAGCCAAAGACGCTGCCCTCGCCCTTATAGTCAAAGGGGTCGGTCATCGTCAGGTAGTAAACACCCAAAACCATATCTTTCCCTGGGCTGATGATCGGCTCACCATCGGCCGGTTTCAACAGGTTTTTGGATGACAACATCAGCCGACGGGCTTCTTCAACCGCTTTTTGCGAAAGCGGAACGTGGACTGCCATTTGGTCGCCGTCAAAGTCGGCATTAAACGCCGTTGTTACGAGTGGGTGCAACTGGATCGCACTCCCCTCGATCAGGAGTGGCTCAAAGGCTTGAATACCCAAACGGTGCAGGGTTGGGGCGCGGTTCAGAAGAACAGGGCGATCTTTGATCACGTCTTCGAGAACTTCCCAAACTTCCTGACGGTTGCGCTCAATCATGCGACGTGCGCCCTTAACATTAGCAGCGTAATTGCGTTTGACCAAACCACCGATCACAAAGGGCCGGAAGAGTTCCAATGCCATCTTCTTGGGAAGACCACATTGATAAAGGCGTAACTGCGGGCCAACCACGATCACCGAACGTCCGGAGTAATCGACACGTTTACCGAGCAAGTTTCGGCGGAAGCGACCTTTCTTACCCTTGAGCATATCGCTCAGGGATTTCAGTTCGCGGCGCCCACGGCGGGAAAGTGCTTTTCCGCGTTGGCTGTTGTCAATCAGGGAATCGACCGCTTCCTGCAACATACGTTTCTCGTTGCGAATAATGACATTGGGGGCACCCAACTCCAAAAGGCGTTTGAGACGGTTGTTGCGGTTAATGACGCGGCGGTAGAGATCGTTCAAATCCGAAGTAGCAAAACGGCCACCATCCAATTGCACCATAGGACGCAGATCGGGCGGGATGACGGGCAAAATGCTCATAATCATCCACTCGGGTTTGTTGCCGGAACGACGGAAAGCCTCGACAACCTTCAAACGGCTGGTGGCTTTTTTACGTTTTTGTTTACTCTTGGTAGTACGGACTTCACGCCAGAGTTCTTCAGAGAGAGCGTCGAGATCAATGCGTTGAAGAATATCCAGGAAGGCTTCTGCGCCCATGTCGGCGCGGAAAATCTGTCCCCAACGGGCTTTCAATTCGCGGTAGCGAACTTCGCTTAGGAAATCGAAGGGCTGTAAATCTACCAACTCTTTGCGAGTCTGTTTATTGAGGCTACGAGTCTCAGAAAGCTCATCTTCAAGCTGATCTTTGATCAGTGAAACTTCTTCATCCAAAGTGCCTTGCAAGGCTTCAATCTCTGCATCAATCGCAGCGATCTTTTCATCTTTCTGTTCCTGAAGTTCACTTTCGATCTTGTGTAGGCTGTCTTGTACAGCTTTCTGAACGCGGCTAATATGTTGGGAAGCGATCACAGAGCCAGCTTCAGCGATAACATCGCCTGTGGCGCTGAAAATGATATCCTTGCTAATGGATGAGCCCATCTTTTCCTGTAGGCTCTCATCCAAACGCTGACCTTCCTTCATAACCGGCTCAAGCAAGGCAGCCGTTTGTTCGTCGAATTCCTGAATGGTGGCAGCACGGCGTTGTTGAAGTGCAGTATGTGCAGCCTGACTGCGCTCTTGAATATCTTCCAAATTCGCGCTCGTCACGGCATCGTGTTTGACAGCAGCACCGTCAATCTCTTCATCCAATTTATTCAACGCTTTTTCACGCGCATCTTCGTCCACATGCGTGACGATATACTGCGCAAAATAAAGCACACGATCAAGATTACGGCGAGAGATATTGAGTAATAAACCTAAGTAAGAGGGAATACGGCGGGTGTACCAAATATGCGCAACAGGCGTTGCCAATTGGATATGCCCCATACGTTCACGGCGAACAGCCGAGCGCGTAATTTCAACACCGCATTTGTCACAAGTAATCCCCTTGTAGCGCGGGTTTTTATATTTACCACAGTAACATTGCCAATCGCGCTGTGGCCCAAAGATGGCCTCACAAAAAAGGCCGTCCTTCTCTGGACGCAGACGACGGTAATTGATTGTTTCCGGTTTTAGAACCTCACCGTAAGACCAAGAACGAATGGTTTCCGGCGATGCAAGACTAACACGAAGCGCTTTAAGCCCCTTAGTTTCCACAGATACTCTCCTCGTCGTCTATTGTCTCTGTACGTTCCAGAGACTATTTATATGAAGATTTACGCAGGAAATTTCCCGCGAGACACACAAAGGCAAGCACCCTGAGATAACGTTTTTCTCATGTGCTCGCCGATAGACAATAAATTTATATATTCTCATCCAAGTCGTGGATTATAACGACTTTCAGGCGAAACCGTCAAGGGTTTTTACACCTTTTTTCCAAAACTGAACTTATCGAGAAAAGAACTTCCCCCAAAGAGCAACGCTTATTCTACTCGAACTTTAGCATTTCTAAAACATCTGTTAATGCGACCTGGAAAATCTCACTCACAATCTCAAAATCTACCTGATAGGGGCCGCCAAAGGAACCATCGCCATAGATTTCACGCGTCGCGCCTGCCCCTAAAATGGCGCTTGGCACAAAGGGCGGAGGTTTCGGCGAGGAAGGTTGTTCTGCCACCTGTGTAAACGGAAAGGATTCTAACCAATTGGCATGCCCCGGTTTTAAATTATTTTTGATTGCCACTGCTTCCACGCCATGTGACTTCCACCACGAATACCAATTCAACTGTAGATCAGGCAGATCGTTCATCACCTCTTCGAGACGGGCGCGTACGCCGTCGTTGCCGCCGTGCCCGTTCAAGACCAGGATGCGCCGAAATCCCTGTCGATAAACCGAGCGCAAAATATCTTCGACGGCATCCATCAGAGTGCTCAGGCGAAAGGAAATCGTGCCCGGGTAATCGAGAAAATAAGGCGAGCTGCCAAAGTTGAGCGGCGGGGCAACCAGCACCCCACTCTGCTGGGATGCGGCATCTGCCAGTGCGAGCGGGATTTTTATGTCGGTCAGCAGACTCAGGTAGGCATGCTGTTCGGTGGCACCCAACACGATCATCAGACGGTCGTCTTCTTCGAGATAATTTTCAACATCCATCCAGTTTAGTTCTTCAAAACGCATTTTTTTCTCCTAGAGATCAAGTACAGCCGCGAGCGGCGCAGGGGCGGTAATCGACTGGGCGGGCGCATCCGATTTTTCGACATCACGTGCCCAAAGATAGAGGCAGGTGTGGTAAGCGGTGGATGTGTACGTCCCGATTACGGTCGCCACCATGACGAAAAGGAAGAAGACCAGCAACCCTAATCCTATGCCAATGACCAAGCCAAAGGTCACGTTCGGTCCGCCTGCGAGGGTGATAATTCCGTATCCCAACCCGCCCCCTAAAATCGCTCCGATTAAACCGAGTAAAAATCCGATCAGCCCCGTAACCGCTTTCACACCGACCGTGCTGATTCCCACCAAAAGCAGGTTATCTTGGACGATTTGAGTCGCCCGTTTAATGCCATCTTTGAGATTGATGTCTTCAATGACCATCGCGGGCAGAATGAGATAGGCGGCTTCCGTCCAGACGGTATCGATCAGTTCAGCAAGGAAATTGCGCCCACTGCGATTACCTTTTCCCTTGACCATATTCTTGACCATATTGACAGTCGTCGATGCGGCCGCAAGCGTGGCGAGATCGAGCAGGTCGCGTTTCACGATCTCCCAAGCCTTATCCATGCGCCCGTCGCCTTCGGAGAGGTAGCCGTAGATGAGATAGACGGTCATCGCCGAGAAGATATAGCTGACGATGAACTCAGCAAAAACGAGCAGCCCGCCCGCCAAAGCCATAATAACCTGCCCCATAAAACCGGCATTGTTAAAAAGCATCGCCACCAATGCAATCGGGATGATACCGATCACGGAAACAACCGCCCCCGCAAAGAGGGTATAGATGGAGGGTTTGATCAGGTCTTTGTCGGCAGAGGCCATCTGCCAGGCTTGTTTGAGAAATTGCCAACCGCGTGAGAAGGATTGCATTAGGGACTCCTTTGCAACTACCAGATTGATGGTTTTGAAAATTTACCCTTCGCATCAACAAGCGTGTTAGGAAACAAACTTTTCGACAAAACACCTTTTCGAATCTTTTTGATGAAAAGAGCTTGCTTTTCTAAAACGATACTCGTATTTTTCTGTGGATTAAGAATACCTATTGATTTTCCCAATTCTTCTCGCACAAACTTAATCGGTTCTAACAAGTCAGAATCATTTGAAACAATAATAGCTAAATCGTATTTATCTTTAAAACCATCAATCAACAAATGTGTCGCAATATTGACATCAGATCCTTTTTCTTCTGTCTTAATGACCTTTGCAAATCCTGTTTTCGGCGGCGCTAAACGCATGGTTACTGTATGAGACAAGAATGCTCCTTTGATAATTTCAAGATTAGGGATTGTACCCAAAGCACGTAAATATATTTCTTGCCTTAATAATTTATCTGGGTCATTAGGGCGAGGAGTAACTAATGCGGTGAAATATTTAATAGTCTTTATTTCATCCTTCGGCAATAGAATTTGGCACATTTTTGCAAGGTCAAGCCAATGATAAGGTGTGCCTTTGACACATCCATAATAAAGATTAAAACCATCAATATAAACGCTAGCTTTCATGAAAATGCCCTCTAAAAACACAGAAGCCGCCAAAAGGCGGCTTCGCACCGGGTTCGTTACCTAATACCGGGGGATACGCCTCTATTATCGTCAAAAACGACTATGCTGTCAAGCCGAGTTTTAAAACCTTCCCGATTATAACAAACTCACCGGCTCAACTTCCATTCTCCACCCTCGCAGCTTCATCTCTCGTAACAAACTCACGGGATCGGGGCCGCGTAAAACAATCTGCCAGCGATAGGCGCCATCGACCTTTGAGAAGAAAGCGGGCACAGGCCCGATAACAGTAGTCTGTTTTCGGTTTTCAGTTGCCAGTAAATGCTTGATCTCGGCAGCGAGTTTATGCGCTTCTTCTTCGGCTTTGGCGGGATTGCGGTCACGATACTCAAGACGCACCAACCTTGCGAAGGGCGGATATCCGAGCCGACGACGCTGTTCGAGTTCGTGAGCGTAGAAGCCTGCATAATCATGTTTGGATGCGAATTGCACCACGTAATGCTCAGGCTCGAAGCTTTGCAGCACCACGCGTCCACCACGCGCGGAGCGTCCTGCTCGTCCCGCCACCTGCGTCAAGGTCTGAAATACTCGCTCCGCAGAGAAGGGATCGGGCAGATTCAATCCAACATCTGCCAAGACGACCCCGACGAGTGTGACGAGGGGCAGATCCAGCCCTTTGGCAAGCATCTGCGTGCCGACCAAGATGTCGGCGCGGTGAGCGGTGAAGTGGCTCAGGATAAGTTCGTGGGCGTCCTTCGTGCGGGTGGTGTCCCAATCCCAACGTAAAACACGCGCATCGGGAAAAAGGGTGCTGACTTCATCTTCGACTTTTTCGCTACCCAGCCCATAAGCACGGATTTTTTTACTTTCGCAGGACGGGCATTTTTTCGGCATTTGGCGCGTGTAATTACAACGATGGCACAAAAGAACGTTTGAACGTTTTAACGTTGAAACGTTGGGACGTGAAGCATGCAACGTGAGCGGCGTATCGCAACGCGGACATTTGAGCGTATGCCCGCAATCGCGGCAGAAGACGTAGGTGGCGGTACCGCGCCGATTGAGAAAGAGAATGGCCTGCTCCCCACGAGCCAGCGTTTCGGCGAGCGCTTCGCGCAGGGCACGACTGAAGATGCTCAGATTGCCCGTGCGAAGTTCTTCGCGCATGTCGACTACGTCGACGGGCGGCAACTCGCGCTCGCCGATGCGTTCGGAGAGTTCGAGCAAAGCGCCCTCACCCCCGCTTCGCTGCGCTTGCTCCCCCTCTCCCGCGTTGCGGGAGAGGGAAATTCGAGCGAAGCGAGAATGGGTGAGGGCATACATCACATCAATCGGCGGTGTCGCCGACCCCAAAATGCAAACCGCGCCACAAATCTCAGTATAGCTTTGCGCAGCCTGCACCGCATCATAAAAAGGGATATTCGCCTGGTGATACGAGCCGTCGTGGAACTCGTCCAGCACGATCAACTTCACATTTGGCAACGGCGCAAAAAGCGCAGAACGCGCGCCAATGATGACCTTCAACTGTCCCGCCCGCGCCCGCCGCCAGGTATCGTAACGCTCGCCTTCCGAGAGCTTCGAGTGGATCAAGCCCACCTGCCCCGGAAAACGCGCCAAAAAGCGGCGCACGCTTTGCGGCGTCAGCGCAATTTCGGGCACCAAGATCAGCGCCTGCCCACCACGCTTCACGGCTTCCTGCGCGGCGCGGATATAGATCTCGGTTTTGCCCGAGCCCGTCACGCCGTGCAGCAGCAGCGGGCGCGTCAGCGAGTCCGCAAAAGATGTGTAAACAACATCCATCGCAACCTGTTGCGCCACTGTCAGCGTCCACGCCGTATTCTCTTCTTCCCTAATCTCCACTCGCTCTGTTGGATCGCGCCAAATCTCCGTCTCGCGCAAGACGATCAAATCTTTTTCAGCCAAGATCTGTAAATCGGACAGATTACAGCCGCTCTCCGCGTAGACCCACGAGACTGCGACAGCATCCGTCTCGCGCATCAGGAATTGGAGCGCAGCCGCCCGCCGATTTTGAGTTGCTTCCGTTGACCCAAGTGCAGACATGGCATCCAGCGCCGCCTGCGGCTCTACCGCCAACTGCGCCGTCCGAACAAATTTCGGACGCACGCGTGGCCTCGGCAATACCGACTTGGACGTCAACACCCCACGCCTTACCAACGCCTGCGCCGACTTGCGCCAATCCACATTTTTGAAGTGCGTATCAATCTGACGCCCCCGCAAAGAACCACGTTTTTCGAGCAAGGCCAGAATTCGTTTTTGTGTCTGAGAAAGTTCCTTGTCTCCTACCCCCAATTCCCGAATGCCAAACTCAGTGTCAGCCTGTTGACTTAATCCACTGGGCAACATCATCCCGACCATCGCCGCAACGGGATTCAAGGTCTGCGCCGCCATCGTTTCGGCAAGCGCGATCTGCGCGAATGTCAGCACAGGCAGCGGGTCGAGCAGGTCGATAACGGTTTTCACCTCCTGCACGGAGGGCTGATCTATGAAGCGCAAGACCACGCCTTGCACAACCTGATGGCTAAAAGGCACCGTCACCAAATGCCCAATGCCAACCTGTCCTTCCAGTTCTGCTGGGAGGGAGTAATCGAAAACCCCGCTCACTGCGGGGATATTCACGGCGATTTGGACAAAGATATTCATAAGCAAAGTTATAAATGGTTTTGAAAGCTATGTAAGTAGCGAAGCTATCTCATTGGCCTTGTTGTTTTTGAATTTGATAAGCAAGTTCTGCAACTCTGTGCATTGCATTTGCTTTTTCTAATAATCTTTCTCGATCCGCAGCTTCTTCTAAATTTGAAGTTTCAAAATCCACTACGCCCATTCTATATTCTTCAGCGAGTTGACTAACCCAAGATCGAAAATCTTCTATTGGAATAACTCCTGAAAACCTTTTTTCATCAAAAATATAATTACAATTTCCACCGGTCAAAATACTATAAAGCGGCCCCGCTAAATTATCGCTAGTTATCTCTAAATCAACCTGCAAATCCTTAGCTCGCTCCGTCGAGAGAGCTAACTGTTGAAACGCATTATCAAACTCAAGCTTGAACTTTTCATGGATATTCATATTTAATATAAACCCCAACCTCTTTTTCTCTAGGCCAGCGAACTAATTCTTACGACACACAACCCCAGCCCCATACCCCACAACAGACAACATGTCCCCCGTTACATCACCCGATGTAGCGTAATTGACAACCTTTACGTTATCGGCGCCAAGCTCGCGTGCGGCGAATAGCGTCGCAGCGACAGCGCCGCGCCCACAGGCGAAACCTCCCCCCATCT
>JBNKMO010000096.1:0-9066 GCA_050293165.1 Anaerolineales bacterium | reverse complement strand
GTCTGGTCGCGGCGGATGCCAGTGATCCAGGCGTCGAGGTCCTCCATCGCTTTTTGCATGGGTTGTACCTTGCGGATATAGCAGCAAAGGTTGGGGTCGGTTTCGGGCAGGTCTGCGCCAAAATGGCGTAGCACGGTGCGCCATTTTTCATCTGGACGCAGATCGACGATATTCAGCCCCCAGATTTGCTCGATATGCTCGCGGAAGAAAAGCGTATCCCAAAAGTGCATGCCCGTATCCAAAAAGAAGATGCGCATTTTGGGATTGGTTTCCTTGACCATGTGCAGCAGCGGTACGCTCTGGTTCTGGAAGGATGAACTCATTGCCAGATTTGGGCAAAAGTTTTCCATCGTCCACATTAGAATTTCCTGTGGCGTAGCATTTTCAAACTCTTCAGAGAGAGCCTTGATTTCTTCAGGGCTAAATTTCATAAATTTGATGTAAGTTTCTATCCGAAAAACATCTTGTAGTAGCGCTTTCATCGGTTTTAACGGCTAAACACTAAAGTGGTTTTCCATAGCTGTTATTACATAAGGTATTTTCGGATAGATTGCAAAGTATAACCGTAGTGACTGATCTTTTGCCCTATTTGTAGGGCAGAGAATTCTACTTGCATAAGTGCTCATTGTGCCATAATAGGCGCATGCGATACACAGAGATAAAAGAAAAGAACTGCCAAGCTTTGGTCGTCCACCAAAGTTGAGCCGAACAGATCAACCCTTAATGTATTGGCGAGAAAGTGAACGCTATTGCAATCGAAGAGCGCGCTTTGGGTTATGTTTTAATCTCATTGCTGTTATTTACAATCTTGAAGCTGCATGATTTTTGCAAGATGTCCAATGTTTTTATATCACGAATGGGTAAATCAACAAGGGCGGACAGCCGTCCGCCCTTGTTTTCAACTTTCTAACCTTGAAGCTGAAACCTAACCAATCCACTCCACGATCGTTGCTTCGCCCTGACCAACACCGACACATAGTGTCGCCAAGCCGTAGTAGGGTTTCTTTTCTTGCGGGGCGCGGCGTTTCATTTCGTGCAGGAGGGTGGTCAGGATGCGTGCGCCTGAGCAGCCGAGCGGATGCCCGAGGGCAATCGCGCCGCCGTTGACGTTCACAATATCAGGGTTCATGCCAAGCTCGCGCATCACAGCTAGAGATTGGACGGCGAAGGCTTCGTTGAGTTCGATCAAGCCAATGTCGTCGAGGGTCAAGCTTGCTCGCTTGAGGGCTTTACGCGTGGCAGGCACGGGGCCCATGCCCATCGTGCGCGGGGGCACGCCTGCCACGGCGGATGTGATGACACGTGCCATCGGCTTCAGGTCTAACTCTTCTGCTTTTTCGGCGCTCATCATTAACACGGCTGCCGAGCCATCGTTTAAACCGGATGCATTGCCTGCCGTGACCGTGCCATCCTTTTTGAAGGCGGGGCGTAGTTTGGCGAGCTTCTCCAGACTGGTATCGGCGCGGGGGCGTTCGTCGGTGTCGAAGATAATGGGATCCGCTTTTCGTTGGGGGATGATAACGGGACAAATCTCCTCGACGAAGCGTCCGTCATTGATAGCGGCTACAGCTTGTTGATGAGAGCGAAGCGCAAAGGCATCCTGTTCTTCGCGCGAGATAAAGCCAAATTCCTGCAAATTCTCGGCGGTGTTGCCCATCGCTTCTGTTCCATAAATTTCCTTCATCTGCGGGTGCGGGAAGCGCCAGCCAAAGGCTGTATCCCACATGGTCGCATTGCCGTATGGATACCCCATCTCCGGTTTGCCCATCACGAAGGGGCCACGCGTCATGTTCTCGACCCCGCCCGCGATGAAGACATCGCCTTCGCCGAGCTTGATGGCTCGTGCAGCCTGATTGACGGCATTCAGCCCTGAAGCGCATAGGCGATTAATTGTCATCGCGGCAACTTCAACGGGGAATCCCGCCAATAAGGTAGCCATGCGCGCCACATTGCGGTTATCTTCGCCCGCCTGATTTGCACAGCCGAGATAAACTTCTTCGATGAGCGCGGGGTCAATGCCAGTGCGATCGACAATGGCCATTAACGAGACAGCGGCGAGATCGTCAGTACGAATACTCGCGAGTGAACCGCGAAAATTGCCAATTGGGGTGCGGACTGCATCAATTATGACTGCTTCGGGCATGATATTCTCCAGTTTTCAGGAATTAGTTGACCTATAAGATCAGTGGTGATTCCGCGAGAAGCGCGTTCTTGCGACGAAGCGGTCTCATTGTTGGGGAGATTGCTTTGTCACAAGTGCATCCTCCTCGCAAATTAATATCACTATGGGTAAGCAAGTGGGATTCTACCACTGCGGGGTATAATTCTTGCTGGATGAAAAGCCGCCTCGCGCGTGACATTTGGCTGGATACCGCTTAAAAAGAGTTTGCCAGTCTCTAAGCGGAGCGTCGAGCGGAAGAGAGATGCGTAGTCGAAGAACGGGATTCACAGCTAATCCGTCCTTCGACTACGGTCTTCTCTCTGTTCAGCCCTCCGCTCAGGAACTGTGCTTTCCCGCTACCCCAATACATCGCACCAAAAGCAGATGCATACCCCGTTAGGGTTTTGCCTGCGACTTACAATCTGAAAATTGAGACTTAAACAATGAATTTTCTCATCACCGGCGCTGCCGGATTTCTCGGCTCTTCGTTAGCCAACCATCTTTCCAAACAGGGACACCAGGTGCGTGGAATTGACGATCTTTCCACGGGCAGTCGAGTGGCCCTCTCTCCCGATGTCAACTTTACGCGCGGGGATGTGAACGACCGCCCAAAGCTCTGGACTTTGCTTCAAGACGTGGATGTGGTCTATCATCTCGCGGCGAGGGTTTCTGTGCCCGAGTCGGTGCTTTATCCACGTGAGTACAACGCTGCCAATGTCGGCGGGACGGTGAGCCTGATGGAAGCAATGCGTGATGTCGGCGTGCGGCGGGTGGTGATGGCATCATCCGGCGCAGTTTATGGGGATCTGGGGGCGCAGCCCATCAATGAAAATTCGGTACCGAATCCGCGTTCTCCTTACGCGGTCTCGAAGTTGGCGGCGGAGCACTACATCCGCACGATTGGCAGCTTATGGGGGATTGAAACCGTCAGTTTGCGCATCTTCAACGCCTATGGCCCCGGTCAGCGGATGCCGGTTTCACATCCACCAGTTGTGCCGCATTTTATCCACCAAACCTTGCGGAATGGGACGCTCGTAGTCCATAACGATGGCGAACAGACCCGTGACTATGTTTATGTGGATGATGTGGTCAAAGCGTTGACCGCCGCCACCACCGCCCCTAGCTTGGATGGTTTGGTCATCAATGTTGGTTCGGGCGTGGAGACGAGTGTCCGCACGTTGGTCAACGCTGTGACCGAGATCGTGCCCGGCAAAGCGGAGGTGGTCTACAATCCGCGTGTTTCGGGTGGCGTCTCGCGCATGTGTGCCGATTTGACTCTGGCAAAGAAGAAGTTGAGTTATACGCCTTCGGTCTCGTTGGAAGAAGGGTTGAGATTGACGTTGGAAAAAGATCCAAGGTTTTAAGGTTGTAAGTTAGAAGCTGATGTTACGCAAAAGATGCTTTTGGCAGACTTTGGAGTTCCCCTCACCCTCCGCCCTCTCCCAAAGGGAGAGGGGACTTAATTCCTTCTCCCTTTGGGAGAAGGATAGGATGAGGGGAAACGACAGCCTATTATTCATCACTGCGTAACATGAGTTAGAAGGTTGAACGTTTCTATGCAAATCCTCCCTCGTGAATTTTACGACCGACCCACGCTGACCGTTGCGCGCGAGTTGCTTGGGGCGGTGCTTGTGCGGGTGGAAGATGATGTTCGGATTTCTGGCAGAATTGTCGAAACGGAAGCATATATCGGGGAGAGCGATCTCGGCTGCCACGCCAAAGCCGGGAGAACGCCGAGGACGGCGATCATGTACGGGCAGGCTGGCAGCGCCTACGTCTATTTCAATTATGGAATGCACTGGATGCTGAATGCGGTCACTGAGCGAGGTGGATTCCCTGCGGCGGTGCTGATCCGTGCTATCGAGCCGCTGGAGGGGCTTGAGATCATCGCATCTCGTCGCGGCAAGCAGCCAAAGTCCAAATGGACGGATGGGCCCGGCAAGCTGGCGCAGGCTTTGAATATCGACAAATCCTTCAACGGCGTGGATTTGTGCCGTAAGGAAAGCGGCCTGTGGATTGAAGCGGGGGAAAGGATTTCGGACGAAAACGTGACGATTGGCGCGCGCGTGGGTTTAAATAGTGTGCCAGAGCCGTGGAAGTCTGTGCCCTGGCGATTTTTAGTCAAATAAAACACATGTCATTGCGAGAAGGGCTGCCTGTGCTCCGCAGGGGTAGACGGGAGCTTCAAGATTGAGATAAAGATTACTCCGCTTGCAATGACGATTTTATCTGGAGGTATTATGGGTTTACTGGAAGGAAAAACCGCTCTTGTTTTTGGGCTTGCCAATAACCGCTCGATTGCATGGGGCGTTACTGAAGCCTTTGTCCGCGAAGGCGCGACTGTTGGTGTCAGCTATGCCGGTGAAATGTTGAAGCGGCGTGTTGATCCGTTGGCAGAGTCGGTTGGCTGTGACTTTGTTGAGCAATGTGATGTGAGCAGCGACGAAGAGATCGAAGCCGTTGCAGCCAAAGCAGCCGAGCGTTTTGGAAAGATCGACATTCTCGTGCATTCGATCGGTTTTGCCAACCGTGAAGAGTTAATCGGGCCTTATTACAACACCAGCCGCGCAGGTTTCCATTTGGCGATGGATATCAGCGTCTACTCATTCGTGGCGTTGGCAAAAGCCTTTCAGCCGCTGATGAACCCGGGCGGCGCGCTGCTGACGATGACCTATCATGGTTCCGTTAAAGTGACTCCGAACTATAACGTGATGGGTGTCGCCAAAGCCGCACTCGAAGCATCCACCCGTTATCTGGCGTACGATTTTGGTAAAGACAAAGTCCGTGTAAATGCCATCTCGGCAGGTCCGATCCGCACGCTGGCTTCGGCGGGCGTGGGCGGTTTCAAAGAGATGTACAAAGCCTTTGAAGAAATGGCACCCTTGCACGAAAACGTGACTATCGAAGATGTCGGTAGTGCGGCGGTTTTCCTTAGCTCAAATATGTCCGCACGCACGACGGGCGAAGTTTTTTACGTCGACGCAGGCTATAACATCATGGGCGTGCCGGATGTGTATAAAGAGTAAATAGAGATTATGTATCAGCCAAAGCTGTGGAAAAATCCCACAGCTTTTTTGTTGGAAATTCATCCCTTCCAAAAACAAAAAATAGGCGTATAATTCCGTCCCGTTTGTCATAAGAACACAACAAGAATAAATCCATCCCACAGGCAGTGAGATCGGCTCGTAAGTGCCGGAATGCTGCCTGTTTTATTGTGTAGACCATTTATCAAGGAGAAATCATGGCTACAGATTCTATAGACAATAAGAAAAATTTTTTTGACCGCCTGATTGGACCGCCGCTGGAAACCGCCGCCGCACCTCATCAGGCGATTGGCAAAGTGCCAGCCTTGGCGGTTTTTGCATCTGATGCACTTTCATCTGTTGCTTACGCCACCGAAGAAATTCTGGTTATTCTGGCGATGGCTGGCAGCATGTATTTTGGCTTGTCCATTCCGATCGCGATCTCGATTGGTGTTTTGCTCGTAATTCTGACCCTTTCCTACCGTCAGACTATTTTTGCTTACCCAAGCGGTGGCGGCGCCTACATCGTCGCGCGGGATAATCTGGGAGAACTCGCTGCTTTAACCGCTGGTTCAGCCCTGATGACCGACTATATTTTAACGGTCGCGGTCAGCATCTCATCGGGTGTGGCACAGATCGTATCTGCCTTCCCGGCGTTGAGCCATGTCAAGATTGAGATCGCTCTTGCCCTGATCCTGGTCATGACCATTATCAATTTGCGCGGTGTCAAAGAGTCCAGTACTGCCTTTGCCATCCCGACCTACTTCTTTCTCGGCACAGCCTTCCTCATGCTTGGCACGGGTTTATGGCGTTGGGCAACCGGTAATTTGGGCATCGTTACTGGCGTGGAAGTGGCACAGGATTTGACCCAGAGCATTACCATCTTTTTGATCCTGCGTGCTTTCAGCAGTGGCTGTACCGCGCTGACCGGCGTCGAAGCCATCTCGAATGGTATTTCCGCCTTCAAAGAACCAAAGGCTAAAAATGCTGCAAATACAATGACCGCCATGAGCGCCATCCTGATGGCCATGTTCATCGGTATCACGCTGCTGGCACATCAAGTACAGGCAATGCCGAGCGAAACGGAAACGGTCATCTCCCAAATTGCGCGCACCGTCTTCGGTTCCGGCACCATGTACATCGTCATGGTTGTGGCGACTACCACCATCCTGATTATGGCAGCCAATACCAGCTTCGCAGATTTTCCTCGCTTGGCTGCGCTGACGGCTGCCGACGGCTTCCTGCCGCGCCAACTCACCTATCGCGGTGGACGTCTGGTTTTCTCATGGGGTATCATCGGGCTGGCCGGATTGGCTTCGCTGCTGGTCGTTATCTTCAATGCATCGGTTTCGGCGCTGATCCCGCTCTATGCGGTCGGCGTTTTCCTGAGCTTCACCATCTCACAGGCTGGGATGGTTGTGAGATGGCATAAGGTCAGCAAGCTGAAGGAAGACGAAGAGATCGAATCGCGCGGTTCGACGCTGGTTTATGACAAACAGTGGCGTTGGCGTCAGGCGATCAATATCGTCGGCGCGATGGCAACCGCCGTTGTGACTGTTATCTTCGCTGTGACAAAATTCTCGCAAGGGGCTTGGTTCATCCTCCTGCTCATCCCGACCTTGATCTGGGCGTTCATGGGGACGCACCGCCATTACCAGCGTGTGGCGAACCAACTCAGCCTCGGCGAGTTGGAGATCAAACCGCATACCAGCGATATGTACACCATCCTGCTGGTCGACAATGTCCATGCGGGCACCCTGCGCCTCGTCAATTTTGCGCAATCGCTCGGCAATCCGTGGAAAGCAGTCCATGTTGCTGTAGACCCTGAGCGCACCGCAGAATTGGTCAAGAAATGGGATGAACGCATTGGGTTTGGTGAGTTGGTTGTTTTGGAATCGCCCTATCGCTCAATTACCGAGCCACTGCGTGACTATATTCTGGACCAACAGGCAGAGAACCCGAAAGCCTTCATCCACCTGTTGGCAGGACAACTCGCCATGCCCTCCTTCTGGGAACAGGCGTTGCACCGCAACACCAACTTATTGATCGACCTCGTCCTGCGCGATATGGATCGTGTCGTTGTCACCAGCGTACCCTACCAGATCGGCTTGCGCGATGAATACGCCAGACGCTTGATGCTCGAAGGGACAACGCTGAAAGAAGAAGCACTAGAAACTGAAACAGACGCAACAGAAACAGAAATAACCGAGTAATCAAGAAGGGCTGTGGATCAACTCCACAGCCCTTTTTGGTTTCACTTCACTTCAACCCATCTCCCCGTAAAGCCATCATCCAACTCATAGATCAACCAGCCGCGCGGATGTTGATTTTGGAACCAACGATAGGCGAAGACGATCACGTCATCCCAACGTGAGACGGTGTTGATGCGCAAGGTTTCGCCAAAGATGGCGTTTCTTTCTTTGATGACCTCCCCTTTAGGCGCAACGACGATGAAACTATCATTGACGACAATATAGAAATGGTCTTCCAGCGCTACTGCGGACGAGCCGTGTCCAGGCAATGTGATGTTGATCGGCACGCCGCCCGCGTTGGGGACGAGTGTGCCTTTGTCGCGTTCAAAGGTCAGTGTCAGGGTGTCGGATTTGAGTATCGTTTTATAGCCGCCTGCATTGCCGTAGTTCAGCGATCCCTTTTCGGTGGGTGGGATGCCGAGCAAGCCTGCCAGGCGGGCATCCAGTGGAATGGCGGATAATGCGTCCAGCAGGGTTTGTTCCGCACGTAGTTTTTTTGTAAAAACGGGGTCATTTTCTGCTGAGCGGACGCTGGCAATTACATCCCTGAGTATATTTTCCCCAAATGTCTGGCGAATATCATCCTGAAAGCGCCCGGCCAGAAAATCGGCATGGCTGGCGGTACCGGCGCTATCCGTATGTCCGCTGCCCTGTGTGCTGCCGATGACAACCTGAAGATGGTTGATCTGGATGTAGTGGGTGGTTTTGTCGATCTTCTTTTCCCAATTCATGTGGCTATTGTACTGGAAAGTTGAGGGCGTCGCACCAGTTTCGCCAGAAAAAATACAAATCTACCCGGAATCTTGGAAAAAGATTGGAATATTGGCTACAGTTTTCAAAAGAATTCCAATTTTCAGCGTGTATCCTTAAGCCATCAATCAACAACAAAAAAATTTGGAGGACGATATGCTCGAGAAAACCTTGTTCATTTTTTCAACCCCAACCGCCTTTATCCAATAGCAGTTTCTCACTTAATTATAGGCAAATATTGGACAGTATAGGAAAAATATAAAATCACTCTGGCGTACCTTGCGCCTCTTTTCAATCCTATCTATAATCAGATAGTTATTATCTTATTAATAATGTGAAGCAGATTCCCTACGGAGGGATACTATGACAAAAGCAAAACAAGTCGCCGTCATCGGCGCGGGACCAGCCGGACTTTACGGCGCACGCGAACTTGCTCAGGCAGGTGCAAATGTAACCCTTTTCAATCGTGATATTAAACCCGGGGGGCTTGCCGAATATGGCATCTACCCCGATAAAGTCGACATGAAAAATGGCCTGCGCAAGCAGTTCAAGAAAATTCTCGAAACCCCCAACCTACGTTATTTTGGCAATATTAGCATCGGTGAAGATGCTGATCTGAGCCTCGCTGATTTGCGCGCAATGGGTTATCAGGCAATTTTTGTCACCACTGGCGCGCAGGGCACGAAGTGGCTCGGCTTGCCCGGTGAAGACCTGACGGGCGTTTATCACGCCAAAAGTGTGGTCTACCATTACAACCATCTGCCACCCTTCAGCCAGCAGGATTTCCGTTTTGGATCGCGCTGTCTCGTTGTCGGAGCAGGCAACGTGATGCTCGATATTACACGCTTCCTGATCCGCGAAGCCAAAGTGGATGAAGTGA
>JBNKMO010000095.1:0-5129 GCA_050293165.1 Anaerolineales bacterium | reverse complement strand
AATCCGGTCATTACAGCGGACAATGTTCACAGTGTCATCAAACATCATCCTGGAAGAATGCATCAGGCCATTTTGCCGGAGCGAACTGCAAAGCCTGCCATAGTAAGTCCGGTCACTACAGCGGACAATGTTCGCAGTGCCACCAAACATCTTCGTGGAAGAATGCATCAGGCCATTTTGCTGGCGCGAACTGTAAAGCTTGTCATAGTAAATCCGGTCATTACAGCGGACAATGTTCACAGTGTCATCAAACATCATCCTGGAAGAACGCATCAGGCCATTTTGCCGGAGCGAACTGTAAAGCTTGTCATAGTAAATCCGGTCACTACGGCGGACAATGTTCACAGTGCCACCAAACATCTTCGTGGAAGAAGGCATCAGGACATTTCGCTGGCGCGAACTGTAAAGCTTGTCACCGTGGACACACAACCCAACAATGCTCAAATTGCCACAACACAAGCGACTGGGATGACGCCGATGACGATCATGGTGGCGGCGGCGGAGGGAAGAAGCACGATGATGATGACGATTAGGATAGAAAAACACTAGGCCTTTTTCGTCAATCAAAAAAAATGGAGAAAAAAACATGAAATCTGGCAACGGTGAACTTTGGCTTTCATTTTTTGCTATTTTGCTGCTCACACTTATCTATGTATTCGTTGTAATTAGCACGGGCTCAATCCCAGCTGCGGGAGAATTCTTCGGACACTCGCTAGGCATTGCCGGTTTTCTGCTCATGCTTATGACAGAATTTCTCTACACCTTGCGCAAACGCAGTCGCAGTGCCCGCTGGGGGCGCATGTCTGCCTGGTTGAAATTCCATATCGTTACAGGGCTGGTGGGGCCCTATATGGTTCTGCTGCATTCATCCTGGAAATTCAATGGGCTTGCCGGAATCGTGATGCTCTTTACCGTCATTATTGTTGGCAGTGGTTTTATCGGGCGCTATATTTACACCGCTATCCCCCGCACCGCCGATGGTGTAGCCATGGCAGCCTCCGAATTGGAAGACCGAATCGCCGCCAGCGAAGCAAAACTACAGCATTTGGTCAATGCCAGAGCTTCTACAGTGAACGCTTTGCCAAAAAATCTCGTCACGGCAAATAATACTCGACACACAGCTTTTTTTCTCACCTTTGGCTATGTTTTCTATGAGTGGGAACAACGCTGGTTATGGTGGATACAAAAAAATAAAGTGGATCGTTCTCTCCGCCCCCTCATCTCACAACTCGAAAAAATGTTTCAGAAACGTCGTCTTCTGCGCCGTCAAGTAGCGTCTCTCGCCCTCACCCGACAATTGCTCTCGCTATGGCATGCAGTTCACGTCCCCATAGGCGTTGCGCTCTTTGTATCCGCATTTGTTCATATAACAGCCGCAATCTACTACGCAACCCTACTGCGTTAAAAGATTGGTAGTGGTGCAAGCGAAACGATAAATGCACCACTACCAAAACTCATCTAAAAACGCTTATTCACCTAAAAACACCGTCACCTGAACTTGTTCAACACCTTCAACAGGTAGCGGAATAATATTCCCATCTACAGACTTACCCTCTACTTCTAACCGGGTGTGGTTACCCGCATCTTTTCGTTGGACATGGATCTCGTATCGCACGCCCCGATAGTTGCGTGTTGCCCGAAAAGCATCCCAACCATTTGGCAGGACGGGTGCCACCTGTAACCCTGAGTATGTCGGTCGAATACCCAGAATCCACTGTGTGATGGCGACGTAATTCCAAGCCGCCGTACCGGTCAGCCATGAATTCTTGGCTTCGCCGTGCGTGGGCGCATCCTTGCCTGCGATCATCTGGGCGTAGACATACGGCTCGCAGCGATGCGTATCACTGATTGCTTCGCGCGCCGAGGGGTTGATGCGCAAATAGTAATCATGCGCCTGCTCCCCACGCCCGAGCTTTGCTTCGGCGATCATGATCCAGGGATTGGTGTGGCAGAAGATGCCCGCATTTTCCTTGTAGCCGGGCGGATAGGATGAAATCTCACCCAAGTGGAGATAATATTCCGAGAAAGCAGGTTGCAGCAAAACGATGCCATGCGGGGTAGCGAGATGCTCTGCTACAGCGTTCAGTGTCTTTTCAGCGCGCCCATCGTCGAGGCCCATATCTGCCATGACGCAGATGCCTTGCGGTTCAATGAAGATCTGCCCTTCGTCATTTTCGCGTGAACCGAGGGGATTGCCAAAGTCGTCGTAGGCACGCCGGAACCAGTCGCCGTCCCAGCCGTGCGCCCAGATAGCGGATTCCATTTCAG
Source organism: Anaerolineales bacterium (assembly GCA_050293165.1). Classification (GTDB taxonomy): domain Bacteria; phylum Chloroflexota; class Anaerolineae; order Anaerolineales; family Villigracilaceae; genus Desulfolinea. Next base: position 2,861 of record JBNKMO010000095.1, on the reverse strand, counting down.
CGGCGTGGGCTGCATATGTAGCGGGAGCAAGTTCAAAGGAGGGCGAACCGCCTTGATCCCGCATCTGCTTGGACAGTTCTGTCATCTCCTTTGCCGCCAGCACAAATAATCCCGCAACAAAGACGCTCTCAGCGATCTTGCCATCTTTGCTGGTGGTGGTCTGAAAGGATTGCCCAGGTTCTGCCGAAAAGCAGTTCAGATTCAGACAGTCGTTCCAGTCGGCGCGCCCGATCAGCGGTAACCCATGTGGGCCGCGCCGATCAAGTGTATATTGCAATGCGCGTTGGAGATGGTCCATCAGCGGAGCTTCACTGCCCTCTTTGTTCTCGTATTGAACGGACTCGGAGAGAATGCTCCAGTCGCCACTCTCTTTGACATAGGCGGTGACTGCCAGCACGAGCCAAAGCGGGTCGTCGTTGAAGCCGCCGCCAACGGCGTCGTTGCCGCGTTTGGTCAGCGGTTGGTATTGGTGATAGGCGCCACCTGTCTCCAGTTGCGTGGCAGCCAAATCCAAAATCCGTTCGCGGGCGCGTTCGGGGATGAGATGCACAAATCCGAGCAGATCTTGGCTCGAGTCGCGGAAGCCCATCCCGCGCCCCATCCCGCTCTCGAAATAAGACGCCGAACGGCTCATGTTGAAGGTGATCATGGTCTGGTAGGCGTTCCAGATATTGACCATGCGGTTGGTGTGTTCATCGGGCGTGGAGACGGTGAACTTGCCGAGCAGGTTATCCCAATGTGCGCGCAAGGATTCAAAAGCAGCGTCAACTTGATCGGCTTTCAGATAGCGTTCGATGGTCGGTAAAACATATCTTTTATTGACCACCTGCGAGTTAGGCGGATCGAATTTCTCATCGCGCGGGTTTTCATGATAGCCCAGGATGAAGATGATTTTCTTCTGCTCTCCGGCTTCCAGATGTACCTTGACCTGCTGCGCGGCAATCGGCTGCCAGCCACGCGCCAGCGAATCGGACATTTTGCCTGCTTCCACTGCCGAGGGCGAATCCCAGCCCCGATAGGGGCCGAGGAAAGCGTCGCGTTGCGTGTCAAATCCGGCAACGGTTTCGGAGCAGGCGAAATAGGCAAAGTGGTCGCGTCGTTCGCGGTATTCGGTCTTGTGATAGATGACATTGTCGATGATCTCGACTTCGCCGATCGAGTAATTACGCTGGAAGTTGGTGCTGTCGTCCATTGCATCCCAAAGGGCGAATTCGACCGCGGCGAAGATGGACAGATCGGCAGTTTTGTCACGATTGTTGGTGAGCGTGACTTCCCAAATTTCGAGATTTTCGCCCATAGGCACGAAGTAGCGGGTGCTGGCCTGAATGCCCTCACGCTGGGATTCGATAACCGTATAACCCATCCCATGACGGCAGGCGTAGGAATCGAGCGGGACGCGCATCGGCATCCATGACGGCGACCAAGCCAAGGGCTGCGAGCGTCCCGGATCTTCATCCCGCAGGTAGATGTAGCGTCCACCCATATCCAGCGGCGCGTTGTTATAGCGGTAACGTGTCAGGCGGCGCAGGCGGGCGTCCTTGTAAAAGGAATAGCCGCCCGCTGTGTTCGAAATCAGTCCAAAATATTCTTCGCTGCCGAGATAGTTGATCCAAGGCAGCGGAGTATCGGGGCGCGTGATGACGTATTCGCGCCGTTCGTCGTCAAAATGTCCGTATTTCATAAATTTTTACCAGAGGTGATGGACTTGTTCCTTAATCATTGAGTTGTAAATTTGCTGAACTGCTGCCATCGTTTCAGCAGAGAAGGCGGGTAGGTCAGCAGCCTGGGCGTTGTCGTGCGCCTGCTGGGAGTTCTTCGCGCCGGGGATGGTGCAACTGACGGCGTCGAACATCAAAATCCAGCGCAAGGCAAACTGCGCCATACTCATCCCCTCGGGGACAAGGGCGCGCAGCTTCTCAACCGCTTCAAGACTCAGATCATAATCGACGCCGGAAAAGGTTTCGCCCATATCGAAGGCTTCGCCGTGGCGGTTGTATTGACGGTGATCATCATTACCAAAGGTTGATTTTTTGCTGAATTTTCCAGTTAGCATACCTGAAGAGAGCGGCACGCGCGCCAAAATGGCGGTCTTACGGCGTTGTGCTTCGCGGAAGAAAAGTTCACTAGGGCGTTGGCGGAAAATATTGAAAATGATCTGCACAGATTGTACGTTGGGATATTCAATAGCTTTAAGGGCTTCTTCGACCTTCTCCACGCTAACCCCATAATACTGAATTTTGCCAGCCTGAACCAAGTCGTCAAGCACGCCGAAAACTTCGGGGCGATAAAAGACTTCGGTTGGCGGGCAATGAAGCTGCACAAGATCAAGGCAGTCTGTCTCAAGATTTTTCAGGCTACGTTCGATGAAAGCGGTCAGGTTTTCGCGATTGTAACCATCAGCCACATGCGGGTTCAGACGGCGTCCCGCCTTAGTGATAATATGAAATTCTTCGCTGCGTTCACGTTTCAATTGCGCAAGCAGCTTTTCGCTGCGTCCATCACCGTAGGCATCCGCGGTATCGAAGAGATTAATGCCTTCGTCCAGCGCTGTGTGTAGCGCGGCGATGGCATCACTCTGCTCCACCTGCCCCCAATCCGCACCAATGGCCCATGCCCCAAAGCTGACGGCCGAAACCTGCCAGCCTGTTCGTCCAAATTCTCGATATTCCATGTCCTACTCCACAAAAGTCGGTTTTAATAAGGGATACAACGCACGATACTGCGGATATATTTTCTCATAGATTTCGCGATTTGCCCCGGGTTGGGTGCTGCCTGTGATCTGGATGGTCGCATCACAAGCGGATTCGACCGAATCGAACGTGCCCGCACCTGCTGCCGCTAAAAGGGCAGCCCCGTAAGCC
>JBNKMO010000094.1:0-7168 GCA_050293165.1 Anaerolineales bacterium | reverse complement strand
CGTTCCGGATCAACCGTAATCATAATGGTTTGAACTTCATCTGCGCGCTCACCTAGAAGATCAGTGGCTTTTTTAAGCTCTGCGAGGGTGGTAGGGCAAACATCTGGACAGGCGGTGTAGCCGAAATAAAGCAACACAACTTTGCCGCTATAGTCACTCAAGGATGTTGTTTGCCCATATTGATTTGGCAGTGTGAAGTCCTGCGCAGGGCTTGGCGATTGTAAAATTGCTCCGTGAAAGGCATAAGGCTTGATCGCACCGAGTATGAAATACCCGATGGCAGCGAGCAAAATGACGAGAAGTAAGGCGATGCCGACGCGCGCCAAAATGGGGCGAGGTGTTTTGAGACTGTTTTCTGAGTTTGTCATGGATAACACCGGAATAAGTGAGCAGCCTCGTAAGCGTATTTTGCTGCTCCTTGACTATTTTCAATTTCATCAGTGAGATATTGAATATCTTCTAGGACTTCTTCATAGTTCAGAGTGTCGGTGCGATATTCTGAACGGATAATGCCCCAGCCATCGACAAGCACAAATCGCGGATAGAAGCTGATCTCGTAATCGTCCTCGGATGTTGCGCCTGCTACCGGTTCATAGAAGAGTTTAAAACCGCCACCGGTCATATATTTCATATGCATTGGGTCACCGGTAATGAAGTCCCACGTGACCTTGCTTTCGCCGGCATCCAGATAGGGTTCTGCAAACAAGCTCAAAGCTTCGGGCGTATCTCGTTCGGGGTCGAGGCTAACGCTGACGAGAGCATATTCGACCGAATCCGATGCAGATTCTTCCAGAATAGTCCGCATTTCTTGCATTTGTGAGTTGACTTCGGGGCAATCACCATCACAATTTGTATAGGTAAAAGTATAAAGGGTCAGCTTTCCACGATAGTCTTCGCTGGTGCGTAATTCATTGTTTTGATTGGTGAGTGCGTACCCAGGGGCCAGAGAGATACGTGGCAAGACTTTGATTGGTTTGAAAATACTGAAGGATAGAATCGATACGATAATGAATGCAAGTAACGCATAAAGTAGGTGGATGGGATGAAACTTGCGCTTTTTTTCTTGAGGTTCAGACATAAGGGATTGTTAACCCACGGTTAGATCTTGCAGTGTGAAGGCATCTTCACGCAGTTCTGCGAAGGTGATGCTTTCAAGCTCTTTCATAATAATTGATTGCAGACGTGCCCAACGACGGCGTACAGGGCATTTTTCTTCAAAGGGGCAAACACCTTTGGCGTGGATGCATTCTGAAACGACGAAATTGGTTTCAAAGTATTCGGTGACTTGAAGCAGGTTGATCTCTGCTGGAGGGCGGGAAAGTTTGATGCCGCCATCACGACCTGGGAAGGTGTCTATAAAACCACCGCGAGCCAAATCGGCGACAACGCGCAAAGAGACAGACTTGGGGATTAGCATTTCTTCACGAATTTCGGCTGTTGACAAGCGAGTTTCGGGCGGCTTTTTCGCAAGGGCGAGTAAAATCCGTGCGGCATAATCAGTTTGTCGGTTAATTCGCAGCATAATGCTCCAATCCTGATAAGTTTACTCATAATGATAACGATTACCCTTATTGTAAACGTATGTGTTTTTTTTGGCAACTATGATAAATGTAATTGTGCAATAGTGACATTTCGCGCAAATGAGATTGGTGTGAAATGAGATGCTTTTGGTGTGTTTTTTTCTGCAGAAAACAGGCTAACACTGTCTGTGTCAACGTGGTATAGTTTCGCTCTCCAAAGGAGATTAATATGCTTGAGCATTCTAAAAAAGAAACGCCGCTCGAAAATGATTTTCAAGGCGAGCAAGTTTTTGTGATCGCCAGTGGGCATTTTGTCCATGATGTTTATTCCGCCTTTTTGGCACCACTTCTTCCACTGATTCGCGAACGTCTTGCGCTTTCATTGACAATGGCTGGTTTTTTGACAGCTGCGATGCAACTTCCTGCGATCTTGAACCCGATCGTAGGGCATTATGCTGATAAGTTCAAGCCACGTTATTTGGTGGTCTGGGCTCCCGCAATCACGGCCACGCTGATGAGTGTGATCGGTTTGCCGACAAATTACTATGTCTTGGCGCTGACCATCTTTTTGGCCGGGATCAGTGTGGTTCTTTTTCATGCGCCTGCACCGGCGATGGTCGCGCGTTCATCAGGTACGCGTATTGGGAAGGGGATGGGGTGGTTCATGGCTGGGGGAGAACTGGGGCGCACAGTTGGTCCGATTGTGGCCGTCTGGGCAGCGTCTTTCTGGGGCTTGGAGGGGATATATCGCGTTGCTGGTATCGGTTGGCTGACTTCGCTTGTTTTGTTCACACGTCTTAAAGATGGGCCCTCGCAAAAACGCTCAATAGGTAGCTTGGAGAGTGTGAAACCCAAGCTGACCACCTTGATATTGCCGCTTGTCTTCATTATATTCTTTCGTATGTTTCTGGCTGTCAGTATGACCACGTACCTGCCGACGTATATGGACATCAAAGGCGCCAGCTTATGGATGGCGGGCGGGTTTCTGGCTGTAATGGAGTTTGCTGGTGTGGCGGGGGCGCTGCTCAGCGGCGCGATGAGTGACCGTTTGGGGCGCAAATCTATTTTGCTGTGGGTGACAATCATTTCCTCCCCGTTGATGTTGGCATTTATCTATGCGCCGCAGTGGATGCTCATCCCGATCTTGATTTTGCTCGGTTTTTTCAGTTTATCTACCGGCCCCATCTTTCTCGCTATCATGCAAGATCATTTCCCGCAAAACCGCTCTCTCGGCAATGGCATCTATCTGACGCTTTCCTCGCTGCTGCGTTCTTTAGTGATGATCTTGGTCGGCGTGGCTGGGGATGCCTTTGGTCTTCAACTTGCTTTTATTGCTAACGCGTTAATTGCCCTCCTCGCTGTGCCCGCTATTTTACGACTTCCGGCCGATATAACAGGTGAGCTTGTATGACAGTAGCGCCTCTTTCTCTTAAGCGCATTTTCAAAGTTTGGTGGCCTCTCGCTGCCAGTTGGCTCCTAATGGGGATGGAACTGCCCATCTTGAGCGCTTTTGTCGCTCGTCTTGCTCACCCTGAGATCAATCTCGCTGCGTATGGCGGCATCGTTTTCCCAATTGCGCTCATTGTTGAAGCGCCGGTCATTATGTTGCTGGCAGCTTCTACAGCCCTTAGCAAGGATTGGGCTTCCTATCAAAAGCTGCGGAGCTATATGCTAGCCGCAGGTGGCTTGTTGACAGCCGTGCATCTGATCGTCACGCTCAGCCCGCTTTACTATTTTGTTTCAGAAGGTATGCTCGGCGCACCGGCAGAAATTATTGAACCAGCCCGCCTTGGTTTGCTCATCATGACACCCTGGACGTGGACCATAGCCTATCGGCGTCTCAATCAGGGTGTCATGATCCGTTTCGGCCATTCCGATATTATCGGCGTGGGCACCGGTGTCCGTCTGGGCTTGGATATTCTCATCCTCAGCGTTGGTTTCTTTATGAAATTACCGGGGATTGTCGTGGCGACCAGCGCAGTTGCCGCTGGAGTGACGGCTGAGGCGATCTATATCGGATTCCGTGTCCAACCGGTGCTTCGCACGGAACTCAAACTTGCTCCCGTTGTGGAACCAGCTCTCACATACCGAGCTTTTGGTGCGTTTTATCTCCCCCTTGTGATGACCTCGTTATTGACGCTCCTGATTCAACCGATGGGTAGTGCCGCTTTGGGACGGATGCCCCTTGCCCTTTCATCGCTGGCTGTTTGGCCTGTGGTTTCGGGCTTCATCTTCATGCTGCGTAGTATGGGCGTCGCTTTTAACGAAGTCGTCGTCGCCCTCGTGGATGAGCCGCTCTCAACAAAAGCGCTGCGTCGTTTTACGACCATCCTGTCCTCCGCAACGACGGCGATTATTCTGATAATCGCCATGACGCCACTGGCGCGGATTTGGTTGCAGGATATTTCAGGGCTCTCGCCCGAGTTGGCGCTTCTCGCTCGCAACGGTTTGTGGATCGGCTTTCTGCTGCCCGGCTTGAATACCCTCCAGAGTTGGTTTCAGGGAGTTCTTCTGAACAGCGGCAAAACGCGTGGGATTTCTGAAGCGGTTGCCATATTTTTGTTTGTTACGGGCGCGGTCCTTGTCTTCGGCGTTGTCTGGGGAGAAATGACAGGGCTTTATATTGGGCTGCTCGCCTTTAGTGCAGGTATGTTCTTTCAGACCATCTGGCTCTATGTTCGCAGCCGCGCGCCGATGCATACTCTCGATCTGCGGGATAGTGCTTTGGAAAGCTGATTGAATGCTGGGATCCCTTATTTTTTGTTTTTCAAAATGAGGGGATGCCGAAAGGCAAGGGGGGAAATCAAAACATGTTTAAACAAGACATCCCCCGTGTATAAACGGGGGATGTCAATTTGTAAGGGGAAATTTTTAGTTTACTCTTCGTCTTCACTGTCATCCAAAAGAACGACGACTTCTTCACCGAGTAATTGCTGGCGCACGATCGCTTCGAGTTCTTCTGCCATATCTGGGTTTTGGCGCAGGAATTCTTTGGAGTTCTCACGCCCTTGTCCGAGACGAGTTTCGCCGTATGAGTAGAAGGAGCCACGCTTGGTGATGATCTCAGCTTCGGTGGCAAGATCAAGTAAGTCACCGACTTTGGAGATGCCTTCATTGTACATAATGTCGAATTCTGCCGCTTGGAAGGGCGCTGCGACCTTATTCTTCACCACGCGCACACGGGTGCGGTTGCCAATAATTTCGGAGCCAACTTTAATGGATTGGATACGGCGCACGTCCAAACGCACGGATGCGTAGAATTTGAGTGCCTGTCCACCTGTGGTGGTTTCAGGATTGCCGAACATTACACCGATCTTCTGGCGAAGCTGGTTCGTGAAGATGACCGTTGTCTTGGTCTGGTTGATGGCACCGGAGAGTTTGCGTAGTGCCTGCGACATCAAACGCGCCTGCACACCCATGGTAGGATCGCCCATATCGCCTTCAATCTCCGAGCGCGGGATCAGCGCGGCGACCGAGTCGATGACAACAAGCTCAACTGCTCCCGAACGGATCAGGGTTTCGGCGATTTCAAGCGCCTGTTCACCCGTATCAGGCTGGGAAACCAGCAGATTGTCGATATCCACGCCGCATTTGGCGGCATAGCTGGGATCAAGGGCGTGCTCCATGTCAATGAAGGCGGCTGTTCCGCCCATGGCTTGGGCCTCGGCCACGATATGTTGACAAATGGTGGTCTTCCCGGACGATTCCGGCCCGTAAATTTCAGTGATGCGTCCACGCGGGACACCGCCTACGCCGAGTGCAATATCAAGGGAAAGGGAGCCAGTTGGAATGACTTCCGTCTCCATGCTGTGGGCATCGCCCAATTTCATGATCGAGCCTTCGCCGTAGCGTTTTACAATATCGCCAAGCGCCTTATCCAAGACTGCCTGACGGCCTTCATCTATTTTTTCGTCGTTCTTTTTACGGTTTGCCATTTCTCGTTCTCCAAGATAAGTTGTCCATATGATGAATAAAGTATAGCACAGATGTTCAGTGCGTCAAGTTTTTTCAGGTTGCGACCTTATTATGCGAGGTCAGGCTGTCTCGAGGGACACTCTCGCAGAAATCCTACTCTTCAGGGGTGGGCGTTAAAATTTCCATACTTTCTTCAGGAGGCAGATCAAGGGCATAACCATCCAGTCCGGCGAAGGAAAAGTAGCTGACTTGTCCGGGAAATATCTGAATTTGTTTGCGTAAATCTTCCCCTTCATAAATGATCTGGATCTCATACCAACCTGCGGGCAGATCACTGAGTGCCATATTTTCCTGATAATAGGCATCGCTATTGACAACGTTTGCGCCATAGGTGCGTACCGTGCGCATACGTCCACTGTCGTAGGCTTGCACGCGTACCTGTAGGCCTCGTTGCGGCTCACCGCGTTCATTGGCAATACTACCGACGAGCACGCCCCAACCTTGTGGGGGCGCGATCCAAAGTTCGGGGTTATAGGTATCGTAAAAACTGTCACCATCAAGACGGATTTCAAAATGCAGATGCGGCCCTGTGGTGTGTCCCGTGTCGCCGACCAAGCCTAATTGATCGCCCGCCTGTACCCACTCTCCTTCGGTTACGTCAATGCGGCTCATATGCGCATAAATTGTATAAAGCGTTTTTCCCTGATAGCCAAAATCGTGCTGAATGACCACAGCCTGTCCATAAGGATCATCTTTATTTTCGCGCCATCCACTGAAATAGCCCCAATCTGCCCAGATCACAGTGCCGTTGCCTGCTGCGACAATCGGCGTGCCTTTGCCGGTTGGGATGTCGATGCCGCTATGCACCACACTGCCAAAGAAGACGCCGCCATAGCGGTAGCTTGAGAGAGGCCAATTGATCTCATTGGCAGTGATCGGGCGGATGAAATAGAAATGGTCGTGTGGCGAGATTGCCCACGGGACGGGGTAAAGCGGTGGACGCCAATCGGAGATCGGCTCTGCCCCCGGGGTGGGGATGGTGAAGCGCAGCGGGGCAAGTCCGGTTGGGGTGGGGAGTACGAGTTCGCTCTCCTGTGGGCCTGCTTCCGCTTCCATAGCGCTAAAGGGCGTTGGGCTGGGTTCCGTTAATGCCGCTTCCGTTTGGGACGAGGCATCTGTTTGAGGGGCGAGGCAGGCCGAAAGTCCAAACGCGAGGGCGACGCCGAAGGCGTATCCTATCACTAGTTTTTTGCGCATAAGCAATAGACGCTGTTGTGACTTTCGCATCCGCAAACTGAAATCTATCATGGGGTGGGCGTAGCGGTTGAAAAATCAAAAAGGTCAAGCGGTGTCGGTGTCAGTGAAGGTGTAAAGGTCGGCTGCGGTGTGTAAGGTGTACGTGTTGGACGTGGTGTGTTTGTAGGTACCGGTGTGTTCGTCGGCGTTGCGCTTGGGGGCAGAACGGCAGTTGGGGTCAGCAGGATTTCTGGCGGGTAGAGTTCGAGCATGGCTTCGTACCAGCTTAGCCCATCCGTTTTGGCGAATTGGGTAAAGCGCGTGCCACGATAGAAGTTGCGCCAATTGGAGAGGGCGGGCAGACGTTGCCAGCCGAAGTTTTGGGCGAGAGCAGTGAAATCGACCCAGTAGCCGTTTGGCACCACGCCAAACTCGCCGCCTGCTTCGTAACTGGTGGGATCGAGGTTATAGCGTGCGCTTAAGTCCCAAACTGTGTC
>JBNKMO010000093.1:0-26322 GCA_050293165.1 Anaerolineales bacterium | reverse complement strand
GCCGCTACGAGTGGGGTTGGCACGCCACTGCCTTGCAGGCAGCTTTTCGACATCTTGGCACACTCTTGTCTGAAAAAACGCCCGTTTTCGCCCTGCTTTCCGAACCGGAGCCATCCTTCCTTTCGGCGGCGGTGGCTGCTGCTTCGCCCGCTTTCCAACTCAAAAATCTCGCCATGCGTACCAAGCACGATCCCGTTCAGATTATTTGGGAAAGAGCAGACTCCTTCCCCCCTCGGGAGAAGACAGGGATGGGGACAGAAAAAGCCGATTTGGACGGGGCGATCCACGAGCATCTTCTCAACCGAGGCGAAGCGGCGACCTACCTGCATCTCCACGCCCAAGCCTTAAGCGAATACGCTCGCACCCAAAACTTGCTTCTGCCGCAAGAAACAGCAGATGCAGCCCTTAGCCGCATCCACGCAAATATCGAAGATGCGCTGCTTGCCAACACAAAACTCATCCGCTATGAAGGCAGCCAGAAGAGCATCCAGGTCGGGCTATGGGGGCTTTCTTCCCCCGAAGAGAATCCCTTGCCTCACGCCGACCGCGTCGAAATGGCAGTTGTCCGTTATCTCAGCCGAAACCCGAGCAAAACACTTTACGAAATCGAGTCTGAAATTTACCCGCAATTCAGCGGGCTGGAAACACCCTCGAAAGCCCTGGTCGCCGCGATATTAGATTCTTACGCCCAACGCTCCGACGCTGGTACATGGTCTTTGCGTCCAAATGATTCCCCTTCTGCCCGTCACGCCGATCTTGACGAGATGCGTGCTCTACTGACCGATATAGGGCTGCGTCTCGGCTACACTACAACCCAATTTAACGAGAAGACTCTGTTTTGGGGTGATGAAGCTGACCCGGATTATGTTTTTCATCTAATTGCCTCAGCGCTGGTTTATGAGCTTTTTCGCCAGACGAAATGGGCGCGTGAAAAAAGCATCATCCTTCTGCCCGGTGGCCGAGCGGGCTTATTGGCCCATAAACAAAAACGCGACCCTGCTCTGCGTATTGCATCAGAGGGTTGGCGCTTCATCAAATTCCGCTTATTGCGCTCTCTTGGCGAACTCCCGCTGATCACCAAAGAAACTTGGAACGAGCAGATCGGCAGCGACCCGATTGAAGGAAGAACACAAAGTCAGTTGATGATGTTTTGAAAAATGCCGACAAGTATTTATCCTAAAAAAAAATAATTGAAAGAGGAGACGAAACCTGTTAGAAAGGGTTTGCAAAAATCCAAAATCTAAAGGAAACGTCTGCATGTCAAAGCATGGCGCAAACACTTACCGTATCCCAAGCAAGCAGTGACGTTTGCTGAAAAAGCATTTACCAAAAGAACCCCAAAAGTACGTGGTCGTGGATGCCCTCGCGTTCCCCAATCTCCATTCTCAGGGAAGACGGTCACGATTACGGCATCTACAACTGGCTTTCCCTGCGTGAACTTTGTCCCTGCGACGAGTGCCGCGCAAAGGCCGTATAATTGTGTAGATCATACTTTTCTCAAAACGACAGTATTGCGAACGAAGTGGTCGCGTGCCCTTCAGGATAAGCAACTGTCTCCCTTGAACGAGATCAATACGGCGATAAAACCGCATCGCAATGACAAAAGCGTGATTTACCGACATTACCACACAAAGAGGAGATTTCATGAGAACAAACAAACCTGTGTACATCGGCACGGATAGCGGAGCAACCACATCCAAGGTCGGAGGCGTGTGGGGTGATGGCACCACCATCTCCACCAAACTCATCCAAAAACCAACCAACGCCCTTCTTGGCCCGGAAGCAGCCGTGCAAGGTTGGGTAACTGCAATTGACGGATTTCTTGAGCAAAACAACTTGGTCTGGGAGCAAGTACAGGGAGTAGGGCTGGCAATCCCCGGTCCATATCAGCGTTACGGTGTCATGGATCATTCAGCGAACCTGCCGGACAGTTTTGTCGGCTTCGATTTTCATGTGGCTTATAGTGATGCGCTCTCTGCCCGTGCTGGACGCGCCATCCCCGTTACGGTTGGCAATGACGGGAATTATGGCGGCGTATCAGAAGCAGCACACGCACGCGGAAACACGCAAGGAACGGTCGTGATGCTCGCGCCCGGCTCCGGCTTGGGATGCGCCTTTATCGATAAAAACGGTCTTCCGCTGGATGGTGATACACTGGCAGGGATGGAGGGAGGGCACATGCCCGCCCCACTTCACCTGCTGGACGCTCCTGCTTACCCTTGTGGATGTGGGCGCACATGGGGCTGCATGGAGATGTATACCTGCATTGCTGGACTACCCTATCTGCTCGAAGACACACTCGTCCGCTATCCCGACCATGAGTTAGCAAAATCGGACAAGCCTGCAAAAGAAAAAGCGCTCGCTCTGCGTGGCTTGGCCCAAAAAGGGGATCCACTGGCCGTCGAGATTTTCGATTTTCAGGCAAAAGCGATGGGCCTGCATGTCGCAAATTTGGCGCTGGCATTAGACCCACAGTTCTTCGTAATCGGTGGTGGACTGATGGACCCCGAAGCCACCACGCAAGAATTCCGCGAACGATATCTCAACATCGTCCGGAAAACGGCGCGCGAGTACTTTTGGCCCTCCCAGCGCGACTTTATTACGATTGTGCCCGCCGCATTGGGCGATTTGTCCCAAGCGATCGGGGCTGCCTTGGCCGTGCTGTATCAAAGTCGCTCATAAGGCTGGGCTACAAAGAGAATAACGATTGATAACTAAAAAGAGCGGACTTTCTTGGTTGAAAGTCCGCTCTAACAAAACTCCAGAAAGATGTTCCTAAACTCCTCATGCGCATTGCCATCATCACCAATTCCCGTATCCCCTCGCTGACCGCCAACTCCATCCAGGCGATGAAGGTTAGCCAGGCCCTCGCCCAATTAGGGCACGAGGTGCGGCTCTTCACATCCCGTGCAGGTGACACCCGCGATTGGGATGCGATTGCCGCGCACTACGGTCTCACGACGCAATTTGACATCGAATGGTTGCCGATGAATCCGCGCCTGAAGCTTTACGATTTCACGCTCTACTCTCTTCGTGCGGCGCAAAAATTTAACGCTGATATTGTTTACACTTGGGTTTTAAATTCGGCGCTTGCCGCGCTTTGGGCTGGCATCCCCGCCATACTGGAGATTCACGGCGAGGTGGTTGGCGGCCTCGGTCCCTGGATGATGCGCCGCTTCTGGCGTTCACGTGTCCCCAAGCGGATGCTTGTTACCACCCACCCCTTGCGCGATGCCGTTGAAAAGGTTGCCAAACTTAAATTCCCTGATGGCACGGTGCAGATCGCGCCGAATGGCATTGACCCCGCCCAATATGAGAATCTGCCATCACCGGCGGACGCTCGTCAGCAGCTTGGGTTCGAAGAAAAGCTCACGGTCGGGTTTACCGGGCACATTTACCCCGGTCGGGGTGCGGATATGCTTTTCGAACTGGCACAACGTATCCCGGAGGTAAACTTTTTATGGGTAGGGGGCAAACCGGAGATGATCGATCACTGGCGGCAGCAACTTGAAGAGGCGGGCGTCACGAACGTCAACATGACCGGCTTCGTCGCCAACAGCGTCCTGCCCCTCTACCAGTCCGCTGCCGACATCCTGTTGATGCCTTACGGACGTTCGATCTCTGCATCCAGCGGTCAGGACATCGCGCAGGTCATCAACCCGATGAAAATGTTCGATTATATGGCGGCGGGGCGCGCCATCGTTTCGGCGGATCTGCCGGTCATCCACGAGGTGCTGAACGAGCAGAACGCCGTTTTTGCCGAGCCATCGGATGTGGATGCCTGGGAGCGGACGCTGCGCGACCTGCTTGCGGATGAACCGCGCCGACTGGCGCTAGCAGACCAAGCCCGCAAAGACGTGGCGGGGCGTACCTGGCTTGCGCGTGCTCTGCGTGCCCTAACAGATTTTCCAGCCTGAGCCGCTACCGCACCCGCACTTCTCCAAGGGTTACCGTTACCGAAAATTCTTTTCCATCCCTCAAGATATTCAACTCAATGTTTTCACCCGGCTGATGGTCGAAAAGCGTATTGACGTAGGAGTTCTCTTCGTCGATCTGGACGTTCGCCAAACTTAGGATGATGTCGCCATGTTGCAAGTCGACCTGTGCGGCAGGGCTGCCATCATCGACCTTGGTGATGTATGCACCCCATTCCGTGCCCAGACGATAACGTCGAGCGATTGACGGGGTGATTGTCTGATAGCTGATGCCCAAATAAGGGCGTGAAAAATAGCCCTTTTCGATGATGCGCTCACTGATCGTGCGCACCGTATTCGACGGGATGCTAAAACCCAGCCCTTCAGCGACTGCCGTACTGCCAAAGCCCCCGCGCACGATCATTGTATTGATGCCAACGATCTCGCCGTTAAGATTGACCAGCGGACCACCCGAATTGCCCTGATTGATGGCGGCATCGGTCTGGAGCAGGTCTTCCATAAAATAGCCATTGCCCGTATCGAGCGAGCGCCCCGTCGCGCTGATCACGCCGGTTGTGACCGTGTTGCGGAACTGTCCCAGCGGCGAGCCGATCGCGATGACGGTTTCGCCGGGCTTCAAATTATCCGAATTGCCAAAGGGCGCGGTGGCAGGCATCTCTCCGTCCGCTTTGAGTACCGCCAAATCAGCAAAAACATCGGTGCTGATCAGTTCAGCCGGCAACTGCTGTCCATCGGAGAGCACCACCGTCAGATCGGTCGCATCTTCGACAACATGATTATTCGTGATGATATAGCCGTCCGTCGAAATGATCACACCGCTGCCGCTGCTCTGCGAATCCGCTGAGCGTCCGAAAAAGGTCATCTGTCCGGGGATTGTCCCGACCACCGTCACCACAGCAGGCCCAACCTGCTCGACCGCGTGCGTCACGGCAGTCTCAATTTCGGTGTTTGCATAGTTCAAGCTGACAGTTTCTGCCACAGCTTCAGGCGCGATAATATTTTTCACGGGAGAAGGAGTGGAGAGAAACTTATATCCGACTAGCACGCCAACTGTCCCGCTCACAAAAGCGACTACGCCGATCAAAAGAATATAGAGTACACGTTTGAAATTCATAATCTCTCCTTTCCCCCTGAATCTAATCCCGCGGGATTAAACCAAACTTAATCGAATCTATGAATTTGGTATGAATCAAAAAACAGCGCATTGATGCGCTGCATTGCGGCGACACTTAAAATCGACTTGTAATGCAAGTCTTACGCGACTTCCGCCACGATCACATTCTTCGCCCCCGCAGCATACAACGCCTCGACGATTTTCTCCGCGTTTTCCTGTGTGGATAAGGCGATCATATTCCCCCCGCGTCCACCACCGGATAGCTTCGCCCCGCTCGCGCCCGCCCTTCGGCTTGCTTCCACTAACCGATCCAGTTCGGGTGAAGAGACACCCATCTCCGCTAACACGCGCTGATTTTCATTCATCAAGGGCCCCAGCCGTTCGGGATGCCCACCCTCGATGGATTGGCGGGCTGTTCGTGCCAGACTGCCAGCCACACCGAAAAGCATCTCCATCTTGCGCTTGTCCTGCTGCCAGAGCTCGCGCACATCGGCGACAGATTCTTTTGTTGGCGCAGGGATGCCGGTATCGCCGATGATGATCGTGAAGGGCTTGGCAACATTGAGTAACTCAATAGGCTGCCCCTTACTGAAAAAGATTGGCTTGGCGTAGGTCACGACTGTATTATCGATCCCCGAGGGTGTGCCATGATGAATTTTCTCGACTTCGTAAGCGATCTCGTTAACCTGCTCATCCGTAAAAGGTTGTCTCAAATGCGCGGAGAGGGCGCGAATAATGGCGACCGAGACCGCTGCCCCAGAACCCAGCCCCGAGGCGAGGGGGATGGTAGACGTTACTTTGATTTCTACTCCCTTTGGCACGACTCTGCGAGCGTCTTTTTGCGACGTGTGCCCTTTAGGGTAAGCAGTCTCAGCACCTTGCGAGGAGATTGCTTCGGCGGGTGAAGCTCGCCTCGCAAAATCAATATTTAGGGCTGAGTACACGGCTGATATAGTGGCAGCAAGCGCATCGTCCAGCGCGAGTCCGGAAAGCTCGGCGTTCAGGCGAATATCGGGGGCGTTGATCCAGATGCCTGCGCGGTCGAAATCCGAGACATCCGCATCCGCATGAACCTGATTAACGGGCACAGCCAAAGCAGGCTGCCCATAAACAACAGCATGTTCGCCAAAAAGGATGATCTTACCGGGAGCGGATGCGTGGGTCACGAGAGATAAAAGACTGCCATCACAATCAACCCCCAAAGTAAGATAGCAATTTGCAGCGGACGGTCAGTTAAGACCACTTCTTCGGGGGCACCAGTCGTGTGCGAAACCTGCACAAGGTAAAGATAGCGGAAGATGGCATAAATGACGAAGGGAATCGTCAGCATCATGGCGTGGTTTTCGGGCAAGTTTTCTGCGGTGAAGGTGTAGAGACTGTAGGCGACGATGGTTGTGCCCGAAACAATAGTGATGTACTGGTCGAGCAAGGGGATGGTGTACCCCTCGAGCACCTTGCGATGCGAGCCAGCCCCGCCAGCGAGCAATTCAAGTTCAGCACGGCGTTTGCCGAAACCAAGATAAAGCGCACCCAACGTGGTGATGACGTAGAGCCAAGGTGAAAAGCGCTCGACAGAGATGAGCGTCACACCTGCATGGACGCGCAGCACAAAGCCAGCAGCAAGGATCATCACATCCAGAATCGGGACATGCTTGAGTTTGTTGGTATAGGCGATCATCATCACGAAGTAAATCGCGAGCACCGCCGCAAAAGCAGGCGCAAGTAAATAGGCGGCGGGCAAGACAATCGCAAGCAGGAAGATCGCAAATCCACGTGCCACATTGATGGGCAATTCGCCCGATGGCAGCGGACGATCTTTTTTGGTCGGGTGTTGGCGGTCGGCTTCGATGTCGGTGATATCATTGAAGATGTAAACCGTGCTCGCCACAAGACTGAAGAGCGCAAATCCTGCCAGTGTGCGCAAGAGCGCTTCCGCGTGAAAGAGCTGCTTGTCGAAAATCAGTGCAAAAAAGACGATGCTGTTTTTGACCCACTGACGGGGGCGCATGGTTTTGAGTAGGGCTTTTAGCATGTGGTTATTTTACCCGTAAATGAAAATGCCTGTCACCTCTAAAGTGACAGGCATCCCCGGTATTTCAATTTTTTCGTCCAACTGCTAAAAACTCAGCACAATATTATAGATATAGCCTAAAGCAGCCGCTCCCACCAAGGCAAAGCCAAGATAAAGAGAAAAGACTTTACGATTTACCAGTCCCCAAACAGCCGACATGGCCGGAAGTGTCGTCATAGGGCCTGCGATTAGAAATGCCAGCGCAGCAGCAGGATTCATTCCTTGCGCCAGCAGTCCTCCAACCAAAGGCATGGCGGTTAGGTTGCTGGTATAAACCGGCACACCCAATAAAGCCGCAGTAAAAATCGCCCAAGGATTATTTCCGCCAAGTGTCTTGGTGATCCACATTTCCGGGACATAGAGGGTAACCAATCCACCGATAAACCATGCTAAAAGCATAAATTTAATCACCATGGATGTCGCTATCCAAGTTTCGCTTGCCAGCCGCGGCCAAAAATCTGATTTGGCTTGGCCTTCAGTTTCGCAGCTTGCTCCTTCGTCACAACCACAGACTGATGCTTCTTGGACCATAGGCAAGGAGAAAGTCGTATCTGTTGAGATCGTTGTCAGTTGAGCGATAGATGCATTTTCGCTGGGATCGCAGCAAGAATTGCCATCAGCTTGGGCACTTAGGGCAGACTCCGTCGCAAGCGTTTGTGGGTTCAATTTACGGCCGATAGCGCGCAACCCATCTTTGAAAACCTGCCAATATGTTTTCACTTGTGTAGATTGTGTCTGGCGCAAAATATCTTTGCCCAGCCAACCACTATGGACCAGGAAGTGCGTTACAAAGCCGCCCCCCAGACTTAAAAGAAGTGTGGCTGCCAATCGCCAAATGGCCAGGTTCCACCCCAGCATACTGGCTGATAAAAAGAAGATTTCAGGATCCATGGATGGGGATGCCAACCAGAAAGACATCACAGGGGCCAAAGGCACGCCACCGATGAGCATCGCTGCAACCACAGGAATCACGCCGCATGAACAGAAGGGGCTGAAGGCTCCCACTAAAGTGGCCAGAATAATCGCCACAATAGGACGGGCAGAGAAGGCGCGGCTAATATATTTCGAAGCGCCCGACATATTCACTGCAACCGCGATCGGGATGGTCACCAGCAAATAAGGCCAGATGTGGATAAAACTCTCAACAACATATTCCAGAATTGTCATTAATTGATCTAACATGATTTTCTCCTTATTATCGTAATTTTACGATGATTTTGAATAAAAAAACTACCTAAAAAACATCGCCAACTTTAGAACGAAACCAGTCAATATTCTTATTATGCAGACAATAGCTCGTCGCAGCACCTGTCACCGTCCCCTCAATAAAACCCGCATCCCGCAGCACCTTGAGGTGCTGTGAAACAGTCGCTTGAGCGATCGGCAAGAAGTCAACAATATCCCCTGTAATGCAGGCAGGATGGGTGACCAGGAACTTCATGATCTCAAAGCGTGTGGGATTACCCAAAGCCTTGAACATCGCCACCAGCTTCTCTTGATCTTCGCCAGTAATATCCAACGTGCAACAGGCTTCAGGAATATTTGATGTCATAATCTTTCTCCACAAAAATATCTATCGTATTTTTACGATAATTATATAAGCGATTCTGATTATTGTCAAGATGAATGGGGTTTTCGCTTTTTGGCGTACAATACAGGCATGGCAAAAAAACGTCTTGATCTTGTACTCGTCGAAATGGAATTAGCCGAAACCCGTAGCCTCGCCCAGCGTTTGGTAATGGCGGGCAAGGTACGAATTAATGGCGAACCCGCCGTTAAAGCTGCGCAGAATGTACCGGATGGTGCAGAAGTGACATTGGATAGCGGTCCCCGCTTCGTTTCGCGCGGCGGAAATAAACTTGCTGCCGCTATGGAGACATTCCCCATCAACGTGCAGGGTCTCGTTTGTGCGGACGTTGGCGCATCTACCGGTGGATTTACGGATTGCCTGCTTCAAAATGGCGCCGCCAAAGTCTACGCCATCGACGTGGGACACGGCATCCTGGCGTGGTCGCTACGCAACGATCCACGCGTGGTGGTGATGGAGCAAACCAATGCGCGCCATGTCGAAGTTTTGGATGAACCCGTCTCAATTGTCGTGATGGACGCATCTTTCATTTCGTTAAAGATTTTATTGCCTGTGATTCGCGAGTGGTTCCCCTCTCCCTCTGGGAGAGGGGTTAGGGGTGAGGGCGGAGTAGGGGAAGTGATCGCTCTAATCAAGCCCCAATTTGAAGCCGGGCGAAAAGAAGTCTCGAAAGGAAAAGGTGTCATCCGTGACCCGGAAATTCATCGCCGCGTTGTGCAGGAGATTCTCGGTTTTGCGCAAGAGGCAGGCTACAGCGTAAAAGGACTCCACCGCTCGCCCGTGCTGGGGCCGAAGGGAAATGTTGAATTTTTGGTCTGGTTGGGGATGGGCATCCCGCCTGCGGATGGGGATCAACTTGAAGCCATGTGCGACGCGGCGATTCCTTTATCCGTGGAGGAAGAGAGTCAGGACGTCAATTAGGGCAGGGCGTCTTGCGCAAGCTTTTCCTTTTCACGAATATCTTTAAGTCCGCGCCAGACATTTGCTCCGACCGAGGCAATATAGTAGAACGAGAGCAGCCCGGCCTGAGCAACCGCGCCAAAGCGCGGAACCAAGAGGAATGCAAGAGCGATCTTGAGCGTCCCGGCGACGAGAGTCGACTTGAAGGGGAATCCAGGCAAGCCCAGCGAGAGCAAGATCGGTCGATTCCAGAAGAAGATGTAGTTGAAAACAAAGCCAACCAAGAGTGCCAGCAAGGCGGGATAGGCAGGGACGAATTCCTCGCCGTAAATCCGTAGAACAAGTTTGCCGAAGACAATCAAGCCGATGGCGATGGCGCTGTTATAGAGCAGAGAGAAGCCCGTCACTTTGCGCATGAAGTCTTTGAGCCGCGCCCATGATTTTTGGACGATCAGGCGATTGAACTCGGGGTAAGTAGTCAGGATAAGCGGGTTTGCAGGCACAGATAAAAGGCTGACGATAGCATAGGCAGCTTTGTAGTAGCCAGCGGCTTCTGTGGAGAGAAAGAGACCGATCCAGAGCAGTTCGCTCTCGCGGAAGGCGAGAATGGCGGTCGCGCTCAGGTTGGATGTAAAGGCAAAAACGCCCATCTCTTTCAGCTTGGGCAGGGATTGGATGGAGGCTTTTAGCCAATTCGTTTTGAGTACCTTGCGGAGCTGGATTTGGGCGGCGATCAAGATGCCCAAACCGGAGATAGCTTTACCGATCAGGTAGCCGATTAAGACCATTTCGAGACTGCCGTCGATGAAGTAGGCCGTGGTGATGATGCCAGCGGTGACGATGGCCTGAAAGAGATTGATGAAGCCTTGTTGTTTGACGTTTTTGGTAATTTGCAGGATGCCCGTTGATGTTTCAACGTTGAAGTTGGCGAGCAGCCCGAAGGCATAGAGCGTCAGCAGGTGTTGGGTATCGGACGTTTTCAGGATGAAGCGCGTGGCCAGATCGGCGCTCAGGATGACGACCAGAAATGCGATAACTGAGACGATGCCCTCCGAAAAGCTGGAGGCTTTGACCAGTGCGGCGAGTTTTTTGTCATCCTTTTGTTCGAGATATTCGCCCCCATAGCGGACGACCGTCTCGCTCATACGGAAGGAGAGCAGCCGATTGACGGAGGTGGTATACGACATCACCATCCCCAATAAACCGAAAGAAGCCACGCCCAGCAGACGCGCAGCCAAAACACTCTGTACAACCGATAAGGCCGTGCTGATGGTGCTGGCGCTAAAAAAGCTACTGCTGGTCTTGATGACGCGACTGAAGATCGGGTCGTTGCGCAGGGTTTCGAGGAAGGGGGGGAGTTTCATTTGTTTATGTGCTTTTTGAGCAATTAGGTTTGTTTAAGAATTCTTCAAGCTTTTTCATAGTGTTGAACACTTCGGATGGGGCTAAACCTAAGATTTTGGCAATAATAAATTCAGTTAAATGAACAAAAAGGAGAGCGTCTTCATGAGCTGTGTCTCGTTCAGGGAATCTTCCAACGTGAATAAGTCTATTTCGTATTTCTGCCAAACTTTCTATTCGTTTTCTGGAAGCGCTATCTATTTCCCCAACTAAAGCGAACTTTACTAATAAAAACGATATCTTCTCTACTGAACTCATTAAACGAATTTGTTTTTCGGAGAGCCATTTTTCATTCAATATTGCAAATAAATGTTCCCAAATAGTCCAACATTGCGTAAAGGTTGCTTCCATAACTTGACGGCGAAATGCAGCTTTAGCTAAAAGAAGAAAATATCCTTGCCTATATTCTGTTTGCCATTCATCGCTTCTTATCAATGCATATATTTTATTGAGACCCTCTTCAAGTCCAATATCATAACTTAAAGGATCCGGGTCAATAGTTTGTTTTTTATAAGGAATTGACGTTCTTAAAATGCCTCCCCGTGTAAACACTCGTGGATCAGCTATTATCACTTCATTAGAAGGCAGCTTTTCTTGCTTGATACTAAAGACATCGCGCCTAGTAAACAAAGAAAGCAAAAGAAAAATATCAGAAAGAGCGGTTTTATTTTCTTCTGACCATTCAAGCTTTGCAACATCTTCAACTTCTGGTATTTCGACATTCGCTGTAATAGCATGTGTACCTGTATTGGCCTCGTGGACATATTCTGAGACATGGTTGCTCAAGTGCTGTAGCTTAAGCACTTGATCTTGGTAATTATCAACTCTTGTAAATCGATATCCAAAAATATTTAACTCGGGACACCAGGATGGGAATTCTAAATTGTATACAGGGCGCTCTTTCATTTTTACTCCTTAATTACGGCCAACCCTCCGCCAATAACGCCTGAACCACTTCTTCGGTTTCCGCATATTTTCCTTCGCCGATATGGGTATAACGGATATGTCCGTTTTTGTCGATCAGGTAGAGCGAGGGCCAATAGCGGTTTTTGTAGGCACGCCAGGTTGCACCCTCGTTATCCTGCGCAACCGCATAAGGGATATCCAGATCGATGATGGCATCCTTCAAGTTATCCAGATCGCGTTCGTGGTTGAACTCGGGATAGTGATTGCCAATGATGACGAGACCTTCATCGGCGTATGCATTATGTAGTTCCCTCAACGAGGGAATCACCCGTTGGCAGTTAATTCAGCCAAAGGTCCACATGTCGATCAGGACGACTTTGCCGCGCAAATCCGCCAGTTGCAGCGGGGTTTCTGTATTGAGCCAAATCTCATTCGTCAGCTCTGGGGCCTCACCCAGATCGGGCAGGGCAGCCACGTTCGGGAAGGCCTCAGCAGGTTCCTCGTCCAGGGGCGCGGGCGGGGCACTACATCCCAACAGGGAAAGTGCGAGTAAAAAGATTAATCCGCGTTTCATACTCACCTCTAAAGTTATCCATCCAATATCTTTTTGATTTTATCACTCCCTCTTTATCAAAATTCTCTAATCTTTTTCCTACACAGCCCAGCGCCAACTTTGGTACAATGAAACCAGACTAACCTTGTCTAATTGCAAATTTCGCAGGTGACATACACCTGCATGTTCAGTGTAAGAAAGCCAGCAACAGGAGTTTATTATGGCAAGCATGGAACGCTTTACACAGCGTGCCCGACGGGTACTCGCCCTCGCTCACGAAGAGGCCGAAAAAGCCCGCAAAGAATCTCTCGGAACCGAAGACCTGCTTCTCGGATTATTGATCGAAGAAGGCGGCGTCGCCGGTCGCGTATTGCGCGAACTCGGCCTCGATGTCGAGCGCGTCCGCGAGATCATTCAACGCGTCACACAAGACACCCCCCGCACAGACCCCACCGGCAAAGTCAACCTCGATGCCGACACCCAGAAAGTGCTCGAATTTTCCATCGACGAAGCGCGTGGTTTCGGCCATCACTACATCGGCACCGAGCACCTGCTGCTCGCCCTGACCCGCAGCGAAGGCACCGTCAAATTCGTTTTTGATAAATTGGGATTAACGCCGGATCAGATCCGCAAACAGGTGCGCCGTGTTTTGAATGAAGGCTCATCCCAGGCATCTTCCGCCCCCAAAGCCGGTGCGGGCAAACGTGCATCACGGCCTGCTTCCGCCAAACAGGACAAAACGCCCCTCATCGACCAACTCGCCACTGACCTGACCGCCCTTGCCGAAGAAGGCAAGCTCGATCCCGTCATTGGTCGCCAAACCGAGATCGAGCGCGTCATCCAGATTTTGGCACGCCGCACCAAAAACAACCCGGCCCTGATCGGCGAACCCGGTGTTGGCAAAACCGCCATCGTCGAAGGTCTCGCCCAGCGCATTGTCGAAGGTGACGTCCCTGCCCCGTTGATGAAGAAGCAAGTCCTGCAACTGGACGTTGGCTCGCTCGTCGCCGGAACCATGTATCGCGGGCAGTTTGAAGAACGTCTCAAACGTGTCATCGACGAACTCAAAAAATCGGGCGCGATCCTCTTCATTGACGAAGTCCACATGCTTGTTGGCGCTGGCTCGGCTGGCTCCTCGATGGACGCTGCCAACATCCTGAAACCTGCCCTATCACGTGGCGAGTTACAGGTCATCGGTGCAACCACGATGGAAGAGTACCGTAAAAACATCGAAGCGGATGCCGCACTTGAGCGTCGCTTCCAATCCATTCTCGTCGAAGAACCCTCCGAAGATGAGACCATCGCCATTCTTAAGGGCATCCGCAAGGCCTACGAGGAGCACCATCATCTCGTTATTTCCGATGAAGCCCTTGAAGCAGCCACCCAGCTCTCGTCAAGGTATATCTCGGAACGCTTCCTGCCCGACAAAGCCATCGACCTGATCGATGAATCTTCCTCGCGCGTCCGCATGTATAAATCCCCCGCGGCGAAAGAAGCGAAAGACCTCTTCCTCAAAATGCGCGAAACTCGCGAAACCCGCAATGTTGCGCAGGAAGAAGGTAAAGAGGAAGAAGAATTAAAGAAAATCGACACAACCCTTGCCGAGATCGAAGAAAAAATCGAAAAGCTGCGCACCGGCTGGGATCGCACCAAAAGCCCCATCGTCAGTGCGGAAGATATTGCCGAAATGGTCTCCATGTGGACGGGCGTACCGCTCATGCAGTTGGCACAGGAAGAATCCGAACGCCTGCTGCACATGGAAGAAGAATTGCGCGAGCATATCATCGGGCAGGACGAAGCAATTGAAACGATTGCGCGTGCCGTCCGTCGTGCGCGTGCCGGTCTGAAAGACCCGCAGCGCCCGATCGGCTCGCTGATGTTCCTCGGGCCGACAGGTGTCGGCAAAACAGAGCTGACCAAAGCGCTCGCCAAGTTCATGTTCGGCAGCGAAGATGCCGCCATTCAGCTTGATATGTCTGAGTTCATGGAGCGCCATACCGCCAGTCGTTTGGTTGGCGCCCCTCCCGGCTACATCGGTTACGACGATGCCGGTCAGCTTACCGAAGCCCTACGCCGCCGCCCCTACTCGATCGTCGTCTTTGATGAGATCGAAAAGGCACATGGCGAAGTCCACAATATGCTCCTCCAGATCATGGAAGAGGGTCATCTCTCCGATGCGCGTGGTCGCAAGGTCGATTTCAGTAACGCCATCATCGTGATGACATCCAATGTCGGCGCGGATATGATCAAGAAACAGGGCGCCTTTGGCTTCCAACTCAAACAGGATAAAGAAGTTGAAGAGCGACTTGGCTACGAAGATATGCGCAAAAAACTCACAGATACGCTCAAGCGCGTTTTCCGCCCTGAGTTTGTCAACCGTCTCGACGGCGTGGTCGTTTTCCGCTCGCTCAACGAAGCCGATATTCAAAACATTGTCTCGCTAGAGCTGAATAAAGTCTCGCACCGCCTCGTTGAACACGGTCTGACCCTGACCGCCACCCCCGTCGCCCTGACTCAACTCGGCGACCTCGGCTACGATGCCGAAATGGGCGCACGTCCGCTCAAACGCATCATCCAGCAGCATGTCGAAGATCCGCTCTCGGATGCGGTACTGGCTGGAGAGTTTGTCGATGGCGACACCGTTCTGGTGGACGTGGACGATGGCGGCGAGATCATCCTTACGAAGGAACTTGCTTCCGATAAAGAAACAGAACCCGCCCCCGCGGCGTAAAATATCATTAACTGTACAGGGGCGGGTCTCAGACCCGCCCCTGTGTTTTTAAAGGAGAATTCTATGTCTCAAGAAATCGCAACCCTCGCCGGTGGCTGCTTCTGGTGTATCGAAGCGGTCTATAATGATCTGCAAGGCGTCGTGAAAGCGGAATCAGGTTATTCGGGGGGCGCCATGCCTAATCCCAGCTACCAGGCCGTTTGTACGGGCGAAACGGGGCATGCTGAGGTAGTGCAAGTTACCTTCGATCCCGAAGTCATCTCTTTTGGGGAACTGCTGCACGTCTTCTTCACCGTCCACGACCCAACAACCCTCAACCGTCAAGGCGCGGATATTGGCACGCAATACCGTTCGGCGATCTTTTACCATTCGGATGAACAAAAAGAAACTGCCGCGCGCGTTATCGCCGAACTCGCCCCGCAGTGGAGCAGCCCGATTGTGACCGAGGTGACGCCCTTTGAAAAGTTCTATGTCGCGGAAGGTTACCATCAGGAATATTTCGCCAATAATCCGAATCAACCCTACTGTCGCGCGGTTGTCGCACCGAAGGTAGAGAAGTTCAAACAGAAATATGAGTTCAAGTTGAAATAAAACAAAAGCCGCCGAGTTTTGCTCGGCGGCTTTTGTTTTATTACGAACGGCAAGGTAAAATTACGCGTCCACATTATCCACCTCCATTTCCCATACAGAAGGAACTGTTATGAGATCCCTTTTAAGACGTTTTTTTACACCCGTTGATATTGCTTCGCTCGCCTTCGTTCGGATTGCCTTTGGAACAATTATGCTGTGGGAAGTTTGGCGCTATTTTGATAATGATTGGATAGCACTCTATTGGATTCAACCGAGATTTAATTTTAAATATTATGGTTTTTCGTGGATTGAGCCGTGGCCAGGGCAAGGTATGTACTGGCATTTTTTGGTTTTAGCTCTATTGGCGGTTTGCATCATGCTGGGCCTGTGGTATCGGGCGACTACTGTTTTGTTTTTTTTAGGCTTTATCTATGTATTCCTCTTAGAAGAGGCGCGCTATCTTAATCATTTTTACATGGTTACTTTACTAAGTTTTTTGCTTATTTTTATTCCAAGTCATCGTGCTTTTTCGGTGGATGCTTATCTGCGCCCTCGCCTACGGAAAAAGACTAGTCCCGCTTGGGCTTTGTGGAGTGTGCGTGGCATGGTAGGCCTTGTTTATTTTTATGGTGGACTTGCAAAACTAAATTTCGACTGGCTGCAAGGGGAACCAGTGCGAATGTGGTTGGCAGAACGCACATATTTTCCTGGAATTGGGATGTGGTTTACAGAGGAGTGGCTGGTTTTCTTGATCAGTTATGGCGGTCTGCTCTTTGATTTATTGATTGTCCCATTTCTCCTTATCAAACGCACACGCCCCTACGCTTTTGGGTTTGTTCTCTTTTTCCACATAACGAACTCAATTTTATTTACGATTGGCATTTTCCCCTGGATGATGATTGCGCTAACAACCGTTTTTTTTGACCCTGGTTGGCCTCGGGCCCTCGCTTCTAAGTTTTTTTACAAAAGGGAAAGCGTTGAAAATGAAGAATCAGAACTCGCCCTCGCTCCAAGAGAGACGTGGGGCGAGATGTCGCTTTCAAATCTTTTTCTCATGGCAGGCATTGGCCTTTTTTTTCTATTCCAACTACTGATCCCCTTTCGGCATCTTCTCTACCCAGGAAATGTGAGTTGGACGGAAGAAGGACATCGTTTCGCATGGCATATGAAACTTCGCGACCAGAATGGATTCGGATACTTTACAGTGAGAGATATTTCTGATCAAACTATGTTGGGTATCGAGCTTAAGGACTATCTTACCTCGTGGCAAATTGAGAAAATGCTAACGCGTCCTGATATGATTATCCAATTCAGCCACTTTATCGCATCAGAAATCTACCAAGAAACGGGGCGAGAAGTCGAGGTATATGCGACAATATGGGTTTCTCTCAACGGACGTGATCAGCAATTATTTGTTAACCCGAATGTGAATCTGGTCACGCAACCTCGCCCCTTCTTGCAACCCATATCGTGGCTCCTGCCTCTTACAGAACCCCTGCGCACACCATAAAGGGCATCATTACCCCAATGCCG
The DNA here is from genome assembly GCA_050293165.1 of Anaerolineales bacterium. Classification (GTDB taxonomy): domain Bacteria; phylum Chloroflexota; class Anaerolineae; order Anaerolineales; family Villigracilaceae; genus Desulfolinea. The sequence goes on along the minus strand of JBNKMO010000093.1, from coordinate 9,020 downwards.
CGCTTAAAGCGGAGAAGTTCGGGAAGAAGTTTGAGTTCAAGTTGAAGCAAACGAAATCCGCCGAGAAAACTCAGCGGCTTTAGCTACTTTTCACTCAATGCCAATCTGATTGCAAAGCCTGCGAGAATTAATGCAAATGTCTGTTGAATTCGTTTGACTGCTTTAGAAGAATTCAGTAAATAGACACTGACTCCACTTGCCAGGATTCCGTATAGGGCAAAGACAACAAAAGTTATTCCCATAAACACGGCACTTAATATTATCATTTCTGATGTAGATGAGGATAAATCGTTAGAAACGAAAAGCGGCAAAAATGTAAAAAAGAAAATGGTCAGTTTAGGGTTAAGCAAATTGATTGCAATCGCCTTTGCTATTATTTTCAGAATGCTGGTTTCTGTGTTGTTCTTATGGATTTCAAGGGTTCCAGCTTCACGCCACATATTCCACGCCAGGTAAAGCAAATAAAAGGCCCCTGCAAATTTCAATACCGAGAAAACTCGTGCGCTCATATTCAGTAATGCCGATAGCCCTAATATGCTTGCCAAAATATGGGGAATAATACCGAGTGTGCATCCAATAGCAGCAACAAGGCTGGCTTTCCACTTCATTGTGAGACCAGTAGTAACCGTGTAAACAACCCCTGTCCCAGGTATTAAGACAACAACTAGTGAAGCAAGAAGGAACTCTGGTGTAATCATGTCTATCTCCATTGAAAATACTTTACTATCTTAATAGTTTGTAATAATTTGGCGTTTAGCTAGCCTGTCACCTGCATCCAAACACCAATGATCAAAATGATCTGCCCGAGGTGATAGGCGGCCATATTCATGACGCGCCCGTTCTTGATCGGCTTGACGAATTTATTCAATGCAAGAATCGCATCCGAGAGCATGAAGAGGGCTGCTCCGAGACTGACGGTGAGCGCTGCGTTAAGCGACCACTCCATGCGGGAGATGGTGAAAAGGGCGGAGATCAGCATCACGGCGATGACAACAGTATAGGCCAAGACAGGTTTTTGCAAGGTGATCAGGTTCTTCTCTTCCAAACCTGCTGCGATCTTGACATAAAGCCCCCGCCCAATAACGGCGACAACAATCACAAAAAGCAAACCCAAAGCCGTGAAAGGCGGTAAGCTCGCATTGAAGCCGATGATATAGGCAACGTGCGCCAGTAAGAAAGCGACCAAGCCCGCGATAAATTGTTCCCTGGGGAGCATCAGGAAGATGTCACCTGCCATTGAAAAAATCAAACCGATCCCGAACCAGATCGTGATCCCGTGCAAACCGCCTGTTGCCCCGACTAGCCAGCCAAAGAGCAGCATCATTGTGACAGGTTTGAGAAAATATTCGAGCTTTTTCCAACCTTTATAGACGGCGTACCAATCCAGGATTGCGGCAAGAAATGTGAGGATGAGTAAGAACTGCATGGAAGGCTCCTTTATTCACGTAAGAAGAGATAGAGTGGTAGCCCGAATGAGACACCAACGCTCAAGGTACCAACAATAGCCAGCCACCAGTAAGGGACGTTATTTTTGCGCCCATCTACGGTAGCAAAGACCAGCACCACCACTGCTGCAATGACCACGTCCCAACCGAAAAAGGCGGAGATGCGGTTAGCAAAAAGCTGCTCAAAAAGCAGATTGATGTCCAATCCGTTTTCAAGCAGCCAAGGAATAAATTGTGCATACGGGAAAAGCAAGCCGAAGATGGCGAGAATGAGATAGAAGTGCTTTATTTTCATGGGAACTCCCTATTTGTTATCGCGCGAGGGCGATAGCCTAGCAAGGCAGTCTCCCCGCAAAGAAAAAGATTGCTTAACCATTTTGTGGTTTCGACACATCCCAACATGTGCCCGAAAGAGTAAAAAGCATTCAGCCTGCTCAATTACAAACGAAAAGAAAGGTGTCAGGCTTCTGTCACTTCTTCGGGTTATAGCCAAAGCGGCGCAGGTAGCTCTCATTGTTGCGCCAGTCTTTGAGCACTTTTACGCGTAATTGCAGGAAGACTTTGCGTCCGCCCATAGCTTCGATCTCTTTGCGGGCAGCAGAGCCGATCTTCTTGAGGGTCTTGCCGCCTTCGCCGATGACAATTCCCTTTTGGGATTCGCGCTCGACAAAGATGGTTGCTGCGATATAGGCACCCGTATCACCACGCTCGGTGAACTCGTCCACGCGGACGGCGACGCCGTGCGGGACTTCGTCGCGCAGGAAAATCAGGCAAGATTCGCGAATCAGCTCGGCAGCAATATCACGCTCGTAATAGTCGGTGACTTGTTCTTCGGGGAAATCTGGCGGGCGTTCAGGGAGACGTTCGATGATGGCTGCGATTAGCTCGCTGCGTCCGTCCCCACGTGTGGCGGAGAGGGGGATCACATCATCGGCTTCGGGGAAGATGTTTTGGTAGGTGTGTTGACGGGATTCTGTTTCTTCGGCGGTCAATCTGTCTATTTTATTGGTGGCAAGTAGAAGAGGCGGGCGATTCTTTAAGGTCAACAAAAGAGTAGCGATTATCTGGTCTTCTTCTGTCGGGTTGACGGACGCATCCACCAGCCAGAGGATCAAATCGACACCTTCAAGGGCTTCTTCGGCATTTTGGTTGAGGGCGTGCCCCAATTTGTGATGCGCGGTGTGGATGCCGGGGGTATCAACAAAGACGACTTGGGCTTCTTCGGTGGTGAGGATGCCAAGTTGGGAACGGCGCGTGGTTTGGGGACGTGGCGAAACGGCGGCGACTTTTTGCCCCAAGAGAGCGTTGATGAGGGTAGATTTGCCTACGTTTGGACGCCCGATAACGGCGACAAAACCAGAACGATAATTTTGCATGTTTTTTTCCTGAGATTCTCGTCATCATCCCTTGCGGGGTTGTGACGTTGCTTTTTTAGGGTACCCCCAGTTTACCACGCTCGCCTCTATCTCTTTCATAAAACGGGGGAGAATTATCTCGCAGGGTTAATCAATATATTTGGCTTTTTCCAATGCTGTAACAAGGGCGTCTACGCTGATTGGTTTGCTGACATAGTTATCCATGCCGCGCGCCAGATATTTCTCGCGGTCGCCTTCAAGGGCATGAGCGGTCATGGCAACAATATACGGCTGCCGATCTTCCGGCCACTTGGAGCGGACCTGCCTGGTGGCCTCATCGCCATCCATTTCAGGCATCTGAATATCCATAAGGATGACATCGTAGGTTTGGCGCTCTAAAGCCTCGATCACCTCAACGCCGTTCCCTGCCAAATCTACGTGATAGCCCAATTTCGAGAGTAATTTGGTGGCAACTTTTTGGTTGACCATATTGTCTTCTGCGAGCAAAATGCGTAGAGGGTGGCGATTTGCCATTGTAGGGTCAATACCTGTTCCTGTTCGCTGTCTCTTTTTATTGGCAGAGGCTGCGGTAACAACATTGGTTAACACAGTGAGAAGATTGGATGTTTTTATAGGTTTACTTAGAAAAGCGGCAATTTTTGTATCATCAGAGGGTGTTGTCTCACGCTTGGCCGAAGAGAGGATGATCATTGGATGGGTATTCCCTGTGTTCATGTCGTGAATCTTTTCTACCAGCGCAAAGCCATCCGTATCAGATATTTGTGTATCGAGAATTGCAATATCAAATATTTGACCTTCTTTTAATAATAAGAGGGCTTCAGATTCAGATTCCACAGCGCGTGGTTTCATTCCCCATACTGCGGTCTGACTGAGAAGAATCAATCTATTTGTTGCGCTGGCTTCAACAATCAAGATTCGTTTCCCTGCAAGATGGGGCTGTACCTTATCCGGTGTGATGGGCATGGAATTTGCATCCGCATCTACAAAAATTGTAAAGTGGAAAGTGGATCCCTTCCCCGCTTCGCTCTCCACCCAAATCTTGCCTCCCATTTTCTCAACAATCTCTTTGCTGATTGCCAATCCCAACCCCGTACCACCATATTTGCGCGTTGTCGAAGTATCCACCTGGCTAAAACTCTGGAAGAGTTTTACGAGCTTATCATCAGGGATGCCAATCCCTGTGTCCCGAACGCTGATTTGGATGACCTGTTGCTCGTTCTCGGCAATAAAACCTTTTGCCCTTACGACAACTTCACCACTCTCGGTAAACTTGACAGCATTTCCGAGTAAATTAACCAACACTTGCCGAAGGCGAGTTACATCACCGATCACAACGGGAGGTGTTTTGTCCTCAATGATATAGGCAAGATCGATCATTTTCTCAGAGGCTTTTCCGGCAAGCATATCCAATGCATCTTCGATACAACTACGGATGTAGAAGGGTTGTTTTTCAAGTTCCAACTTACCAGCTTCAATTTTCGAAAAATCGAGTATTTGATTAATAACAGAAAGCAGAGATTCACTACCACGTCGAATAGTCTCCATGAAATCCTGTTGTTCAGCTTCTAGCTGCGTATCCAGCATCAGGCTGGTCATGCCATAAATCGCGTTCAGGGGTGTGCGGAGTTCGTGACTCATATTGGCTAAAAAGTCAGCCTTGACCTGAGCTGCGACCTCAGCCGCATTCTTTGCCTGAATCAGTTCCTGCTCCTCCCTTTTTTGATTTGTAATATCACGTACGACAACCAACAGCCTTTTTTCATCACCTATTTTTTGGATACGCCCTCTCACCGCTACAGGGAAACGCTCGCCATTTGCACGCACATTAACTGTCTCAAGTGTTTCTTCAGACAACACATCTCCATCGTTCTCATGAGGTAACAGGATATGAAATTCTGGTGGAACCAAGTCCTTTACAGTTTTTTCCAAAAGCTCTTCATAATGCCAGCCATACATTTTGCAAGCACTTTCGTTTGCATCTAATATCTCCCCTGAGAGCGTCTCAACGATAATTGCGTCATTAACCCCGTCAAAAACCCCTCGATATTGCGCTTCGCTTTCTCGTAATTTCTGATTTGAAATACTGGTTTTTTTTAATGCTTTCTTCAGTCCACCTGATGTGACATGAGATATCCATGCGAGCATAAAAAACACGGCGAGACCGGGAATACTGGGGGCTCTATGCAATATTCCTATGCTAATAATCATCACAATGATGCTACTTAAGCCAGCAGCCAGATAGCTATACAGGGGCTGTAGTACCATCCCTGCAATGATGATAGGAAGAGTGAAAAATATTAAGCTACGGCCATACGCAACCTGCTCTGGTGCATCGGCAATGGGAATCACCAAAGCAAACAAAAGCACAAGAAGTGTTGCAGCCCAAGCCCCCGACAGGTAACGGTTAATGGCATATAAAGTAATTAAGCCAACAATAAATAAGATACTAAGAGAATAGATCGAGAACGTTTGTTTGTCTAAAGCTTCGCTGGAAACCAAGTCAGTCATCAAGATGCCTATAAAAACAAATGTTGCGGCCACAATTGACACCAGCAAAACAAGATTAACCTGTCTTCGACGGCGAGCATCCTCTTCGTCCTTGAAATTGGGAACTGAGATTGCTTTCAAAAAAAGTTTTTTTATAGCAGACATAATATTATTTCCAATCGTTTTTCCAAGTGGTGATTTTTTTCATTCAACACAGGATTAATAAACGTAGCTTTTCCCATATAAAAAGGATGATTCGATAGCGAAACCGAAACGAAGTCTTTTCATTGCAAATCATCCAAGGGTACAGCTTTCTCCAGGGCCCTCACAAGGGCATCCACTCTGATCGGTTTACTGATATAGTCGTCCATCCCGCGCGCCAGATACTTCTCACGGTCACCTTCAAGAGCATGGGCGGTCATGGCAACGATAAAGGGTTGTCGATCTTTTGCCCATTTTTCACGGACGCGCCTGGTCGCTTCATCACCATCCATTTCGGGCATTTGGATATCCATAAAAACAAGATCGTAAGGCTGGCGTTCAAGCGCCTCGATCACTTCAACCCCATTACTTGCCAAATCGGCACGATAACCCAGCCTTGAGAGAAGCTTAAGAGCAACCTTCTGATTGATGACATTATCCTCGGCAAGCAAAATGCGCAGGGGGTGCTTGGCGGCCATTTCCGAATCAATACTGACAACTTTCTTTGGCGTTGCTTGCTCTGTGGGCACCAGGTTGATAATACCCATCAGCACATTATAAAGGTTAGATGTCTTGATCGGCTTATTCAAGAAAGCCAAGACTTTAGCATCACCAGCACGCACTTTATTTCGTTTTATAGAGGTCAGAATGATCAACGGCAGTGTACTCTTTGTGATCTGTGTGATCTTTTTTGCTAACGTAAAACCATCCATTTCGGGCATTTGCATATCCAAAATGGCGATATCAAAGGCTTTGCCATCTTCAACCAATCTAACCGCTTCAACACTCGATGCAAGCGCAAGAGGCTGCATTCCCCACGCTTCGGTTTGCCTTGTAAGGATCAGACGATTGGTAGCGTTATCGTCAACGATCAATATCCGCTTGCCAGAAAGTTGGGGAATATCTCCATTTGAGACAAGCGGCTCGGCATCATCCTGCGCTTCGACCAAAATTGTGAAGTAGAAGGTTGAGCCCTTCCTCACCTCGCTCTCAACCCACATCGCCCCGCCCATATTTAGGGCAATCTGTTGACTGATCGCCAATCCCAACCCCGTGCCGCCATATATGCGCGTCGTCGAGGTATCCACTTGGCTAAAACTCTTGAAGAGTTTATCAATCTTGTTCTGCGGGATACCGATGCCTGTATCGCGAACGCTGAATTGCAGTTCATATTGATCGTTTTCTACGAGGCAACTACTTACTTGGATGACGACCTCGCCCTTGTCCGTGAACTTGATCGCGTTATTCAAAAGGTTAACCAGTATTTGGCGTAAGCGCGTTATATCCCCCACCACAACAGCCGGGACACCCTCATCGATCAAATAAGCTAAATTAAGCATCTTTCCGGCAGCCTTTTCTGCAAGCAAATCAAGGGCATCTTCCACACAACTGCGTACATAAAAGGGCTGCATTTCCAATTCCATTTTGCCGGCTTCGATCTTGGAGAAATCTAAAATATCGTTAATCACTTTCAACAAGGTATCACTGCCGCCGCGAATGGTTTCAATAAAATCCTGCTGCTCGGCGTTCAGAGGCGTATCCAGCATCAGGCTGGTCATGCCATAGATCGCATTCAAAGGGGTGCGAATCTCATGGCTCATATTAGCGAGAAAATCCGCTTTGGCTTTTGTAGCAGCTTCAGCCGCTTCTTTGGCCTCTTCCAGCTCTGCCAAAACCCGCTTCTTTTCAGTAATATCTTCTTTTACAGCAACATAGTTCGTGATTTTACCGTTTGCATCAATGATCGGGGCAATCGAAGCTGCCTCCCAAAATATCTCGCCGTTTCGATCCCTGTTACAGAATTCTCCTCGCCAAATCTTGCCGGAGGCAATCGTATTCCACAAATCAGCATAGAATTTTTTCGTATGTACCCCAGACTGCAAAATGCGTGGATTCTGCCCTAAAGCTTCCTCAAAACTATAGCCGGTTACCCTTGTAAAGCCGGGATTAACATACTCAATCGTTCCGTTTAAATCCGTGATGGCAATCGCGGCCGGGCTTTGATCTGTGGCGCGATAAAATTTCAATAACTCTTCTTCTATTTTTTTACGTTCAGAAATATCATACGCAGAGGTGACCATCCCAACCACCTCGCCGCTATGATCTTTTAAAATACCTGTAGACATCCAGGTTGGGAAAACGCTGCCATCTTTGCGTTGATGTCCTATCTCGCCTTGCGCAGCGTCCTCCTTTAGTACCTTATTATTAAATGGGATAACATCATTTTCCAATTGCTCCGCTGTGTGAAAAAGGGCCATAGACTCACCAATGATTTCTTTGATTTCATAGCCATGCATTTCTGCCCAGACATGATTCGCAAAGGTGATCTTATCCTCCATATCGACAATTGCCATCCCATCCTGAGCTTGTTCAATAGCCCGCCCCAGCATTTGCGCCTTTTCTTCAGCCCGCTTTCTTTCGGTAATATCCAGCGCCGATTCGATCATTTGGACAATCTGGCCTTCTGCATTGAAAACAGGGTGACCATTAATTTCAAAAACTCTTTCTACCCCATCTTCCCCACAGTGGATATGTTCATAGCGAACGGGGCTCCTTGTTTTTAGAACATCCTTCAATGGACAGGGATGCTCTACTCCGCTACAAGGAGCGTCCAAATGATGACTTAACGAGTGGCAGGTAACTCGTTCATCCAAGGAATATTTGCCACGCGCCGCCGAATTTGCAATCTCGATTGAATAATCATCTACATTAACTACATAAAAAGGATTCGAAATCGATTCAATCACATGCGAGAGAAATTGGTGCTTTTTCTTTAGTTCATCCTCAATCTGCTGTTTTTCAGTAATATCACGAACAATAATCAGCAAACGTGTCTCATCCCCAATTTGGTGTAAGCGCCCCGAAACAGACACAGGGAAATATTCGCCGTTTGCGCGCATGTTGACTGTTTCAAACTCTGTTTCGTCCGGCTCTTGCTCGCCATCAGCAAGCAGGGCGTGATATTCGGGTGGCACCATATCTCGAACGGTTTTCGTCAAGAACTCTGCGCGGCTCCAGCCAAACATCTCGCAGGCGCGGGCATTCACATCCAACACTTTGCCATCCACTGTTTCGACAAATACCGCATCGTTGACCCCGTCAAAAATGCTTCGATACCACTCGTCGGTTTCCGCTAACTCTTTTTCGGCCTCTTTGCGCTCCCTAAGTTCGGTTTCAAGTTGACGTTTACTATCGCTCAACAAGCCGATCGTCAGGGCGACAGCGAAGAGAATGATAATTCTCGTGCTGACAGCATCATCTGCCATTTGTGTCAGGTCACCATCAACCCAATAAAGGAAAAGGATTCCCCATGAAGTTGAAAGTATTGCTGTCAAAGTCCCTGTACGCCAGCCGCAAAACCAGGCCCCAATCATGACAGGGATAAGAGAAAAAGCGGCGGCTAATAAACCAAATGACTTATACCCAATCCCAAAAGCAATCATATAAAACAGGAATGCAAAAAATATAGTCATCTTTTCTTGCGAACTGAGACAATGCGGTTTTTCTTTCA